>CAZKWA010000004.1:0-73570 GCA_964556345.1 uncultured Alcanivorax sp.
GTATCCCGCCGGGTGGCTAGCGCCACCCTTTCGCGGGCGGGGCCCGCTCCCACAAAGCCGTCTTCCAGAATTATGTCAGTCGATATGTTCCGCCAGCGCCAGGACGGCGGTGAGGCCCGGTGATTCAATACCGAGCAAATTCACCAACCCGTCAATGCCGTGCTCGCCCTGGCCCTGGATCAGAAAGTCCCGATAGGGTTCCCCGTTCAGCCACAGTTTGGGGCGTACACCGGCGTAGTCCGGTTGCAACGCGCCGGCGGGCAGCCCCGGCCAATAGCGCCGCACCGCCTGTTCGAAGCTCGCCTGCCGACTCTCGTCCACCCGGTAGTCCGGCCGCGCCACCCATTCCACGTCCGGGCCGAATCGGGCGCCGCCGGCCAGATCCAGAGTCAGGTGGACGCCCAGGCCGTCGGCGTCGGGCAGGGGGTAGATCAACCGGTCAGCGGGCGGTTTGCCGCGCAGCTTGAAATAGTGGCCCTTGGCGAAGCGCTGTTGCGGGCGGTGCTGTTCGGGCAGGCCGTCCATCAGCCTGGTGAGCGGCACGGCGCCGAGCCCGGCGGCGTTGATCACGCGCTCGGCGCGCAGCCGGAAGCGCTGGTCCGGGGCCGCCACCGTGAGCGTGAAACGCCCCGGCCGGCAGTCGATGTGCTCCACCCGGTGACGCAGGGCAATCACCGCCCCGTGGGCCTCCGCTTCCGCGGCCAGGCTGGCCATCAGCCCGTGGCTGTCGACGATGCCGCTGGTGGCGCTTTCCAGGGCCTGCTCGACGCGCAGCCAGGGCGCCTCCCGGCGCAATCGTTTTCGGCTTATCAGGCTGAGCCCTTCGGCGCCGGCGGCGCGGGCGTTGGCGTGGAGGTCGTCCAGCGCCCGCGCCTGGCCGGCGCCGGCCACCACCCACTTGCCGCAACGCCGGTGGGCGATATCCCGGGTGGCGCAGTATTCGTAAAGCAGGGCCTTGCCGCGCAGGCAGGTTTCCGCTTTCAGTGAGCCGGGCGGGTAATAGAGCCCGCCGTGGATCACCTCGCTGTTGCGTGAGGAGAGGTGCTCACCGATATGGGCTTCCGCCTCCAGCACCACCACCGCCTGCCCGGCGCGGGCGAGCCGCCGGGCCACCGCCAGGCCGAGCACGCCGGCGCCGATAACGGCACAGGCGGTTTCTTCCAGCGGCAAGGCCATGGCCGGGCCCTTATTGCTCCCCGGCCGGCGTCGTCTCGGAAGACGCTTTCCCGCCTTTGCCGTCGCTCACCGCGTTGTCATAGAACAGATAGCGGGAGGTTTCGTACACGCCACGGGCCAGATTGAACAGGTGCTGGAAGGTTTGCGGGTCCTCCCCGGCCCGGTCCTGTTGCGGCTCATCGCTGTACAACTTGTGCAGCGTGGCCGCTTCGCCGTCATGGTTGAGGCGCACCAGATGCTCCTGGGTGACCATGCCGATCTGCGGCGCCGGGCCTTCGCGCAGCACCACGAAGGCGCTGCGCTCACCTTCCGGCGCCGGCATCTGGATGTCCCGCCCCAGGGTGGTATTGCGGTATTCCATACCCAGCAGGCCGGCGAGGGTGGGCATCACGTCCACCAGGCTCACCACCTCTTTCACATGGCGGGGCGCCAGCAAACCCGGCGCGTACAGCATGTGCGGCACATGGTGGCTTTCCAGGCCCAACTGCTCCTGGAAGGGCGGCATATGCGCCAGGGTAGTGATGCGATTGTTGTGGTCGCCGAAGAACACAAAAATGGTGTTGTCGAAGTAGTCGCTTTCGCGGGCCATCTCCATGTAGCGGCCCACGTTGTAGTCGAGCAGCCGGACCGCGTTGTATTGCGCGGTATTGCGGAAGCCGTTGGCGTTGAGCTCATGCTCCGGCGGCGAGCGGGTCTCGAAGTCGTCGTTGTGCTCCGGAATGGTGAAGGGGCGGTGGTTGCCGGCGGTCTGGATAAAGGCGAAGAACGGCTGATCCGACGGAATGGCGTCTAGGATCCGGTGGGATTCCTTGAACAGGTTCAGGTCGGAAATGCCCCAGACGTCCACGTTCGGGGACTGCCAGTCGCCTTCTTCGTACAGCTCCAGGCCGTCGATGCTGCGGGTGAGCACCGCCTCCAGGTTGGCCCAGCCGGCGTTGCCGCCCACCATGTAGAGCTTCCGGTAGCCCTCCAGCTGATCAACGATGTTGCGCTGGTGACCGATCAGCGGGTTGCGGCTGGCGGTTTCTTCCGGAGCCACGTCGGGGATGCCGGTGAGAAACGCCCAGATGCTTTTCGCGGTGCCGGTGACCGGCACATAGAAGTGCTCGAAGAACCAGCCGTCGCGGGCGATGCGGTCCAGATTGGGGGTGGGATCGAACGGCGTGCCGTAGGCCCCCACGCGGCTGGCGCCCAGGGACTCCAGCATCACCACCACGATATTGGGCGGGCGCTCCACATCGAGCCGGTGCGGCTGCACCGACACGGTGCGCTCGAAATTCAGCGGCTCGCGGGCGTCTTCCGGCAACGCCAGGAAGTCCGCCATCAGCGGGTAGTATTTTTCCACCGCTTCCCGGTCAAAGGGGTCGCTGCTGAGCAGGGTGGTGTCGTACAGGAACAGCACCGGATTGAGCCCCAGGGCGGCCACCGCGTTATTACCGGACGCGAAAGCGTCGCTCCAGCGCAGCGGCACCGGGTTCTCCAGGTTGATATCCGACACCCGGCCGAGCAGACCGAACACCAGCACCAGGGTGACCACCACGCCGCCGACCACCTTGCTGACGGCGCCCATGGGTGCCGGCGCGCGCAGCAGAAAACGGCGCGCCAACGCCCGGAACACCAGCGCCATCACGGCGGTCACGGCCAGCCAGCCCAGGGTGATCCACACCACCGGGTAACTTTCCCAGACCATGCGGGTGGAAATCGCGGTATCTTCCAGGAAGCGGAAGGCGGTTACGTTGAGCCGGTCGCCCAGGTACACATAGTGGCCGAAGTCGAGGATATAGGTGAGCACCACCAGCAGCACCGCCAGGGTGATATAGACCAGCCCGAGAACGCGCACCGGCGCGGAGCGGACCAGATTAAAGCGCGGCAGCCACGCCAGCACGGCGAGCGGCAGCACCATTAGCAGGGCCAGCCGGAAATCGAAGCGCAGCCCCACGCCCAGGGCATGGAGGAGGGCCCCCGAATCGGCCTCCACGGTGTCGCCCACTTCGGAGAAAAAGGCAAAGAACACCGCCCGCAGGATCACGAACAGGACGAACAGCGCCACCACGCTGGATGCCAGAAAACGAAGCCGGCGTGACTTCCACCACCCCATGTATGCCTCCGGGTCAGGTTGATACGAAATTCAAGCGGCCTATGCTAACGCTACAAGGTCCGCCGTGCATGCGGTAATGGAGACCCTTTTTATGGTGGCAACTGAATCCCGGGACGGTGTCACGGTGGTGACCCTCAAACCCCACCTGTCCGCCGACTGGCGTCAGGTCAAACGGTTCATCCTGTTGATCGCGGTGGTGGTGTTCACGGTGGCGGCGGCCTGGACCCTGGCGGGCATCTGGCTGGCGCTGCCGTTCGCCTTCCTCGAAGTGGGGCTGATTGGTTATCTGCTGTATCGGGTGTGCTTCCGCCTTTCCTACCTGCATCAGCGCATCGCCGTGGAACCGGGCCGGGTGATCCTGCGCGAAGGCGTGCGCGGCCCGGACCGGGAGTGGACCCTGGCGCGCCCGGCGGCGCATCTGCATGTGGTGCTGCCGGTCAAGGAAGTGGACATGATCGGCCTGCACCTGTGCGACGACGACACCCGTCTGGAGCTGGGCGCCTTTCTCAACGGCGACGGCCGTGAACAGGCCCGCCGGGCGCTGCGCGACGCCGGCCTGGTGGAAACCTCGGACCGTTGGTGGGAACACGGCTGAACGGCCCGCCAACCCGCAACAGGAGAGAGCAATGAAGTACATCTTCGAAGTGCGCATGAAAGACGGCTACACCGTGGAGGAATACGCCCGGGCCTGGGTCGAAGCCAGCGAAATCATCCAGCAGACCCCGGGCGCGCGCGGCACCTATCTGCACCGCAAGATCGGCGAGCCGGAGACCCTGCTGGCCATCGCCCACTGGGAGTCCAAGGCGCACCGGGACGCCAAGGACGACAGCCGCAGCGCCAGGGTGAAGGCGATCCTGGAGAAACACGCCCGCACCTGCGAGATCACCCCGCTGGGTGAATTCGAAGAACCGGAATGGGAAGTGCTGCCCAATAAGGGGGGAGGGGACAATGAAGGCTAGATGCCCGAGCTGGTTGCCGCCGATGTTGCTCGGTGTGGTTGTCGGGCTGGCCGGTTGCGATTATTCCAACGCACCCCAGGCCGCGCCGCTGCGGATGCTCGCGGACCAGCCCGCGGACTACCAGGGCGAACGGGTGACCACCGCCGGCACGGTGCGCCATTTCCAGGATCCGCTGCACTACTGGATCGAGGACGACGACCTGAACCGGGTGGCCCTTAAGCCGGTGGAGAAAGTGGAGCCCCACCTGGGCAAGCGGGTGCGCGTCACCGGCGTCTTCCGCTACCAGGAAAACGCCGGCCGCGAAATCGAGCTGGAGTCGATCCGGGAAGAACCCTGATCAACCCTCGATCTGGAACTTCAAGCCGGCGTTATCGACGAGACGCTTGATCAGTTTGTCACCGAACGCCGGCGCCGTGGTCCAGATACCACCGGCCGTGTCATCGGCATCCCGCACCAGACACACCGCGCTCTCGGTGATCATCCGCGACGTGGAGCCGTAACCCGGGTCCCGGTTGCCGGACACGCTGGCCTTAAGCTGGCGGCCATCCTCGGTCTCGCCGATGAACAGCACGTCGTAGAAGCCGTTTTCCCGCTCTTCCTTGCTCGGGCCTTCACCGGGTTTGGGCGCGTCCTTACCGGACAGCGAACGGTCGTTGGTCACCGCCTCGGCGGTGGCCTTGCCCTTCTCGCCGGGGCCGGTGAGGATCATCTCGTCGTACACGAACTGCTCGCCGTAGGCGTGCCCCAGCAACTGGTTGGAGCGGTGCACGTTACGGGTGTTGATGGTCGCCATCACGAACGGCGCCAACCAGGTGTGCAGCTCATCGTCGTAGACCGGCTCCTTCGGCTCCGGCTGCTCCGGCCCCTTGAAGCCCGGCGTCAGGGAGAACGGATCGGTGAGCAGCTGATAGATCTTCGGGTCCTTCTTGGCGGCCACCAGCGTCGCCTGCAGGCTGGCGGCGGTGCCGCCGGAGAAAGTGCCCTTCATCTTGCGCACCCGGCCCTTCACGCGGGGCAGGTAGGCGCCCAGGTTGTCCTTGGCGTATTCCTGCAGGAAGTACACGCCCATATCGAACGGGATCGAATCAAACCCGCAGGAAAACACGATCCGCGCGCCGCTCGCCTTGGCGGCCTCGCCGTGGGCGTCGATCATCTGGCGCATCCACGCCGGCTCGCCGCACAGATCCACATAGTCCGTGCCGGTCTTGGCGCAGGCCGCCACCAGCGGCTCGCCGTACAACTGGTACGGGCCCACCGTGGTCAGCACCACCCGGGTGCGCTTCGCCAGCGCCTCCAGGGTCTCCGGCTGGTCCGCGTCGGCGGTGATCAGCGGCACCGACTCCGGCACGCCGATTTCCTCGCGTACCGCCTTCAGTTTCTCCTCGCTGCGGCCCGCCATGGCCCACTTCAGGTCGGCATCGGCGCCGTACTGCTGGTGCAGATACTCCGCCACCAGCCGGCCCGTGAAGCCGCTGGCGCCGTACACCACGATGTCGAACTCTCTCCCGTTGCTCATAATCGGCAATCCGTTCTGTTGCGAATGATGCACCCACTATAGACCCCGTCCCGCGCCCTTGGGCAGGGTGGGGAACGGCTTTTTCATGGGCAGGACAGTCGTGGCCCGGGATGGCCAGAGGGGGCGGTGCATTGTAAGAGGTGACGCTTTCTGCTTTATTTTCTTGATCACAAAATAATCACGCCACACCCTTTGCTCGCCAATTTGCTCTAGGATGTTCTATGGAAGGTCGGCTGAAAATCAGGCCGTTTGAAGAGAGCGACCGGCCACATGTCGTGAAGCTTTGGGATGATTGCGGCCTGAGCCGCCCCTGGAACGATCCGGACAAGGACATTTCCAGGAAGCTTTCCGTGCAACCAGAACTCTTCTTCGTTGGGGAATCCGACGGGAAATTGGTTGCCACGGCCATGGCCGGGTACGACGGACATCGTGGCCCAATGAAAAGGTATTGTCTTTCTATCGGACTCTTGGCTATACCATCGATGATGTTATAAGCACGGGAAAGCGGCTAATTCCGGACGCCTGAGAAATGGTAATCCGTGTTGGATCCTATGCTTTGGCTTTTCGCAGAGATCGGCGATTTTCTTCCTCAGACCCGATCAGTATTTAGGAGAAGGTATGAAGGTTCACTATCTGGAGATTGTATCCGAAGACGTGGATGCGGTATGTAAAGCGTATGAAGCAGCCCACGGCGTCAGGTTCGGTGACCCGGACGAACTGCTCGGGGGTGCCAGGACCTGCACGCTTTCCGATGGCTCGATTTTGGGCGTACGAGGGCCTCTGCGAAGCACGGAAGCGCCGGTGGTCCGACCCTATTGGCTGGTGGAGGATATTGACCGGGCGGTGGCTGACGCTGAGGCCGCGGGCGCCAGCATTGCGATGCCGCCAACGGAAATTCCCGGTAAGGGCAGGTTTGCGATCTATATCCTCGGTGGTAACGATCACGGATTTTGGCAACTAAGTGGCTGAAGGGATAGGCGTCACCAGCGGCTTGTCGGGCAGGGGGAAAGATGAGTCAGAATCCTGAGCTACTGCGCCGGTTATTGCGGGCGAAAGACCGGATGGACGCCGCCCCCCACGAGGCATGGCCGGTCCGGCGCTTGGCGCAGGTGAGCGTGGTCTCGGCGGCGCATTTCGCACGCGAGTTCAAACGCGCCTTCGGTCTGCCGCCGCACCGCTATTTACTCACCCGTCGTATTGAGCGGGCCACGGCGCTGCTCCGCGATACCGACCTGCCCATTACGGAAATCGCCCTCCGAACCGGTTGGAGCAGCGTGGGCACTTTTGGCCGCATTTTTCGTGACATTACCGGTGCGAGCCCCGGCGAGATTCGCGTGTGTGAAGGGGCGGCTCCTGCGCATGCACGGGAGGCCATGCCCGAGTGCATTGCGCGCACCGCCGACCGGCCGGATCTCAAGACAGCAGTTTCGGAGAAGCGTCGGTTGAAGGTCGCTGGCAAACTGGCGCTTCAATCCGATTGAAGGGGGTGCCATGACGACGGGTGTGAATGTAGCAGGTTTGTATGTGCGCGATCAGGATGAAGCTCTTGCCTTCTACGTCGAGAAGCTGGGCTTTATCGTTAATACCGATGTGCGCAATGGTGACTACCGCTGGTTGACGGTCCGGCATCCGCACCAGCCTTCGTTCCAGTTGGGCTTGTTCAAGCCGGGGCCGCCGGTGCATGACGTGGAAACCGCGCGGACCTTGCATGAGATTGTCGCTAAAGGGGCCATGCCGCCGCTGGTATTATTGGTGGACGACTGCCATGCGGCTTACGAGCGCTTGAGTCAGTGCGGGGTGGAGTTCACGCAGGAACCCGTGGAGCGTTACGGCACCGTGGACGCGGGCTTTCGGGATCCGTCCGGCAACGGCTGGAAGATGATCGAAGCGTCCGGTCCGTAGTCTGGGAGGTTGAAATGAGCTGGAACGCCTGGATTCGGCGGAGTCACCGTTGGCTGTCCATGATTTTCACGGCGACGGTGATTGCCAATTTCGCGGTCAGAGCCCTGGCTTCGGCGGAACCATCGCCGTGGATAACCTACTCGCCGTTACCGCCGCTGTTTTTATTGCTTCTTACGGGCCTGTATCTCTTCGCGTTACCGCATGTACTCAGGTGGCGCGGCAGAAAACATACCTGAAAAGCCGAACGCCCGGGCGCGGACCAGGCCCCAACCGCAGGGTAGGGATTGGCCAACCCGGCGCACCGCTTCTCTGTGGCAAGCCGCTATTCATCCGTGTCAAAATCGGGGGCACGTGAACGGGAGGTTTCCCCATGGATCTAGAGAAGATCGAAGATGAAGTGCTCCATCTTCCGAAAGAGGAGCGAGCGAAACTGATCCACCGGCTGGTATTGAGTCTGGATGCCCCCTCGGGGGAGGAGCTTCGGTCCGACTGGTTGCTGGAAGCCCGGCGGAGAGCGGAAGAGCTTGATAACGGCTCGGTTCAGGCGGTACCCGGGGATGATGTCATGAGAAAGGCACGGGCCCTGATTAAGTGAACTATTTTTTCCACCCGGCAGCGGAAGCCGAGTTTCTGGAATCAGTCGGTTATTACGAATCGAGAGTTCCGGGATTGGGTGGTGCCTTCATCGAGGAAGTGGAGGCGATGGCCACTTTAATCGGCGAGACACCGAAAGTCTGGCAAGTTGAACAAGAACCGGATATTCGCAGGGCTCCTCTCCATCGGTTTCCGTTACCCATTGTTTATCGAGAACAGTCTGACGGCTTTCAGATTCTGGCGGTTGCGCATGATCGGCGACGGCCTCAGTACTGGCTTGGCAGGCTTTAGACGGCCTCTGGTATCCCGCCGGGTGGCTAGCGCCACCCTTTTGCGAGCCAGGCTCGCTCCCACAATTTGAAATTTCATTCTCCCCTAATTCTTTTTTCGTTATTTGAAGTCTCTTGACCGCACGATGAGTTCGTTGAGGGCGTCGCTGGCGTCGTCGAGACGGCCGGCCATCAGGTGGACGATGCCTTCGGGGCTGATTTCCACGGTGCCGGTGATGGTGACCAGGGGGCTTTTCAGCAGCACGCTGCGGAAGCGTTCCTGGATGGCGCGCCAGATCACCACGTTGGTGTTGCCGGTTTCATCTTCCAGAGTCATGAACAGGGTACCTTTGGCGGAGCCGGGGCGTTGGCGGTTGGTGACCAGGCCGGCGACGCGCACCACCTGGCCGGGGCGGGCGCGTTTCAGATCCTTGGCGCGGTAGCCGCGTTTGAAGCGGGGCAGATGGCGGACCAGGGCCATGGGGTGCTTGCCCAGGCTGAGGCCCAGGTGGCGATAGTCTTCGATCAGGGTGGTGTATTCCGAGGGGGCGTCCAGGTAGACGCCGTCGTGGTCCCGTTCGGGGCCGTCCTTGAGCAGCGGGCGCTGGGCCTCCAGGCCCTGGACGTCCCAGTGGGCCTGGTGGCGGTGGCCGCTGAGGCCGCGCAGGGCGTTGCCGGCCACCAGGGCTTCCCGTTCGCGCTGGCCCAGGCGGGCGCGGCGGCAGAGGTCGCCGACGCCGGTGAAGGACGCTTCGTCGCGGGCCTGGACGAGGCGTTGGGCGGCTTCCGGGTTGAAGCCCTTGACCTGGCACAAGCCCAGGCGCAGGGCCGGTTGCACGCCGAGTTTTTCCCGTTGCAGCTCTTCCAGGCTGTGGTCCCAGTGGCTGTGGCGGACGTCCACCGGGCGTATTTCGATGGCATGGCGGCGGGCGTCCTGGAGAATCTGCGAGGGTGAGTAGAAGCCCATGGGCAGGCTGTTGAGCAGGCCGCAGTAGAAGGCGCTGGTGTGGTGGCGCTTGAGCCAGGCGGACACGTACACCAGCAGCGCGAAGCTGGCGGAGTGGGATTCCGGGAAGCCGTAGCCGCCGAAGCCTTTCATCTGCTCGAACAGGCGGCGCGCGTAGTCACCGCTGTAGCCGTTGGCGCGCATGCCGTCGATCACCTTGTGCTCGAATTGCAGCAGTTCGCCGCTTTTGCCCCAGCGGGCCATGGCCCGGCGCAGCTGGTCCGCCTCGCCGCCGGAAAAGCCGGCGGCCACCATCACCAGCTGAATCACCTGTTCCTGGAAAATCGGGATGCCCTTGGTGCGCGACAGCACGCCCTTTACCTTCTCGTCCGGGTAGTCTTCTTCCTCCAGGCCGTCGCGGCGGCGCAGGTAGGGGTGCACCATGTCGCCCTGGATCGGGCCGGGGCGCACGATCGCCACTTCCACCACCAGGTCGTAGAACTCGCGGGGCCGCAGGCGTGGCAGCATGTTCATCTGCGCGCGGGATTCCACCTGGAACACACCCAGGCTGTCGCCTTTGCAGAGCATGTCGTAGGTGGCTTCGTCGTCGGCGGGGATGTCCTGCATCGCCAGGGGGCGGCCCCGGTAGCCCTGCACCATATCCAGGGTTTTGCGGATCGCGGTGAGCATGCCCAGGGCCAGCACGTCCACTTTCATCAGACCCAGGGATTCCAGGTCGTCCTTGTCCCACTGGATCAGGGTGCGGTCGGGCATGGCGGCGTTTTCCACCGGCACCAGGGTGTGCACCGGGTCGCGCGTGATCACGAAGCCGCCCACGTGCTGGGACAAATGGCGGGGAAAGCCGACCAGCTCCTGGACCAGTTCCCGGTAGTGGCGGCCCAGGGTGGAGCCGCCCAGGCCCACCTCCCGGAACCGTTCCACCAGGGTGTCCGGTTTGTCCCACCAGGCCAGGTTGCCGCTCAGCCGTTCGATGATGTCCATGTCCACGCCCAGGGCGCGGCCCACGTCGCGCACCGCCGAGCGGGTGCGGTAGTGAATCACGGTGGCGGCCAGGGCGGCCCGGTCGCGGCCGTATTTGCGGTAGAGGTACTGCATGACTTCTTCGCGGCGTTCGTGCTCGAAGTCCACATCGATGTCCGGCGGCTCGTCGCGCTCCTGGGAGATAAAACGCTCGAACAGAAGCTGGCTGCGGCCCGGGTCCACCTCGGTGACACCCAGGCAGTAGCACACCGCGGAGTTGGCCGCCGAGCCGCGCCCCTGGCAGAGGATGCCCTGGCCACGGGCAAAGGCGACGATGTCGTGCACGGTGAGAAAGTAGTGCGCGTAGCCGAGCTGCCGGATCAGGTTCAGTTCCTTGTCCACCAGGGCGCGCACCGTGTCTGGCACGCCGTCCGGGTAGCGGGCCTCGGCGCCCTGGTGGGCGAGGGCGGCCAGATAGTCGTCGGCGTTCTGGCCCGGCGGTACCACTTCCTCCGGGTACTGGTAGGCGATTTCGTGCATCTCGAAATCGCACTGGTCGGCGATCCAGGCGGCTTCCTCCAACAGCGCCGGGGGGTAGATCTCCGCCAGCCGGTCGAGGCCGCGCAGGTGGCGCTGGTCGTTCTGGAAACGGCGCCGGCCCAGATCGCGCACCGTGGTGTTGAGGCGCAGGGCGGTGAGCAGCTCCTGCAGGCGCTGGCGTTCCGGCCGGTGGTAGTGGACGTCGTTGGCGGCGGTCATGGCCAGCGTGAAGCGGTCCGCCAGCTGGTAGCAGTAGCGGTAGTGCAGGGCGTCGTTGCCGTCCTGGAGCAGCTCGCAGGCCAGCCACAGGCGCTCGCCGAAGTGGTCTTTCAGCAGGGCGGCGTGGTGTTCGTCGCGCTCGTCGCCGGCGGGCAGCCACAGGCACAGGGCGTGGCGGTCGAGGCGCGTCAGGTCTTGCCAGTGCAGCCGGTAGTGGCCTTTTTCCGCGCGGCGGCGGCCGCGGGTGATCAGGGTGGCGATCTCGCCGTAGGCCTGGCGGTTCCGGGCCAGCAGCACCAGGCGCAGCTCGCCCCGGTCCTGGTGAAGGCGGAAATGGCTGCCCACGATCAGCCGGAAATCCAGCGTGCGGCCTTCATCCTCCAGGGCTTTCTTTAAGTTCTTGCGGGCCTGGTAGGCGCGCACCACCCCGGCCAGGGAGCCGTCGTCGGTGATCGCCAGGGCCCGGTAGCCCTGGCGCCAGGCCTGCAGCACCAGCTCCTCCGGCTGGCTGGCGCCAGTGAGGAAGGTGAAGGCGCTGGTGCAGTGCAGTTCGGCGAAAGCCATGTCAGAAAAAACCCTGCAACCACCAGTGCGCCTGGTCGTCCTCGAACACCCAGCAACAGAGCCCGTCGGGGTGGTGGGCGACGCGGTAGCGGCGCGCGGGCAGGTCCTGCCAGGGCTGGCTGAAGTGTTCTTCCTGGGGAAACAGGGTCAGCGGCTGGCCGCGCCAGTGAGGCACCCGGTCGCGCAGGGTCAGCGGACGGGGCGGGTCGAGCAGCCACAGGGGGCGGTCCTGGTCGCTGTCGTGGTCGTCGGCGGCGGCTCTGGGTGGCGTCGCCAGCGGCGCGCGGCCCCGTTCGGTTTCCTCCGGCAGGTGGCCGTCGCCCCGGTCCGGGCGGTACACGCCCAGGGCCGGTTCGCCGTCCAGCTTTTCCAACAGGTCGGCCAGGGGGGGACGGGCGCCGGGGTCCGGGAACAGTTCGGCGAGCCCGGGGTTGCGCGGCCGGGGGCGGCCGCCGTCGAGGCCCAGGCCCAGTAGCGGGGCGCTCAGTTCGTGGTGGCCCAGGCGCCGCTGGCTGAGATCCAGCCAGGTGGCGGCGTCGTGGCCCTGGCGGGCGCGCCGTACAATCAGGGTGTCCCGGTGGCCGTTGTTCAGATACAGGTGCCAGCGCAGGGTCACCAGGCTTTCCTGGTGCCGGTTCAGGGTGTCCTCCAGCCGTGCCAGCAGCCGGGCCATGGGGCCGGCGAGCTGGTCCAGGTTGTCCAGCGGGTCGTCGAAGTCGAGGCGCTCCCGGAACGGGCGCGGCGGGGAGATCGGCCTGCGCGGGTCCGCCTTCTCGCCGAGCAGCCGTTGCAGCCAGTCGAGAAAATCGACCCCGAAACGTCTGCCCAGCGCCGTCCGGGGCAGGGGAAAAAGCTCGCCCAGGGTGCGGAAGCCGGGGGCCTGCAGGCGCTCGCGCAGGCGTTCCTCCAGGTTCAGCCCGGCGAGCGGCAGGTCCGCCAGCCAGGCCTGGAAGCGCGCCGTTTCCGGAAGCGCGTCCAGGGCCGGCGGATCGGTGAGGTGCCAGGCGGCCAGGGGCGTGGGGCCGATGCCCAGGCGGCTGGTCAGCGGGCAATGCAGCCGGTAGCGGTCGACCCGGGCAAGCAGTTGTTGGAAGCCGCCGAACAGTTTCAGGCAGCCGCCCACTTCCAGCAGCACGGTGCTGGGCGGCGCCGGACAGACCTGGGGGGTAAGGGCCAGCAGCTGGCGGGCTTCGCGCAACAGGGCCTGGTGTTGCTGGTCCGCCCGCGCTTCGTGCACTTCCAGTTCTTCGCACAGGGCGCGGGCGGTGCCCAGGCGCAGGCCCGCTTCCACGCCGGCGGCGCGGGCCGCCGGGTTGGCCAGCAGCACCCGGTTGCCGCGCACCAGCACGCGGGGTTCCGGGCGCGGGCCGTGCTCCGCTTCCAGCGCCAGCAGCGGAAAATGCAGGGCCAGCCACAGCTCGCTCATGGCCGTACCTCCGGGGCAAGGGGCGCGGGCAGCCGCAACACGGGCGAATGCAGCGCCGGTTCCGGGGCCGGCCGCCGGGTCAGGGCCGGCAGTTCACGGCAGGCAGGCGGTACCCGGCGCAGGTGCTCGGGGAGCAGCGACAGGCGGCAGTGTTGTCCGGCCCGGCCGCCGGGTTGCTTGTGCACGGTGACGGTCAGTTCGCCGGGTGCCGGGCAGCTCAGTGTCAGGCGCAGCGGTGCCGGGCTGGGCTGTTGCCCGGCCTGGCGGGGGCGCACCAGCACCAGCAGGCAGCGCCCCTGTTGCGCGCCGAGATGCAGCCGCCGCAGCGTGCCCGCCGGCAACGGGCCGCCCGGCGCCCACAGTAATGCCAGCCGCACGGTGTCGCTGGCGATCGCCTCAAAGCAGGCGCGCAGCAGGGTGCCCCGGTCGCCGCTGCGCAGAATCAGCAGGTCGTCCAGCGGCACCCCGGTTCGCGCCAGCAGGGTGGCGGAAGGGCGCATCGGCGGGTTGGCGATCAGGCGCGCGCCGGGGCCGTCGCTGGCCAGCACCGGCAGCAGCAGATGCAGCACCGCCGGGCAGGGCAGGGGGCAGAGCAATTCCACCAGCCCCTGTTCCGGCCAGCCGCCGCCGGCCAGTATCCGGTCCAGGTCGCTGAAACCGGTGCTTTGCCCCTGGCCGGTGCCGGTGCTTTCGCGGCCCCACCAGGTGTCCCTGCGGGCAAGCAGTTGTTGCAAGAAATCGGGCGGCATGGGGGAATCCGGGTGTCTGTGATACTGTACATAAGAACAGTATCTGGAAGCCGGCGAGCGGTCAATGGGTTGTGCTGTGCTGAGCGGTCAAGGGGCGTTGTCAGGGTAAACATATTGTATTGCCCGGGCCTCTTGAGTAGCTTCAAGGCATCCCCGAGCGCGACGAGATACCCGATGTCACAACAACAAACAGCCCGCCGGCTCTCCGCGGCCTTTCAGCAGGGCGTGACCCGGCGGCGGTTCCTCAAGTGGTCCCTGGTCGGTGGTGCCGGCGTGGCGGCCGCCGCCGCGGGCGGCTTCGCGCTGCTGCGCCCTTCCCCCCTGGACGACCGGCCCAAGCCGGACTGGGCCGACGGTCTGAGCCGCCAGGAATATCATTTGTTCGACCGGGCCCGGGTGGCGCTTCTGCCCACCGCGGGCACCGATCTCACGCCCAGCGACCAGGTGCCGGTGGTGCGTAATGTGCAGGGCATCCTGGGGTTCATGGACCCGGCCACCCGCAAGGACGTGGCCACCGGCCTGACCCTGTTCGACAACGCCGCGGTGGTGTTTCACGGCAAGCGTTTCGTGGATCTGGACGACGCCACCGCCCGCGACTATTTCGATGCCTGGAGCCGGGGCAACGTGGTGCAGCGCACCCTGGGCACGGTGATCAAACAGCTCACCTATACCTCTTACTGGCGCGATGAAAGCACCTGGGGGCCGGTGGAGTTCGACGGCCCGGTGTCCGAGCGCTGGGGCATCGCCTATCTGGGGAACGCGCCCTTGCCGGACCAGGCCCGTGGGGAGGGCAAGGCATGAGTGAAGTGCAATGGCGGTCTTCCGGCTTGCCGGTGACCCAGGCGAAGGATATTACGCAAGGCACGCTGACCCTGGACGCGGACGTGGTGATTGTCGGCTCCGGCGCCGGCGGCGCGGTGGCCGGCTATGAGCTGGCCCGGCGCGGCAAGAAGGTGGTGATCCTGGAGGCGGGGCCCTATGTCCCTTCGAAAGACTTCACCGAGCGTTTTCCGGACAGCCTGGAAACCCTGTACCAGGACCACGGCGGTCAGACCAACAAAAGCGGCGATCTGCTGGTGCTGCAGGGCGCCTGCGTGGGCGGCTCCACGGTGGTGAACGGGTGCGTGTGCTTCCGCACCCCGGACTTTATTCTGCAGGACTGGCAGCGCGATTTCGGGCTCAGCGATCTGACTTCCGAAGAGATGGCGCCGTATTTCGACCGGGTGGAAAAGAACCTCGCCATCGAGGAAAACAAGGAACACGAAATCGCCCGCCACGGGCAATTGATCCGCGCCGGCGCCAACAAGCTGGGCTGGTCGGTGAAACCGTTCAAACGCAACATCCGTGACTGCGCCCTGACCGGCCACTGTCTGTCCGGCTGCAAGACCGAGCGCAAGCAGTCCATGCTGGTCAGCTATCTGCCCTGGGCCACCGCCCACGGCGCCCGTATTTACGCCGACACCCGCGTTACCGAGGTGCTGGCCGGCGGCGGTCGGGCGCGCGGCGTGCGCGCCCAGGTCACCGGCCACGACGGCGCCAAGGTGGCGGACATGACGGTCAACGCGGAACGGGTGATCCTCGCAGCGGGCGCCGTGCAGACGCCGCTGCTGCTGCTGAAAAGCGGCCTGGCCAACCGGTCCGGCCAGGTCGGCAGGAACTTCGCCTGCCACCCGTCGTTGTATGTGTCGGCCCGTTATCCGCAGCCGGTGCACGCCTGGCGCGGCGCCATGCTGGGGGTGTACGTGGATGAATTCCTGCACCCGGACAAGGGCGGCTTCGTGCTGGAGGACGGCGGCGCCGGCCTGGCGGAGCTGGCGATGACCGCGGAGCCGGGCACCGGCGAGCCGTTCATGGGTTTCATGAAGGACGCCAAGTACCTGGGCGGCCTGGTCACGCTGATCCACGATCACAACGTGGGCACCATTCGCTGGGAGGACGGCCGCAAGGTGATCGACTATCAGCTCGCCAACTCGGATTTCCCCTCCATGAAGCGGGCCCTGAAAGCCGCCGCCAGACTGCACCTGGCCGCCGGCGCCGAGGAAGTCTATGTGCCTTCCAGCGACCGCCGGGTGATTCGTTCCGAGGCGGATATCGACGGCGCCGTGGAAGGGCTCGAGAACCAGCCCCAGCATCTGCGCATGGTGAGCTATCACCCGCAGGGCAGTTGCCGCATGGGCGCGGACCCGGACGCCAGCGTGGTCAACGCGGACGGCGAAACCCATGATGTGAAGGGGCTGTACGTGGCGGACGCCAGCCTGCTGCCCACCTCGATCATCGTGAACCCCCAGGTGACGGTGTACGCCCTGGCCACGCGCATCGCCGAACGCATGGCCTGAGCCCGGCGTTCAGCGGCCCTGCATCACCACTACCCGGTGCACGCCACCGGGTATTTTATAGCTGCGGATGTCACTCTCGCGGGCCATGCAGGCGCCGTGCTCCGGGTTAAGCCGGCACCAGCGCACCTGCCGGCCCGACGCCAGCGGCACGCTGAAGCGGGTGTTGTAGTTGCCACCGGCCTGCAGCGCGATCCACAGCTGGTTGGCCAGCCACTTGCAGCCGTCCTGGTTGCGGAACAGGTCCAGCGGCACCTGGAAGCCCAGGCCCTGACCCCGACGTTCGGGGCGGAACTGGGTGCCCGCCTGGCTCACCGGGCAGGTATCGCCCTCGGCCCGGTACACCACCTCGATCCGCACCTGATCCGCCGGCAACGGCGGGTCGATGCTCAACTGGTAGTGACGGATATCCCGCGGTGTCGGGTTGGGCGCCGGCTGGTAGCTCCGTTCGGTCATCGACACGCAGCCGCTGAGCAGCAGTACGCAAAGCAGCGGTAAACGCACCGGCAAAGACCGGGTCAGGCCAGGGGCCATGGTGTTCTCCTTAAGGGTCACTGAATACCGGCGTCTAGGTTATCATTGCCGGCCTTGTCCGTATTGATCGAAGGAGCAGCTATGAGTGACGCCAACAGCCAAGCCGCGCAGGCGAAACAACGGCCCGGGCGCGAGGCGTTCGGCTATTTGTGTCCGGTGGACAGCCGCTGGTCGGACAACGACATTTACGGGCACATTAACAATGTCATGTACTACAGCTACTTCGATTCCACCATCAACCGCTACCTGATCGACAAGGGCGGGCTGGATATCCATAACGGCGACGTAATCGCTTATGTAGTGAGCTCGGGCTGCGATTATTTCGAGGCCGCCGCCTACCCGGACGCGCTCACCATCGGCATGCGCGTGGACAAGCTGGGCAACAGCTCGGTGCGTTATGGTTTGGCGTTGTTTTCAGAGAATGAGCGCGGGGAAAGCGGTGCCGCCAAGGCGCTGGGTTTCGTGGTGCACGTGTTCGTCGATCGCGAAAGCGGCCGGCCGGTATCGATCCCTGATCCGCTGCGCGAGGCGCTGGCGGCTATTCAGTCTTCGGAGAAATAGTTCTTCTCGGAAAAGTACAGCTCCGCCACGAAGTAGAAGTTCTCGCCGAACGGAATCCGATCCAGCTCGAAGCCCACGTTGGGATGCTGGCCGGGGAACCGTTCCGGGGTTTCCTCCAGCTGCGGGTCGTCCTGGTAGATCAGCCGGGCGGCGGTGTCGAAGCCTTCCGCGAAGTGCAGCCGGGCAAGCAGGGCGAAACCGCGTCCGGTGTCGAAGCGCAGCCAGTTTTCCGGCGGTACCGGGCGCCGCATCATGGCCTGTTCGGTGTCCGAGAGCTGGCCGTCCACCACCGCTTCCCGTTCGCCGGTCCAGCTGGTGCGCAGCCGGGCGCCCTGCAGATCGTGGCCGTCCACGCTGACCCGGGCACGGGGATCACGCAGCACGGTGGCGGCGATGCCGGGCAACGCGAAGCGGCTGTGGATGGCGAGCCGGTTTTCCATCAGCACGAAGTGGTTGTGCACCGTGAGCACGCGCAGCCCGGCCACGCGCACCCGGGTGGTGGCGTACACCAGGGTCGCCAGCGGGCCTTCGATGACCTGCTGGATTTGCGGGTCCAGGTTTTCATTGGTGAGGGTGAGGCGGGCCTCTTCGCTGAACACCCCGGCGCTGAGGCGCAGCTTGAGGCTGTCCAGCAGGGTCTGTTGTGGCTGGCCGTCCGGGGCGCGGTAATGCCGGTAGCTGAAGTCGCCCCACTGGAACAGATTGCCGTCCAGGAATGCCAGCCGATAGTCCGCGGTGCGCAGGCTGAGCGGGTCGCCGTCGGCGTCGCGTTCCAGTGTCACCGGGGGCGTGAAGCCCTGGAACGGCGGCCGGGCGAGCACGTAGAAATAGCCTTGCTGGCCGTCGAGCGCGAGCTCGCCGATCACGTCCTCGCCGGGGGACGGCAGCCGCTGGCCGGCGTCGGCGCCGTCCACCAGCAGCCGGTCACGGGGACCCACCCGGCCGGTTTCCCCGGCCCGGCGGCTGTCGTCGTCCTCGCTGAAATAGGGCCAGCCGCGCTGCGACCAGGCCAGCCACTGGTGGCGGACGCTGCGCAGCTCGCCGTCCCGGTAGGCGGCCACTTCCAGACGGTCGGTGCGCAGCCCGGTGAAGTCCTCCAGGGTTTCGCCCTGGAAGGTCAGCACCGCGCCCTGGGCGACGCCGGCCGTCAGCCAGAACAGCGCGAGCAGCAGCGACCGGCCCATCATGGTCAGGCCAGCTCGGGGCGGTTGGCGAAATGTTTAAGCGCGTCCGGGTTGGCCAGGGCGTTGCGGTTGCGCACCTCGCGGCCGTGCACCACATCGCGCACCGCCAGCTCGACGATCTTGCCGCTCACCGTGCGCGGGATTTCCGGCACCGTGAGGATCACCGCCGGCACATGGCGCGGGCTGGCGCCGGCGCGGATGGTGGCGCGGATTTTCTTCTGCAGTTCGTCGGTCAGTTCCACGCCTTCGGCGGGCACCACGAACAACACCACGCGCACGTCGCCGTCGTACTGCTGGCCGACCACGATGGCCTCGCGGATTTCCTCCAGGGTTTCCACCTGCCGGTAGATTTCGGCGGTGCCGATGCGCACGCCGCCCGGGTTGAGCACCGCGTCGGAGCGGCCGTGGATCACCAGGCCGTCATGACCTTCGTGAGGGACGATTTCGGCGTAGTCGCCGTGGGCCCATACATTCTCGAAACGATCAAAGTAGGCGCCGTGGAAGCGTTCTTCGTCCGGGTCGTTCCAGAACGCCACCGGGCAGGCGGGGAAGGGCGCGCGGCACACCAGCTCGCCTTTTTCCCCGACCACCGGTTCGCCGTCGTCGTTGTAGACGGCCACGTCCAGACCCAGGCCCAGGCACTGCAGCTCACCGCGATATACCGGCACCAGCGGGCTGCCCAGGGCAAAGCAGGAAATAATATCCGTGCCGCCGGAAATGGAGCTCACCAGCAGGTCCGGTTTGACCTTTTCGTAGAGGAAGTCGTAGCTCTCGTGCAGCAGCGGCGAGCCGGTGGAGTAGAGCGTGCGCAGGGTGGACAGATCGTGGCTGTCACGGGGCACGGCGCCGGCTTTCTCCACCGCCTGCACGAACTTGGCGCTGGTGCCGAAGTGGGTGATTTTCTCCGCGTCGATCACATCGAACAGGCGGGTGGCGTCCGGCCAGGCCGGGTTGCCGTCGTAGAGCACCAGGGTGGCGCCGGTCTGCAGGCCGCTGACCAGCCAGTTCCACATCATCCAGCCGCAGGTGGTGAAGTAGAACAGCACGTCGTCGGCGCCCAGATCGCCGTGCAGGCGGTGTTCCTTGGCGTGCTGGATCAGGGCGCCGCCGGTGCCGTGCACGATGCACTTGGGCGCGCCGGTGGTGCCGGAGGAATAGAGAATGTAGAGCGGGTGGTCAAACGGCAGCGGCTCGAATTCCGGCGGCGCCCCGGCGGCCTCCAGCCAGTCGCGCCAGTTGAGCGCCTGGCGCACCCGGCTGGTGTCGCCCCGGCCGGGGATGGTCACCAGCAATTCCGGTTGCAGCTTGTCGTGCAGCGCCTGGATGCGCTCGTCCAGCTCGATCCATTTGCCGTTGTACTGGTAGCCGTCGCAGGCGAACAGCACCCTGGGTTCGATCTGGCCGAAGCGGTCCAGCACCCCTTCGACGCCGAAGTCCGGCGAGCAGGACGACCAGATGGCGCCGATCCAGGCGCAACCCAGGGCGGCGATCACCGTCTCGATGCGGTTGGGCATGTAGCCGGCGACCCGGTCGCCGGGCCGGATGCCGGCGGCTTGCAACTGGGCGGCGACCTGGCCGGCGGCCACGTGCAGATCGTTGTAGCTGATCTGGTCGCGGCGACCGCTCTCGTCGATGCTGACCAGGGCGGTGTGGGTGTCGTGACGGGGCAGCAGGTTCTCGGCCATGTTGAGGCGCGCGTCCGGGAACCATCGGTTGTGGCGGAACACCGGCGAAGGCTCCAGCACCCGTTCGCCTTTGTGGCCCCGCAGTTCGCAAAAATCCCAGACCAGATTCCAGAACGCCTCCGGTTGCGTCACCGACCAGCGGTGCAGGTCCCGGTAGGTGCCGAGCGGCGTGCCGGCCAGCTGTTCGGCGCGGGCGCGGAACGCGGCGGGCTGGCCTTCGTTGAGCCGTTTTTCATCGGGCTGCCAGAGCGGGGTCGGGGCTGTTGTCATTGTTCCTCCGTTTCGGAATCCAGCAAATTAAAATCCAGCAGCAGCGTGCCTTCGGCGACGCTGTCGCCGCTGCCCACGTGGAAGCGTGCCACGGTGCCGGCGGCGCTGGCGCGCAGGGTGTGTTCCATCTTCATGGCCTCCAGGGTGATCACCGCGTCCCCGGCGGCCACGGCGGTGCCGGCCTCCACGTGACAGGCGACGATGGTGCCGCTCATGGGGGCGATAAAACCGTCCTGGCCGCCGGCCCGTTCGCTCTCCCGGGCCGGGTGCACGGCCACCGGGTAATCCTGGCCGTGCACGAAGACCGTCGGCTGTCGGCCGTCGCGGGGGGCCATCAGGTGGCCGGCCAGGTGCCGGTCGCCCCAGTGCAGCTCGAAGGCGGTGTCCCGGCGGCGCAGATGGAAGGGCGCCGGTGGGCCACCGTCCACCCGCGCCTGGTCGTTGTCCAGGATCACGGTGTGGTGTTGATCGCCCACGCGCAATGGGACCAGGGTGCGCCTTTGTCCCAGCGGACGCCAACCGGGCAGCGAACCCCAGGGGTCGCTGCCGTCGCGGCGCTGTTCGGCAAGGGCGCCGGCGGCGGCCACGGCGATCAGGGTGCTGTCCGCCGGCGCCGGTGTCATCAGGTCGGGGTGTTTATCCAGCAGGCGGGTGTCCAGCTCGGCGTCGGCGAACACCGCGCTGCTCAGCACCCGGTGCAGGAAGGCGGCGTTGTGGTGCACGCCGCTGATGGCCAGGTCGTCCAGGGCGCCGACCAGCCGGCGGCGGGCCTGGTCGCGGTCGTCGCCGTGGCTGATCAGCTTGGCGATCATCGGGTCGTAATGGTCGCTGACCCGGTCGCCGGCCTCGAAGCCGCTGTCCACGCGCACCCGGTCCGGCCAGCGCAGGTATTCCAAACGCCCGGACGAGGGCAGGAACTGCTGGTACGGGTTCTCCGCGTACAGGCGCACCTCCATGGCGGCGCCGTGGCGCTGTATTTGATCCTGGCTTTTCGGCAGGGGTTGGCCTTCGGCCACGGCCAACTGCCAGGCGACCAGATCCTCGCCGGTGATCAATTCGGTGACCGGATGCTCCACCTGC
Source organism: uncultured Alcanivorax sp. (assembly GCA_964556345.1). Taxonomy (GTDB): domain Bacteria; phylum Pseudomonadota; class Gammaproteobacteria; order Pseudomonadales; family Alcanivoracaceae; genus Alloalcanivorax. Next base: position 21,587 of record CAZKWA010000004.1, read on the forward strand.
AGGCGGGTGTTCATCTCCATAAAGAAGAATTCACCCTCGGGGGAAAACAGAAATTCCACCGTGCCGGCGCCGCGATAGTCGATGGCGCGGGCGGCGCGCACCGCCGCCTCGCCCAGGGCCTGGCGCTGGGTTTCGGTGAGGCCGGGGGCGGGCGCTTCCTCGATGATTTTCTGGTGGCGGCGTTGCACCGAGCAGTCGCGCTCGAACAGGTGCACCGCGTTGCCGTGGTTGTCGGCGAACACCTGCACTTCCACGTGGCGGGCGGTGGGCAGGTAGCGTTCCAGCAGCACCCGGTCGTCGCCAAAGGCGTTGCGGGCCTCGCGGCGGGCGGCGGCCAGGGCTTCCTCGAAGCCGGCGGCGTTGTCCACCGCGCGCATGCCTTTGCCGCCGCCGCCGGCCACCGCCTTGATCAGCAACGGGAAGCCGACCTTGTCCGCCTCGGCGATCAGGGTGGCGTCGTTGGCGCCTTCCCGGTCGAAGCCGGGCAGCACCGGCACGCCGCTTTGCGCCATGTGCTGGCGGGCGGCGGCCTTGTCGCCCATCAGGCGGATGGCGTCGGCGCCGGGGCCGACGAAGATCAGGCCGGCGTCCGCGCAGGCGTCGGCGAAGACGGTGTTCTCGGAGAGAAAGCCGTAGCCGGGGTGGACGGCGTCGGCGCCGCTGTCCCGCGCCGCGCCGATCACCTTTTCAATGTCCAGATAGCTGTCCCGGGCCGGCGCCGGACCCAGCCGCACGGCGCGGTCCGCCTCGCGCACATGGGGCGCGTCGGCGTCGATGTCGGAGTACACCGCCACCGTGGTCAGGCCCAGCTCGCGGGCGGTGCGGATAATACGCCGGGCGATCTCGCCCCGGTTGGCGATCAATAGCGTCTTGATGGCGGCCATGGTCAGTTCCGGTTCGGTTTCCAGTTCGGCGGGCGTTTTTCCAGAAAGGCACCCAGGCCTTCCTGGCCTTCCGCGCCGGTGCGCAGCTCGGCGATCAGATCGGCGGTGTACTCGATCAGGCGATCGTCGACGGCGCTGTCGTCGGCGCGGTGCACCAGCTCCCGGGCGCGCCGTTGCGCTTGCGGGGCGCCGTCGAGCAGGGCGGTGACCAGCCGTTCCACGGTGGTGTCCAGTTCGTCCGCCGGCACCACCTCGTGAACCAGGCCGAGTGCGCCGGCGCGGGCGGCGTCGATCACCTCGGCGGTCATGAAGTAGCGGCGTGCCTGGCGGGCGCCGAGGGCGCGCACCACATAGGGCGCGATCACCGCCGGCAAAATGCCCAGCTTCACTTCACTGAGGCAGAAGCGCGCATCGTCGGCGGCCACCGCGATGTCCGCCGCGCAGATCAGCCCCAGGGCACCACCGTAGGCGGCGCCCTGGACCCGGGCGATCACCGGCTTGCCGGCCCGGTCGATGGTCTCCATCAGGGTGGCCAGGCGCAGGGCGTCGGCGCGGTTTTCCCGCTCGTCGAGCGCGCCCATGGCGCGCATCCAATTGAGATCGGCGCCGGCGGAAAAATGCTTGCCGGCGGCGTCCAGCACGATCACCCGGCCGGCATCGGCGCCGGCCTTCTCAAACGCTTCGATCAGCGCTTCGATGATGGTGTTGTCGAAGGCGTTGCGTTTGTCCGGGTTGTTCAGGGTGATGTGGGTGACCGGGCCCCTGTGGGTGGTTTGCACGCTCATTGTTTTCTCCATCACATCCGGAAGACGCCATAGCGCGTGTCTTCGATCGGTGCATTAAGGCTGGCGGAAATCGCCAGGCCCAGCACGTCGCGAGTGTCCGCCGGGTCGATGACGCCGTCGTCCCACAGGCGGGCGCTGGCGTACCAGGGCTGCGCCATGGTTTCGTACTGGGCGGTCATGTCGTCCTGAAAACGGCGGGCGTCGTCGTCGCTCCAGTGTTCGCCTTTCTTCTTGAGCGAGGCGGCTTTCACCTGGGTCAGCACGCTGGCGGCCTGTTCGCCGCCCATCACCGAGATGCGCGCGTTGGGCCACATGAACATAAAGCGCGGGTCGTAGGCGCGCCCGCACATGCCGTAGTTGCCGGCGCCGAAGCTGCCGCCGGTGATCACGGTGAACTTGGGCACGCTGGCGCAGGCCACCGCGTTGACCATCTTGGCGCCGTGCTTGGCGATGCCTTCCGCTTCGTATTTCTTGCCCACCATGAAGCCGGTGATGTTCTGCAGGAACAGCAGCGGAATCTTGCGCTGGTTGCACAGCTCCACGAAATGGGCGCCCTTGAGCGCCGATTCGGAGTAGAGCACGCCGTCGTTGGCGAGGATGCCCACCGGGAAGCCGTGGATACGGGCGAAGCCGGTGACCAGGGTGGTGCCGTAGTTGGCCTTGAATTCGTCCAGGTCGGAATCGTCGACGATGCGCGCGATCAGCTCCCGCGCCGGCATCGGCGAGCGGGTGGTGGGCGGAATCAGGCCGTACAGCTCGTCCGGCTCATAGGCCGGCGGCCGTGCCTCTCGCACGTCCAGTTGCTCCGGTTTGTGCCAGTTGAGCCGGTCGATGCAGCGGCGCGCCAGATCCAGCGCCTGGGGTTCGTCGTCGGCCAGGTGGTCCGCCACCCCGGACTGTTCGCCGTGCAGGGCGGCGCCGCCCAGTTCCTCGGCGCTGACCACTTCACCGGTGGCGGCTTTCACCAGCGGCGGGCCGGCCAGGAACACGGTGGAGTGGTTGCGCACCATGATCACTTCGTCGGCCATGGCCGGCACATAGGCGCCGCCGGCGGTGCAGGAGCCCAGCACCACGCTGATTTGAGGGATACCCCGCGCGGACATATTGGCCATGTTGAAGAAGATGCGCCCGAAATGGTCCCGGTCCGGGAATACCTCGTCCTGGCGCGGCAGGTTGGCGCCGCCGGAGTCCACCAGGTAAATGCAGGGCAGCCGGTTCTCGGCGGCCACCGCCTGGCAGCGCAGGTGTTTTTTCACGGTCAGCGGGTAGTAGCTGCCACCTTTCACGGTGGGGTCGTTGGCGACGATCATGCACTCCACGCCGGCCACCCGGCCAATGCCGCCCACGCAGCCGGCGGCGGGCACCTCCTCGCCGGGGTAAACGCCGTCGGCGGCCAGCGCCGACAGCTCCAGGAAGGGGGAACCCGGGTCCAGCAGGTGCTGGATGCGTTCGCGCACCGGCAGCTTGCCCTTGTCGCGCAGGCGCGCTTCCGCGGCCTCGCCGCCGCCGTGGGCGATACGGTCGAGTTTTTCCCGCAGGGTTTCGCGCAGTGCCAGGTTGTGCTCGCGGTACTGGCTGTATTCGGGGGCGCTTTTGTTCAGTTGGCTGATGATTCTGGGCATGGCTCAGGCAGTCTCGTTGAACAGTTCGCGGCCGATCAGCATGCGGCGGATCTCGCTGGTGCCGGCGCCGATCTCATAGAGCTTGGCGTCGCGCAGCAGGCGGCCGGTGGGGTATTCGTTGATGTAGCCGTTGCCGCCCAGGCACTGGATCGCGTCCAGGGCCATTTGCGTGGCGTTCTCGGCGCAGTACAGGATGGCGCCGGCGGCGTCCTTGCGGCTGCTGTGGCCGGCGTCGCAGTTGCGCGCCACCTGGTAGAGGTAGGCGCGGCTGGCGTTGAGGGTGACGTACATGTCGGCGAGCTTGCCCTGCATCAGCTGGAACTCGCCGATCGCCTGGCCGAACTGCTTGCGCTCGTGCACATAGGGCAGCACCACGTCCAGACAGGCCTGCATGATGCCGGTGGCGCCGCCGGACAGCACCGTGCGTTCGTAGTCCAGGCCGCTCATCAAAACGCGCACGCCCTGATTGAGTTCGCCGAGGATGTTTTCTTCCGGCACTTCGCAGTTTTCGAACACCAGTTCGCAGGTGTTGGAGCCGCGCATGCCCAGCTTGTCCAGCTTCTGGGCGCGGGAAAAGCCGGGGAAATCGCGTTCGACGATAAAGGCGGTGATGCCGCGCGGGCCGGCGTCCGGTTCGGTCTTGGCGTAGATCACATAGGTGTGGGCGTCGGGGCCGTTGGTGATCCACATCTTGTTGCCGTTGAGGACATAGCGGTCGCCTTTCTTGTCGGCGCGCAGGCTCATGCCGACCACGTCGGAGCCGGCGCCGGGTTCGCTCATGGCGAGCGCGCCGATGTGCTCGCCGCTGACCAGCTTGGGCAGGTATTTGTGGCGCTGGGCGTCGTTGCCGTTGAGCCAGATCTGGTTCACGCACAGATTGGAGTGGGCGCCGTAGGAGAGACCAATGGAGGCGGAGGCGCGGGAGATTTCTTCCATCACCAGGGTATGGGCCAGATAGCCGAGCCCGGCGCCGCCGTATTCCTCGCCCACGGTAATGCCCAGCACGCCCAGATCACCGAGTTTCTTCCACAGCTCGTTGGGGAACAGGTTGTCCTGGTCCACGCGCGCCGCGATCGGTGCGATCTCTTTGCGGGCGAAGGCCCGGGCGCTGTCTTGCAGCGCGGTGAGGGTCTCGTCGAACTGAAAATCCAGGCCGCCGTTAAACATCGCTACTCTCCTTACTCTCCAATTCCTTCAGCGCCTGTTTGGCGCGTTCTTCGGCCGCGTCCAGGTCCTGTTGCATGATCTGGATGTCGATCTGTTGTTGTTGCAGCTGGGCGCGCTTCTCGTGGATCTTTTCAAGCAGGGCGCCGAGCTGCTGGCGGTTGTCGCCGGTGGGCTGGTACAAACGGATCAGGTCGCCGGATTCCGCCAGGGAAAAGCCCAGGCGCTTGCCGCGCAGAATCAGTTTCAGGGCGACCCGGTCCGCCGGGGAATAGATGCGCGTCTGGCCGCGCCGGCGGGGCGTGAGCAGGCCCTGGTCCTCGTAAAAACGGATGGTGCGCGTGGTCACGTCGAATTCCCGGGCCAGCTCGCCGATGCCGTAGCTTTGCTTGAGTGTCATGGCGCAAAAGAGTAGGGGAAGTTTACGTTAACGTAAAGCGCCGGACGTGCGGCGTCCATGACTAGCCTGCCCGGTTGGACGGTGTTACCTTTAGCGCCTTCTTCGTCCGAGGATGGTGGACGGGTGATTTACCGAAAAGATCGCAAGGTTCTGAAACGAGTTGATTACGGGGCCGCCAAAAACTCCCTGATGGGGGTGTTGGCGGCCCTTGTGGTTTATGCGCTGGTGACCGCCTGGGGTGGTGTCTACCGGGCTTTCGAGCTGGAGACGCTGATCGCCGGCGGCGCCGTGGTGGTGGTCACCGCCTATCGGCTGTGGCTGGTGGCGCGCTTCGACGCCCTGTACGGCGCCGGCCCGGCGCGCTGGCGCCGCCTGTTCGCGCTCGGCCTGATTCTGCATGCGGTGGTCTGGGGGGTGTTGCCCGCCTGGCTGGTGTGGCGCGTGGGCACCGGTTTCAACGTTTTTGTCGTGATCCTCTATAACGTCGGCGTCACCACCGCCCTGGGCAGTTCCTGGATGGCCGGTTTGCGGGTGCGTCAGGTCTACATCCTGCTGATGTTCCTGCCGTTGATCGCCACCTTGTTTTTCTCCGCCGGCCTGCAGGAATGGTTGCTGGGCCTGCTGGTGGCCGCTTATACCTTTTATCTGTTCCGCCTTTACCGGGGCCAGTACGAACTGTTCTGGCACGCGGTCACCCGTGAGCGGCGCGGCACCCACGAGCGGCGCCGGGACCTGCCCGCCAACACCGATATCCAACTGAGCCTGGTGTACCGCCTGGCCCATGAGTTGCGCACGCCGATGAATTCAGTGATGGGCATGATGTCGTTGCTGGAAGACACCCGTCTCAGCGACGAGCAGCAGGAATACCTGCAGGTGGCCGGGCAGAGCGGCAAGCTGATGATCAGCCTGATCGACGACGTGCTGGATTATTCGCGGATTCTCACCGGCCGCATCACCCTGAGCCCGGATTATTTCGACCTGCGCGGGGCCCTCGAGCAGACCCTGGAAGCCTTCGGGCCGATGGCCCAGTCCAAGAACCTGGAGCTGTCCGCGGTGGTGGACCGCATGTTGCCCAAGCGGGTGCGCGGCGACCGTGACCGCTTGTTGCAGGTGCTCACCAATCTGCTCAGCAACGCCATCAAGTTCAGCAGCCAGGGTGAAATCCGCGTGGACGTGGACTTCACCAGCGAGGGCGAGAACGACGGTGTGCTGCGGGTGCGGGTCAGTGACCAGGGCCAGGGCATGGACACCGATACCCTCAAGCATCTGTTCGAGGATCAGTTCCTGGCCGGCGCCCAGGATGCGTTCAGCGCCCGCCACGCCGGTTTCGGGCTGCTGGTCTGCAAGGGCCTGATCGAGGCCATGGGCGGCATGATCGGCGCGGAGAGCACCCCCGGTGAAGGTTCCACCTTCTGGTTCACGGTGCGCCTGGGCATGCAGGCGGACATGAGCGAAAGCACCAAGCTGGCCGGCGCCGTGGGCCAGGTGCAGGGCCTGGCGGTGGGCGCCAGCCCCGGGGGGCTGGCCTGCCTGCAGGAGGAGTTCGAGGCCCTGGGCAGTTACTGTCAGGGCGCCCGCGACTACGACCAGGCGTTGCAGGCGGTGCGCGCCGGCCACCGCGAGCACAGCGAATTCGAACTGTTGCTGGTGGACACCCATGGCCGCCGGGAGTCGGCGCTGAATCTGTGCCGCACGGTGCTTGAAGACCCGGGCCTGCGGCCCATGAAACTGATGTTGATATGCGCCATCGAGGAGCGTGGCGAGCCGGCGGTGCAGCGGCTGGTGGACAAGCACGGTCTGGTGACGCTGGTGCGGCCGGTGCATCGCTCCGGGCTGCGCGTGGCGCTGGGTAAGCTGCTGGGCGTGCCGCGCCAGATGCCGGTGCAGGATCTGCCCACGGAAACCCCGGAGGAGCGCCAGCGCCGCAAGCTCTACCGGCTGTTGCTGGTGGAAGACAACGAAGTGAATCAGCTGGTGACCCGCGGCATGTTGGGCAAGCTGGGTTATCAGGTGAAAACCGTGAGCAATGCGGAAACCGCGCTGGCGTTGTTGGAGCAGGAATCCTTCGATCTGATCCTGATGGACTGCATGATGCCGGAACTGGACGGCTTCACCGCCACCCGTTCCCTGCGCGAAAGAGAGCAGACCGGGGAGCGCGCGCGCACCCCGGTGATCGCCATCACCGCCAACACCGCCGAAGGCGTGCAGGCCCGTTGCCTGGCCGCCGGCATGGATGACTTTCTCGCCAAACCCGTGCATCTTCAGGAGCTGGAAACCGTGCTGCGGCGCTGGTTGCCCCGCGACGCGGACGCCGATGGGGAAGGTAACGACGACGAATGACAATAAACGAGGGTACTACCATGAGCCGACGGGCCCTGCTGTTGGGCGCCACCGGTCTGGTTGGCGGACATTGCTTGCGTCTGCTGCTGGACTGCGACGCCTACCAGGAAGTGCGGGTGCTGACGCGCCGGCCACTGGGGGTCAGCCACCCGAAACTGATCGAGAAGGTGGTCGATCCGGCGCAATTTGAACGGGAAGCCGAGTTCTTCAATGTCGACGATGTGTTTTGCGCCCTGGGCACCACGCTCAAGCAGGCCGGCTCCAAGGAAGCGTTCCGCGAGGTGGACCTGGGCCTGGTGACCACCATGGGCCGCATGGCGCGGGACGCCGGCGTGCAGCGCTTTTTGCTGGTGTCGGCGGTGAACGCCAACGCCCACTCGCCGTTTTTCTATGCGCGCACCAAGGGCCAGGCGGAGCGCGAATTGAAAGCGCTCAAGCTGCCGCTGCTGGCGCTGTTCCAGCCCTCGCTGCTGCTCGGCGAACGGGAGCGGCCGCGCCCGGTGGAAGCCTTCGGGATCCGTTTTTCGAAGATCATCGACCCGATCACCCGCTGGACCGACGCCCACTGGCTTCCGGTGAGCGGCGAACGGGTCGCCGAAGCCCTGGTGGGGATGGCGCTGGAAGGTCCGGCCACGGGGGTGTACCGGGTGCGCTTCCGCGATTTCGTGGTGTACGCCGGCAAGTTTCGTGAAAAATACCCCCAGCTTGCGTCTTAAGTAGAAGGAGAGAACATGAGTTTCGTCACCTGTGATTTGTGCGATGACAACGCGGACCTGGTGTCCGTGGTCACCGGGCTTAACTGGTTCAGCTACGGGGGGCGTCGCGCCTTCGGCGGTGAGATCGTCACGGTGAAGTGTTTCGAGGACAATTCCCGCGTCAAGGCACACCTGGGCACCGACGGCAAAGGCAAGGTGCTGGTGGTCGACGGCGGCGGCAGCCTGCGCAACGCCCTGATCGGCGATATGATCGCCGAGAACGCGGTCAAGAACGGCTGGGAAGGCGTGATCATCCACGGCGCCTGCCGTGATGTGGACGAGCTGGCGAAGCTGGATATCGGCGTGCTTTCGCTGGGCTGTGTGCCGATCAAATCGGTGCGCCGGGATGAAGGCCAGCTGAACATCGAAATCACCTTCGGCGGCGTCACCTTCCGCCCCGGCGACTACGTCTACGCCGACAATAATGGTGTCATCACCGCGCCCAAGCCGCTGCTTTGAGAAGCGGCGGGCGGGTTTTGCGAAAATTTATACTTTATTGACGCTTTACCCCGTCCGTCTGGTTGTCACCCGGTTAACATCTGTTTGATGATAGCGGCGTCGAGCCAGACGGTGCTCGGCACCATCAAGCAACGGGGTTGTGTACATGGAGCGTTTTCGGTGGTGGCCGGTGCTGTGGCTGGCCCTGGCGGGCTTGCCGCTTTCGGCGTCGGGTTTCGCTTTCCAGGATGTGATCGACAAGGCACGGGCTCTGGCCGACGAGTCCTACCAGGCACCGGCACCGATTCCCGCTTTTCTGCGCGAACTCACCTACGAGCAATACCAGGGCATTCGCTTCAAACCGGAGAACAGCCTCTGGATGAAGAGCAACGCCCGCTTTCAGGTGATGCTGATGTCACCGGGCCTGTATTTCAAACACCCGGTGGTGCTTCACGAGGTGGACGCCGAGGGCGTCCACCCGATTCCCTTCAACAAGAACGACTACACCTACACCAACGAAGAGCTGGCCAAGCGGATACCCGCGGATCTCGGCCATGGCGGCTTCAAACTGACCTATCCGCTGCAGGGGCCGGACAGCCGCAACCAGTTTCTGGTGTTCGCCGGCGCCAGCTACTTCCGCGCGGTGGGGCGCGACAACAGCTTCGGCCTGTCCGCCCGTGGCGTGGCGGTGGACACCGGCCTGCCGTCCGGCGAGCAGTTCCCCTCGTTCACCGAATTCTGGCTGGTACGCCCGGACGCCAAGGCGGACCGGATGACCGTTTACGCGCTGCTGGACGGGCGCAGCCTGACCGGCGCCTACCGCTTCGACGTGCGCACCGGCGACAATACCGTGATGGACGTGCAGGCGCGTCTGTTCATCCGTGACGACATCGAGAAGCTGGGTATCGCGCCGCTCACCAGCATGTTCTTTTACGGCGGCAACACCGCCCGCCCGCGCGGCGAATGGCGGCCCCGGGTGCACGACTCCGGGGGCCTGCTGGTTCATAACGGGGTCAGTGGTGAATGGCTGTGGCGCCCGCTGCTTAACCCGAAAAGTCTGAAGCTCGATTATTTCCAGACCGAATCAGTGCAAGGTTTCGGCCTGATGCAGCGCCAGACCGACTTCGAGGATTTCCAGGATTACGGCGCCAACTACCACCGCCGGCCGAGCGCCTGGGTGCGGCCCAAGAGCGACTGGGGCAAGGGCAGGGTGGTGCTGGTGCAGCTGCCCACCAACAATGAGACCAACGACAACATCGTGACGTTCTGGACGCCGGACGAACCGGTGCGCGAAGGCCAGGCGCTGTCGTTCGATTATTCCCTCACGGTGGGCGGCCCCTCGGTGAGCGGCGGCGACCGGGCACGTGCCGAGAGAACCTTCGTCGGGGACGGCAACCGTGTCGGCGGTGGCACCGTGGACGGGGCCTACCGGGTGATTGTCGATTTCGCCGGCGGTCCTTTGCAGGGCCTGCCCGCGGACGCCCCGGTGACCAGCACCGTGACCGCCGGCGGCGACGCCGAGGTGATCGAGCATTTCGTCGAATTCCTCAGCCCGGTCAACCGCTGGCGGCTGTCGATACTGGCGAAGCCGGCCCAGGGGCAGCCGCTGTCGTTGCGCGCTTTCCTGAAAAAGGAGGAAGAAGCGGTGTCGGAAACCTGGTCGTATGACATTCCCGCCGACAACGATATTCTCGGCGAGGCCCCCTGATGCCGTACCGGGCGGTGGAAGAGACCCTGACACGGGTGCTGACGTATTTGCGGCTGGCCGGTGTCGCGGTGACCCCGGATGTGGCCCGGCGGGCCCTGCGCCTGGTGGACGACGCCCTGGAAGAGGGGGATCAGCAATTGCTGGCCCGGGTGATGGAGCGGCTGCCGGCGACCTTTCCACTACCGGAAGACGCGTTGCCGCCCCAGACGCCGCTGGTGCACCACGCCAGTGTTCGTTACGCGGATTCCTTATGAGTGACGCCAGCACCAGGGATTCGGTGCCCGATCTCACCGGCCGCTGGAAAGCGGTGGCGGTGGCGCGCCGGACGGTGCTCACCCTGTTGGTGCTGGGCCAGACCCTGGCCGGCGTGTACGGCATGCTGTCGGTGTTGCCTTACCACGGCCGCGACCTGCTGGAACAAAGCATCGTTTTGTTGTTCGCGCTGCTGTTCGCCTGGATCTCGGTGGGCTTCTGGACCGCCATGCTGGGCTTTTACATGCGGCGCCGGGGCGGCGACCCGCAATCCCTGGCGCGCCGCCATGACGCCGACACGCTGGCGGCCACGCCGCTGGCCCGCACCGCCGTCGTGCTGCCGATCTATAACGAACCGGTGGACCGCACCCTGGCCGGCCTGCGCGCCACGGTGGAATCACTGCGCGCCAGCGGGCAACTGGACCACTTCGATTTCTACATTCTTTCCGACAGCCGCGACGCGGACGTCTGGCTGGCGGAACGGGCCGGCTGGTACGCGCTGTGCCGGGAGCTGGGTCTGGAGGGCCGGTTGTTCTACCGGCACCGGCCGGTCAATCTGAATTTCAAAAGCGGCAACGTGGCGGACTTCCTGCGCCGCTGGGGCGCCGACTATCGCTACATGGTGGTGCTGGACGCGGACAGCGTGATGGGCGGCGATACCCTGGTGCGCATGGTGCGACACATGGAACTGGCGCCCCGCATCGGCATTCTGCAAAGCAGCCCGTCGCTGATTAATGCTCAGTCCGCCTTCGCCCGGTTCCAGCAATTCGCCAACCGCCTTTACGGCCCCTTGTTCAGCACCGGCCTGGCCGCCTTGCAACTGGGAGAAGCGGCGTACTGGGGCCACAACGCCATCATTCGCACCGCGCCCTTCATGGCGCATTGCGGCCTGCGGCGCCTGTCCGGCTTCGGGCTCTTCAAGGGCTCGATCATGAGCCACGACTTTGTCGAGGCCGCCTATATGGGACGCGCCGGCTATCAGGTGTGGATGGAGCCGGCGCTGCACCAAAGCTACGAGGAATCGCCGCCCACCCTGGTGGACGAGCTGACCCGCGATCGCCGTTGGGCGAAAGGCAATATGCAGCACCTCTGGCTGTTGTTGTTCGGCCGTCGTATCCGCTTCGCCCATCGCATGGCGTTCATCAACGGCATCCTGTCCTATCTGGCGTCGCCGGTGTGGTTCGTGTTCCTGGTGCTTACCAGCATCGAGGCCACGCGGCTGACGCTGTGGCCGATCGACTACTTTCCCGATCCGCAGAGCAGCATGTTCCCGGTATGGCCGGAGTGGCACCCGCACTGGGCGGTGGCGATGATTCTGAGCACCTTTTTCCTGCTGTTCTTCCCCAAATTCCTGGCGGTGGCGGACGTGCTGCTCAGCGGCGGGCGGCGACAGTTCGGCGGCTTCTGGAAGCTGCTTGTGTCGGTGTGCCTGGAGCTGCTGGTGTCCATGCTGCTGGCGCCGATTCGCATGCTGGCGCACAGCCGCTATGTGCTGGAGGCGCTGTTCAATGTGTCGCTGCACTGGGGCGGCCAGAACCGCACCGACGAGACCGGCTGGGGGCAGGCGCTGGTGAACCAGGCACCGGGCACGGTGCTGGCCGCCGGCTGGGCGGCGCTGGCCCTGTGGCTGGACCCGATGTTCTTTTACTGGTCGCTGCCGGTGGCGCTGCCGCTGATTCTCGCGGCGCCCACCTCGGTGCTGCTGAGCCGGGCGGCCATCGGCCGCTGGCTGCGTGAGCGCGGTCTGCTGCTGACCCCGGAAGAGCAGCGCCTGGTGCCCCTGGTGAGCACGGTCGCCGAACCGGTCACGTTGAACCCGACACCGCTGAGCGCGTTTGAAGCCGCCGTGATCGATCCGCGCTTGAACCGGCTGCACCGGGAGCACGCCCGCCAGCGTCGCACCGTGGACCCGGACACTCTGGGGCAATGGGCCGGGCGCTGCCTGGAGCAGGGGCCGCGCGGATTGAATCGCTTTCAGCTCAATGCGCTTGCCCGTGACGCGGGCAGCCTGAAATGGCTGCACCGGCAAGCCTGGTGCTCGGAGCCGGGCAGTTATTGGGGGCGGCGCATCGCGCAACTCGGGGTGGTCGCGCGCGGCGCTTGACGTTAGTCTTCTCTCAAACCGCTTCAAAGGACGAAGCCATGTTGAATACATTACAGGTAAGGGACTACATGATTCGTGACCCCTTCCTGCTTTCTCCCGCCATGTCGGTCACCGAGGCGATCCGTGTGTTACTGGCCCAGGGCCTGGCCGGGGCGCCCGTGGTGGAACGGGGCAGGCTGGTGGGCATGTTCTCGGAGTCCGACGGTTTGAAGGGCGTGCTTGACGCCGGCTACCACCATATCGGTATCGGCTGCGTGGCCGACTATATGAGCCGGGAGGTCAACCGGCTGAGCTGCCATGCCACGGTTCAGGAAGCCGCGGAAATGTTTCTTCGTAACCACCGCCGTTGCTTGCCGGTGGTGGACGGCCAGCGGCTGGTGGGGCAACTGAACCGTTGCGATATTCTGCGCGCCGTCTCCTTGGAGGGCGCGCCGATGGAGGCAACAACCAACTAAAAGAACTGGGGGAATACCATGAACCAACCTTACGCGTCACCGGCCTCGGCGTTGGAGGCCGGCGCGGAAAGCCGCTATCAACCGCGTTTATTCCAGGTGCAGGGACGCCTCGGCAGGGTGCGTTATTTCGTCTACGTCATGGCCATCAGCCTGATTGTCTATGCGGTGATGACCGCGATGGCGGTGATCTTCGGTCTCGCCGGGGCGTCAACCGACCCGGACAGCGGCGGCGCCACCCTGCTGGTGATGATGCCGTTGCTCGGCCTGTGTGGCCTGTTCGCCTTCGTGATGAGCATTATTTACGGTGTGCGCCGGTTCAATGATATGAACATGAGCGGCTGGCTGATCCTGCTGATGTTCGTGCCACTGGCCAACTTTGTGATCGCCCTGATGATGTTGTTCGTGCCGGGCAGCAAGGGTGGCAACAAGTACGGCCCGGCGCCGACCGCCAATGGCGGCGGGCTGATCGCCGCGCTGGTGATCATGTTGTTGGTGATGGTGGGGTGGATCGGCGTCCTCGGCGCGGTGGCGATTCCCGCCTACCAGGATTACGTGGAGCGCGCCCAGATGCACCAGATGCAGCGCTAAAAAAAGGGCCTCCTGATGGAGGCCCTTTTTTTTGATCAGCGGTCCTGTTGAGAGACCGGGATCGTCTTACGGCAGCAGATGCTTCACCGCGTCACGCTCTTCGGCCAGCTCGGTTTCGGTGGCGGTCATGCGCTCGCGGGAGAAGTCATTCACTTCCAGGCCCTGAACGATTTCCCAGTCGCCGTTCTTGCAAACGCACGGGTAGGAGTAGATCAGGCCTTCCTGAATGCCATAGGAGCCGTCGCTGTAGATGCCCATGGACACCCAGTCGCCGTCGTCGCTGCCCAGCGCCCAGCTGCGCATGTGGTCGATCGCGGCGTTGGCGGCGGACGCGGCGGAGGACGCGCCCCGCGCCTTGATGATGGCGGCGCCGCGCTGCTGCACGGTGGGGATGTAGTCGTTCTCGTACCAGTCCTGCTCGACCTGATCGATGGCGGGCTTGCCGTCCACTTCGCAGTGGTGCAGGTCCGGGTACTGGGTGGAGGAATGGTTGCCCCAGATGGTCATCTTCTTAACGTCGTTGATGCTCTTGCCCAGCTTGTTGCCCAGCTGCGCCATGGCGCGGTTGTGGTCCAGGCGGGTCATGGCGGTGAACTGACGCGGATTGATGTCCGGTGCGTTGCGCTGCGCGATCAGGGCGTTGGTGTTGGCCGGGTTGCCGACCACCAGCACCTTGATGTCGCGGCTGGCCACTTCGTTGATGGCCTGGCCCTGGGCGGAGAAGATCGCGGCGTTGGCTTCCAGCAGGTCCTTGCGCTCCATACCCGGACCGCGCGGACGCGCGCCCACCAGCAGGGCGTAATCGGCGTCCTTGAAGGCTACCTTGGCGTCGTCGGTCTGCACGATACCGTCGACCAGCGGAAAGGCGCAGTCTTCCAGCTCCATGGCCACGCCTTTGAGGGCTTCCAGGGCGGGAGTGATTTCGAGAAGCTGGAGGATAACCGGCTGGTCTTTGCCGAGCATGTCGCCGGAGGCGATGCGGAACAGCAGGGAATAGCTGATCTGGCCAGCGGCGCCGGTGACAGCTACGCGTACGGGTGCTTTCATTAAAAATCTCCTTGGAATCGTCGGGAGAACTGAGGAGCCTCTGAATACGACCTTGGCGGGCAGGGCGCATTCGGAGGTTCCCCGGGCCGCGCGCATTATAGAGTAGCTGATGGGCGAGCGCACGGATCGCCGGTCAAACCGAGCAGGAGGACAGGTCAGGGTGAGCCAATGGGACGTGATCGTGGTTGGCGCCGGCCAGGCGGGCTGCGCCGCCGCCTGGGATCTGGCCGCCGGCGGTGCCCGGGTGTTGTTGCTGCACAGCGGCCCGGAGCGCCACAAGCCCTGCGCCGGCGGCCTGACCATCAAGGCGCTGCGCCGCTACCGGTTCGCCCTCGACAGCGTGATCCGCGAGCCGGTGCGCCGCCTTACCTTGCGGCGCGACAGCGGCCTCGCCGCCACCTTTGTCACCCAGGCGCCGTTCTGCGTGATGACCCACCGTCGCGAGCTGGACGCGCTGGCGCGGCGCCAGGCGTGCCGGCGGGGCGCGGTGTGGCGGCGCACCGCCGGCGTGCGCCGTTTGCGTCAGGACGCCGCCGGGGTGTCGATTGTCACCGAAGAGGGCGAACACCACCGGGGCCGCTGCCTGATCGCCGCCGACGGCGCCCATAGCCCCCTGCGCCGTCTCTTGCACGGTCAGGGCGACGGCCTCGGGGCGCTGGCGCTGGAAGGGCACCTGCCGCGCGAGCGGGCCGGCCATTACCCGCCCATGACGCTGGATTTCGGCGTGCTGGCCGGCGGTTACGGCTGGCTGTTTCCCAAGGGCGACCATATCAATGTGGGGCTTTACACCTGGTGCCGGAACCGCGCCCGGCCCACGGCTTCCGCCCTGGCCGACTATGCCCGGCGCGCCCTGGGCAGCGACCGGCTGGAGGCGGTCGGCGGCTATCCCCTCGGCACCTGGCTGAATCGCAGGCCGCCGCTGTGCGGGCGGGTGCTGTTCGTGGGGGACGCGGCCGGCGCCACGGAGCGATTGCTGGGCGAGGGCATCTACGGCGCGGTGTTGAGCGGGCAGCTGGCCGCCACGGCGGTGCTGGCCGGGCGCCCCGGGGATTACCCGTTGCTGTTGAGCGCCTGGCGGGAGGAACTGGATCAGGTGGAGAGCCTGACGAGGCGGTTCTACGCCGTGCCCGGTCCGGCGTACGCCGCCCTGCGGCGCTGGCTGGCGCCCGGGCTGCTGGGCGGTTACGCCGAGGGGCTGACCCTGGGTGGCGTCAAACGGGCCTGGTTCAGTGGCCGCCGCTTTCCCGGTAGCTCACCGGCGTGACCCCGAACCAGCGCTTAAAGGCGCGGTTGAAGGCGCTTTGCTCGGAATAGCCGAGATCCAGCGCGATCTGATTCACCGAGCGGTTGCTGTGCAGCAGCCAGTCGCAGGCGAGCCGGCGCCGTTCCTGCTCCAGAAGGGTGGAAAAATCGGCCTGTTCCGCCCGTAGCCGGCGGCGCAGCGTCCAGGGCTTGACGCCCAGGCGCTCGGCGATCGGTTCCAGTTGCGGCACCCCCTCCACCAGCCGTTGCTGAATTTCCAGGCGGACCTGTTCCAGCAGGTTGTCCCGCGCGCGGTACTGGGTCACCGCCCTCTGCATCCGCGAGCGGGCGATGCGGTTGACCTCCGGGTCGGCGTCGCGCAGCGGCAGGTCGAGCACGGCTTCATCGATAACCAGCGCATTGCAGGGCTGGGAAAACGACACCGGGCAGCCGAACAGGCGCTGGTATTCGCCGTCGTCGTCACCGGCCGGGTGGCGAAAATGCACCGCCATCGGGTTGAGTTCGGCGCCCAGTATCCAGCGCCCGAACACCACCGAGCCGGCGAAGAAGGCGTCCACCCGGTGCGGCGAGGTGGGCAAATCCTCGAAGGGCGTATCCAGGATCAGCCACAGCTCCCTGTCGTGCCACTCGAAGCGCAGCTCGGCGAACTCCGTGGTCACCCGGGCGAACGGGATCATCAGTTCGATGGCGTCGCGCAGGGTGGCGCTGGACATGCTGGCGTAGCCCAGCTCGCCCATGAAGCGCGGCCGGATGCATTCGCCCATGTGCAGCCCGAAGAGCGGGTCGCCGCTGCCTTCCAGGGCCAGCTCGAAAAGCCGGTTCTCCACCTTGAGCGGCACCCGGGCACGGGGCGACTCCAGTTCCGCCTCGCTGACGCCCAGGCGCACCAGGGCGTCACTGAGGTCCACGCCGGCGTGCAGGGCCGCGTCCAGCAGATACTCGATCCAGAACGACGCCACGGTCAGCGAATGCAGGGCAGGAGGGTGAGAATCAGACATAGGCCGGCTTTGTCTTACGTGAAGTGAGGCAAAGTCAACGTGATTGGCGCCGGGCAGTCAATGGCGGGAAACCGACCGGGCCGGTGGGCCCGGTCAAGGGCGATCAGTTTGCTTTTTGTTCGCGGGACAGTTTGTTGACCTTGCGGTTGATGCGGTCGAGCTTCTTATTCAGGGCGTCCATTTCGTCGCGGGTGGGCAGGCCGAGCGTGTGAGCCAGGCGCGCGCGCCACTCATCGACGCCTTTGCCGCTGGTTTTGGCCCGCAGGGACTCGCCGCTTTTGACCAGCTCCTGAAAGAATTCGTTACCGGATTCGCTGAGCCGGGTCACCGCACCCTGGGCCGCTTTGCTAAGCTTGTCCGCCGTGGTGCTGATTTCCGTGCTCAGCTCGGAGAGCTTGGCATTCAGGCTGGTGGTGGGGGATTCGGTTTTTGCTTGTGTCTCGCTCATGAGTAAGGGTCTCCTTATCCAACGTGTGACGCCGATGGTAAGCAAGACGGCGTTCTGGATGTCTTTTGTTGTCCTACAATTAAACAAGGTGTTCCGCCAAGCCGGGGCACATCGGGAGAGAGTGCATGAAGGTAGAGCTTCCCCAGGGTGGGTATCAGGGCCTGACCGGCGACGGCGTGGTGGCATTCCGGGGGGTGCCGTTCGCCCTCCCGCCGGTGGGCGACCTCCGTTTCAAAGCGCCCCGGCCCCTTCCGGAGAGCGACCGGAGCGTCAACGCGGACCGCTATCCGCTGCCGTCGCTGCAGGTCAGGAACCCGCTGATGGGCGTGGAGGAATCCGGCGAGGACTGCCTGTATCTCAACATCTGGGTGCCGGAGGGCGAGGGCCCCTTCCCGGTGATGCTCTGGTATCACGGTGGCGGCTATATCGCCGGCTCGGTGTCCCAGCCGCTCTATAACGGGGCGGCGCTGGCGGCCAGTCAGCAGGTGATCGTTGTGCACGCGGCCTACCGCCTCGGCGCCCACGGCTTCGCCGACTTCGCCGCCATCGCCCCGGAACTGGGCGCGGACACTAACCTGGGCCTGCGCGACCAGGTGGCGGCGCTGGAATGGGTCAACCGCCACATCGAAGCCTTTGGCGGCCGGCCCGACCGGGTGACCCTGTTCGGCGAATCCGCCGGTGGCTTCAGCGTCGCCACCCTGATGGCCACGCCCCGGGCGCGGCCGCTGTTCCAGGGCGCCATCGTGCAATCCGGCGCCGGCGACTTCGCGCTCGCCCCGGAAGAGGTGGGCAAGGTCACTCGCGCCTTCGTGGACGCCTTGCCCGGCGACGGCAGCGCCGCCGACAAGCTCCGTCAGGCCGACCCCAAAGCCTGGATCGCCGCCCAGAACCAGGCCCTGCGTACCCTGGTCAAGCGCGGCCTGCGCGACACCACGCCGCAGTTCGCGATGAATTTCCAGCCGATGGTGGACGGCGACCTGTTGCCGCGCCTGCCGGTGGACGCCATCGCCGACGGCGAGGCCCGGGATATCGCCCTGATGGCCAGCGTCTGCCGCGATGAATACCATTTCTTCCAGTACGCCGGCCCGATGGCGGGCTTTCCCTCGGTGGAAGAGCTGCGCCGCTTCGACGAAGCGGAGATCCTGCGCCGTTTCCAGCGCGCCTTGCCGCGCCACGGACAGCAGGCGCTGAGCTACTACCAGCGCACCGTCACCCCGGATCCCGAACGCAGCAACATGGACTGGTTCTCGGCCATGGAGACCGACCGGCTGTTTCGCGTGCCCACCCTGCGGCTGCTCGATGCCCAGGCCGCCCACCGGGACGACACCCGGGGCTTCCAGTTCACCTGGACCAGCCAGCAGTTCGGCGTGCCCATGGGCGCCTGCCATGTGATCGACGTGCCGTTCGTGTTCGGCGTCACCGATACCCCGGCGGGCATGTTTTTCACCGGCGGCGGCGAGCCGGCCCGTGCCCTGGCGGCGGAAGTGCAACAAGTGTGGGGCGATTTCGCCCACGGACGGGCCGTGCGGGGGCCGGCCTGGAAGGATACCCGCCGGGTACGCCAGTTCGGCCCCGGCGACGCCGAAGCCGCCTTGCTGGATGCGGACGGGGAAGCCCTGTGGGCGGACATCATTCCCGTGCCGGGGACTGCAAAACCGGGCCAGGGCGCGTAAAATAGCGTCCCTGTAACCCCCTCAGGAGTATCACGATGTCCGTGGCCGAGGCCATTGAAAGCAAAGTGCGCGACGCCTTGCCGGTCGCGCACCTGGAGTTGGAAAACGAAAGCCACCGGCACAATGTGCCGGCCAACTCGGAAACCCACTTCAAACTGGTGCTGGTGTCCGACGCCTTTCAGGGCCAGATGCCGGTGCGGCGCCACCAGGCGGTCTACCAGGCACTGGCCGAGGAGATGAAAGGGCCGGTGCACGCGCTCGCCCTGCATCTGTTCACGCCCGCCGAATGGCGCGACCAGGGCGGCGACGTGGCCGACTCCCCGGACTGCCGGGGTGGCGACGGGCGGGCCAGCGAGCGCGCCAAGGGACCCCCGCAATGAGTCCGGTGGCGCAGCCGGGCGAAGGCCCCGTGGTGGTGGCGGCGCTCTACCGCTTTACCCGCCTCGACGACTACCAGGCCCTGCGTGAGCCGCTGCTGGCGGCGATGCTCGAGCGTGACGTGCGCGGCACCCTGTTGCTGGCCCACGAAGGCATCAACGGCACCATTTCCGGCGCCCGCGACGATGTCGATGCGATTATCGGCTGGCTGCGCGCGGACCCCCGTTTCCAGGAAATGGAATACAAGGAGTCCTTCGCCGCCGAACACCCCTTCCTGCGCACCAAGGTCAAACTCAAGAAAGAGATCGTCACCATGGGCGTGGAGGATCTCGACCCCAACGCCAATCGCGGCACCTATCTGGAAGCCGAGGAGTGGAACCGGGTGATCGCCGATCCGCAAACCCTGGTGATCGACACCCGCAACGACTACGAATACGAAGTCGGCACCTTCCGGGGCGCGGTCAATCCCAACACCAAGGCGTTCCGGGAATTCCCGGACTACGTGAAGCAGAACCTGGACCCGACCAAACACAAAAAAGTGGCGATGTTCTGTACCGGCGGCATCCGCTGCGAGAAATCCACCGCCTATCTGCGTGAACAGGGCTTCGAGGAGGTCTACCACCTCAAGGGCGGCATCCTGAAGTACCTGGAGGAAACCCCGCCGGAAGCCTCGCTATGGCAGGGCGAATGCTTCGTGTTCGACGAGCGCGTCACCGTCGATCACGAGCTGCGACCGGGCGGTTACGACCAGTGCCACGCTTGCCGCCGGCCGATCTCCGAGGCCGATAAAACCTCGCCGTTGTATCGCCAGGGCGTCTCATGCCCCCACTGCCATGATGAATCCACCCCGGAGCAGAAAGCCCGCTTCGCCGAGCGCCAGAAGCAGATCGAGCTGGCCCGCGAGCGTGGCGAGCCGCACCTGGGGCACGATCCGCGCCAGAGCGACGAACGCTGATCGTCCTGGCCCGTCACCCCCGACGTGGCCGTACGTCACAAACCCAATTTATTTCTATGCGCTGATTTGCAATCTTTGTCATGACTCGGCAATGATAAGTGGCAGGGGTAATCAAGCTGGGTCCAGAGCGTGGCGAGGGTCTCGGACAAGGACGAAAAAGGGGGGGATCGATATGGTTGAAGTGGAGTTCCATATTCTTTCGGACCGCAAGGAGGGATTGCTGAGAGACTTGGGTCAGGTGGTGGTGAGCAGCCGCTTCAACCTGATCAGCCAGCGCCTCGAGCGGGCCGACGAGGGGGTCCGGCTGCGCCTGTTGCTGCGTGGCCCGGAGGCGGACCTGATGGACCTGGAAGAAGGGCTCGCTTGCCACCCCCGGGTTCAGGGCTATGAGTCGATCCGCCACGATGCCGCGGCACCGGTGACCGCCGGGCGCGGGGAACAGCAGGAACCGGCCGTGCATCAAGTGGAGGCGGTGCTCGGTTCCATAGCCCAGGATTATCCCATCGTTTTTCCCCGTCTGCTGGGCCTGCGCCGGGCTTTGTCGGAAACGGCCCGCGCCTCGACCTTGCGTTACGCCGGCCACCGCGTGGGGGTCTGGGTCTACAAAAGGGACTATGCCCTGGGCGGCAAGCTCACCTTTCAGGACGCCCTCAAAAACATCGCCTTGCCGGCGGTGAAAAACCTGATCGGCGCCGAACTTCACGGACAGCGCCTGCGCATCGAAAGCACGCCGCTGTGTCGTCCCGGGGAAGGGGGCTTCAACGGTCATTTCTTCAGTGGTTATCTGGAGGGGTTGCTCGGCGAGGCCGATGTCGCGCGGGGGCTCAGGGTGGATGAAATCCGGTGTTGCAGTGACGGCGCTGAACATTGTGAATTCGAAATAAATACAACGACCTGAAAACGGGGGAATCTATGGAAGGCGAATACAGCTGGGGCCTGGTGGCCCTCTCTTATGGCGTTTCAGTGCTGGGCGCGCTGACCGCCCTGCAGTTGGCGATCGGTATCCCGTTGGCGCGCGGGCGGACCCAGCAGTTCATGGCGGTACTGGCGGCCGCGCTGGCCATGGGGGGCGGGGCGATCTGGTCGATGCATTTCATCGCCATGCTGGCTTACGAAATGCCCGTGCCGGTGGTCTATGATACCGGCCTGACCCTGATCTCCGCGATCATCGCCGTGCTGTCATGTGCCCTGGGGCTGGCCATGGCGGGGATTGGCACCTTCACCCTGGGCAAAGTCATCGCCGCCGGCTCATTCATGGGCCTGGGCGTGGCCGGCATGCACTACACCGGCATGGCGGCGATGCGGATGCCGATGGCGATCCATTATGACCCGGCGCTGTTGCTGTTGTCGGTGGCCATCGCCATGGGCGCGTCCATGGTGGCCTTGAGGCTGGCGTTCACATTGCGCGGCGGTTGGCAGATGGCCGGTAGCGCGGTGATCATGGGCGTGGCCGTCTGTGGCATGCACTACACCGGCATGGCCGCGGCACGCTACACCCCCTTGGACCGCGCCGCTCCGGCGGGCGCCTTGGGCACCCTGGGCGGCGACTACCTGGGGCCGACGATTTTTCTGATCACCGTGGTGTTGCTCGGCGTGGCTTTGATCGTCAGTCATACTCGCCATCAGCGCCGCCAGGCGGTGAGTATATAGGCAGCTCGCCGGTCTGGCCGCGCCAGTCCGGCGCCAGGCCGAAGCGAAGTTCGCCGGTGGTAATGGTGCTGGTGCCGGAAAAGAAAAACATCCCCAGGGTGATCAACTGCAGGCTGATGATCACCCCGGGTTGCCAGAGCGCCGCCAGCCCCGCCGCCAGGGAGGGCGGGGTGGCGCCCGCTTCGGGCAGCAGCAGGCTGATCAGCACTCCGTAACCGGCGGCCAGCAACGCCATGCTCTGGTAGGCGGAAAAGCCGCGGCTGCCGCCACGGTAGTCGGCGCGCAGAAATTCCGAATACACCCGCCACAACTGGCTGCCCACCAGGGCCAGGGCGAACGCCGCCGCGAACCACCCATGGAAAAACAGGCTCATGCACAGCAGCGCCAGGGCGGTGTGCAGCACGCAGGTGAGCGCCTGGATGGGCACCACCCGCACCGCTTCCATATCGCCGGCGAACGCGATCTTCTTGGTCTTTCCCACGAACACATGATGCAGGCGGGCGAAGCAGCGGCGGGCCCAGCGCGGCGCCAGGTGCACCGGTTTGCCGTAGCAGCAGCCGAAACTGATGCAGGCCAGGCGGCCGACGCCTTCGCCGAGCACATAGGCGATCGCCATGGCGGCCAGCAGCGGCATGATCGGCAGGGCGGTGTGCCAGATCGAGCGGGCGGCGGCGTCGGCGCCCCACAGCAGCAGTGGCGTCAGCATAATGCCGATAAAGCTGGCGCCGCCCACGGTGAAGCCATGGCGGTTCTTCTCCACCACGGTGGCGATGATCTTGGCCGCCGGCAGACAGACGGCGAGCACGCCGGCGGTGAGCCCCAGGGCGATGGCCAGCGGTACCTGGGAGGCGCCGGTGAGCACGATGAAAGCGGCCACGCCGACGCCCCCGGCGAGGCCGGTGAACAGGCCGTAGAACGTCAGATTGAGTCCGCGCCAGGAGCCGTCGTCGTTTTTCGCCAGGGGCAGGGAGGCGACGAACTGCCAGCGCTCGCGGGGCAGCTCTCGGAACAACACCCGGTAAACGACGGCGAACACCAGGGCCAGGGCCAGTATCAACAGATCCGCGTGCATGGTTTCTCTCCCTTGAACGTTGTCTCTTGACCGTTAACAGGAGCAGGCTAGGCCGGGCCCGGGGACGCACCGGTGACAGCGTGGTGACGGTTCGGTGACCGTCGCCGCGTGGACAAGCCGCGACGCCCGAATTATGGTGCATAAAAAAGCATTAGTGCCCGGCCGGGCGCATAGGGGATAAACCATGGAAAGGGTGAGCACGCTGATTATCGGCAGCGGCTTCGGCGGTGCCGTCATGGCCTGCCGGTTGGCGGAAAAAGGGGACAAGGTGGTGGTGCTGGAGCGGGGGCGGCGCTGGTTGCCGGAGGACTACCCCAGCGTCAGCCAGCGCGACTGGTTGTGGGACGAGGACGAGCCGGAGCAGCAAAACGGCTGGCTGGATTTCCGCTATTTCGGCGACATGAGCGTGGCCCTGGGCGCCGGCGTGGGGGGCGGTTCGCTGATCTACGCCAATGTCAGCGTGGCGCCGCCACCGGAGGTGTTCGAGCAGGGCTGGCCGGAGGCGATCCGCTTCGACACGCTGCGCGAGCATTTCCGCGTCAGCGGCGAAATGCTCAACGTGCAGACCCTGCCGGACCACCAGTGGACCCCGCGCACCCGTCTGATGCACGAAGCCGCCGACAAGCTCGGCCAGCGGGACCGGTTCCGGGTGGTGCCCCAGGCGATCAGCTTCGATCCTGACTGGCACGAGGGTCTGGATAACGCCTACAGCTACCGGCGCAGTAAAACCTGGGTCAATGCCCAGGGGCGGCGGCAGGGCACCTGCGTGCACTGTGGCAATTGCGATCTGGGCTGCCCGGTGCAGGCCAAGAATACCCTGGATCTCAACTATCTGGCCCGGGCCGAGCAAAAAGGCGCGCGGATCCGTCCGCTTCATCACGCGCGCTGGATCCGCCCCCTGGACGGCGGCGGCTACGAAGTCGGGGTACGCGACCTCGACGCCCGGGCCTGGCGGCTGCTGCGCGCCGACAAGGTGATCGTCGCCGCCGGCAGCGTCGGCTCCACCGAGCTGTTGCTGCGCTGCCGCGATCAGTACAAAACGCTGCCCCGGCTGAGCCGCGCCCTGGGCCGGGGCTGGACCAGCAACGGTGACTTTTTCACGCCGGCGTTCTACCCCGACCGGCAGCTGGCGCCGAGCCGTGGGCCCACCATCACCTCCGCCATTGATTATCTGGACGGCAGTGACGGCGGCGCCCGGTATTTCGTGGAGGACGGCGGGGTGCCGGATGTGCTCGGCAACCTGCTGCGCCATGCCGGCAAACACCCCAAGCTGGCGCGCACCCGGCTGGCGGCGGCGCTGCTGGAATACCGCCGCGACAACACGCCGTTCGAGCACATGATGCCCTGGTTCGGGCAGGCCCGTGACGATCCGGGCGGGCGCTTTTATCTCGGGCGGCGCTGGTACGCGCCCTGGAAGCGCGACCGGCTGCGGTTGCGCTGGGACTACCGCAAGGCGGAGAAGGCGGTGCAGGGGCTGGCGGACCGGCACCTGGCGCTCACCGAGGTGACCGGCGGGCGGGCCACCACGCCGGCCACCTGGCGGTGGTTCAGGAATCTGATCACGCCGCACCCGCTGGGCGGCTGCAATATGGCCGATACCGTGAAAGAGGGCGTGGTCAACCACGCCGGCGAGGTGTTCAATTACCCTCAATTATTCGTGGTCGACGGCGCCACGGTGCCGGGCTCCCTGGGGTTGAACCCCTCGCGCACCATTGCCGCGCTGGCGGAACACGCCGCCGCGCAATGGCGCTGACCCTTCGACAGTAAGCGAGACGTTATGAGCGACGACAACCGATACCATGTACGCCTGACCGGTGAACTGATGGCCGGCGCCGACGCCGCCGAGGTGGCGGCGAACCTGGCGCGCCTGTTCAAGATGCCTGAGCAGAAGGCCGCCCTGTTGATCAACGGTACGCCCAGGGTGGTGAAGAAAGACGCCGACGAGGCCACCGCGCGAAAGTTCCAGGTCGCCCTGCGGCAGGCCGGGGCGCGCTGCGAACTGCTGCCGGTGAACGACGAGGCGGCTCCCGCGGCGCCGACGCCGGCACCCCGGGACGCGGCGCCTGAAGAGCCGGCGCCCCGGGAGCCGGCGGCATCACAAGCCGTCGCGGCTTCGGCGACCGCCGCGCCTCAGAGTGGGGACCTTGAAACGGTGGGGACGATCCGCACCGGCGGTACCGGTTTCAGCGGTGCCTTTGAAGTGGCGCCGGTGGGCGCGGATCTGGATACCTCGGAGAAGGACCAACCGGCGGCGCCGGATGTCAGCCACCTTTCCATGGCCGAGCCCGGCGCCGACCTGGAGCCGCTTAAACCGCGCCAGGACGTGGTGGTGCCGGACATCAGCCACCTGTCGATCAAACCGGACTAGCGCTCAACGTGCATTAGCCCTGGGGGCCGTCCGGGCCCTGGAAATGCAGCATCATTTCTTCCAGCACGTCGGGGATGCCGTTGGCCATTTGCCGCACCAGCTGGCTGTCGTTCCAGACTTCGTCCAGGGCCGGGTCGTCGTCGACGCCGGAAATCAGCAGCATGGGCAGCAACCAGGTGGCCATGGGGTCGTCGTCTTCGTCGCTGTGCCAGCGCTCTTCGTGGAGCAGCATGCCGCTCAGGAAACCGGCGCACCAGGAGGCCAGATCGGCGCCGTCGTCCTCGCGGTAAGGGTCGAGCAGGCAGGGCAGTTTGATGCGCTCGCCGCCCAGAGTGTCGGTGAGCAGGCGGCCGCGCAGTTCGTCCAGCGCGCCGGCCACCGCTTCCGGCAAGGACATCTCCAGGGCCAGGCCGAAATCCGCCGGGCCGTCATAGGGGCCCACGGTGAAGGCGCAGATCAGCCCATGGGTCTCCACCCAGGAGGGGGCTTCCTCGCCCTGGCCGGCGAAGTAGGTTTCCACGGTGTGTTTCAGGTGGGGGTTGGAAATTCCGCTCATACTGTCGCCGCTGCCGTTAATTGGGACGGCAAGGATACCCGCTTGCCGGCGCCCCTGAAACCGGCGGCGCGCAGTTGGTTCGCAGGGTGTCGCGGCCCGCGGCTTTCGCCTGATAGAGGGCCTGGTCGGCGCGCTCGATGAAGGCCAGGGCGGTTTCGCCCCATTGGTGGCCGGCCAGCCCGCAGGACAGGGTCACCCGCAGCGACGGGTCGAAACCGTAACGCTGTTCGGCGAACTTCTCCCGGAGACGGTTCATGGCCGCCTCGCAGTCGGCGTGGTCGGACTGCGGGAACAGCACCACGAATTCCTCGCCGCCGTAGCGGGCGAGCACGTCGGAGCGCCGCAGGCACTGGCTGGCGAGGTCGGCGAAGCGTTTCAGCACCTCGTCGCCGGCCGGATGGCCGTAGGTGTCATTGATGCGCTTGAAGTGATCCAGGTCCACCAGCGCGATGTGCAGGGGAATGTGCTCCCGGTCGGTGCGCGACAATTCCTCTTCCAGCCGCTCGAGAAAGTGGCGGCGGTTGAACAGGTCGGTGAGTTCATCGCGGATGGCGATGCTGGCCAGGCGGTCGTGGGCCTGGCGCAGCGATTCGCGCTGGGTCCGGAAGCGCTGCTGAAGATTGTGGATGTAACCGCCCATGTACACGAACCAGGCGAGGATCAGCGCCAGCACGCCCCATTGGCTCAACGACAGGGCGAGAATCTGGGTCAGTGGCAGTTCCACCCATTCGTAGACCAGCAGCACCGTGAACGACAGCTGGGCGGTGACCGCCATCACGATCTGCTGGCGGCGGTCCAGGGAGAAGACGCCAAAGGTCATCATGATCAGATAAAGACTGAGCAAGGCGCCACGCAGCTCCCGAGCGTAATGGAGCAGCAGGGTGATCACCAGGATACCGGCGAACATCTGCGCCATGGTCAGGCTGGGGTCCTTGAAACGCTCGGTGAAGCCGCTGCGCACCAGGACGAACACCACCAGATTGATCGCGAACAGGCTGCCGAAGATCACCAGATGGGGGGTGCGCGGGTCAAAGGCGGCGATTTCCACGCCGACCACGGTGCCGGCCCAGAGCAGCAGGTAGGAGTAGATCGCCATCAGTTGCCGGCGCAACCGCAGGGCGCGTTCGGGACGGTGGGAAAGAACCAGCTTGGTATCGTTATTCAATGCAAAGGCCCGCCTGGTGTTGCCGCCCCTGGCTGTTTCTCAAGGTGTCCGGTCCCTGAGATGAACGCCGCATCTCATACTTTATCATTGTGTCATGGTTCACACTTTAGTGGTTGCTGGTACCAAAGCAAGGGTATGACTTGCCGGTCACACCGAAATAGTGCCAGACTCGTCGAGTTAAACAAACGTTTGATTGGTTTATGAGGATGCCATGTCCACCGATTTGCCTATCGATCTGAGATTGTCCGAAGAGCAGCGCATCAGCCGCGAAGGCATGCGCCGCTTCGCCTCGCAGACCCTGGCGCCCGGCGCTCGCGCCGCCGATGAAGCGGCCGCCGCCGACCCCGGGGTGCTGGCGGGCATCGCTGGCTTCGGCCTGACGCTGATGAGCCTGCCGGAAGCCCTGGGCGGTGCCGGCCTGCCGCGCTCGCCGATGGGCAATGTGCTCGCCTGCGAGGACCTGGGGGAGGGCGATCTGAGCCAGGCCCTGGCAGGCCTGGCGCCGCTGGGCGTGGTCAATGCCCTGCTGGATTTCGGTGACGAGGCCCAGCACGAGGCCTGGCTGCCGCGCTTCGCCAGCGAACAGCCGGTGCCGGCGGCGGTGGCGCTGGCGGAACCGCGCGCCACCTTCGAACCCGGCGACCCGCGGACCACGGCCCGCCGCGACGGCGATCACTATGTGCTGGACGGCGAGAAATGCCTGATCCCGCTGGTGGAGCAGTGCCAGTTGTTCCTGGTGGTGGCCGCCGCCGACGACGGTCCGGCGGCCTTCATCGTCGAGGCGGACAGCGCCGGCCTGGGCCGTGAGCGCCGTGATTACATGGGTCTGCGCAGCGCCGAGCCCGGCACTCTGACCCTGGAAGGGGTGCGTGTTCCCGCCTCCCAGCGCCTGGCCCATTTCGATCTGGAGCGGTTGGTGAGTCTGTCCCGGATCGGCCTGGCGGCGCTGGCCACCGGCTGTTGCCAGGCGGTGCTGGCGCAATGCGTGCCTTATGCCCTGGAGCGCAAGGCGTTCGGCGAGGCGATCGCCCGGCGTCAGTCGGTGGCCTTCATGATCGCGGACATGGGCATCGAGATTGAAGGCATGCGCCTGCTGACCTGGCGCGCCGCCAGCCGCGCGGAGCAGGGCCTGCCGTTCCAGCGCGAGGCCTATCTGGCGTTCCTGCAAAGCATGGAGAAAGCCATGCGCATCGCCACCGACGGCGTGCAGGTGTTCGGCGGCGCCGGCTTCGTGCGCGATTACCCGCTGGAAATGTACTACCGGAACCTGCGCGGCCTGTCGGCCCTGCACGGCGTTTTGATGGTGTGAGGAGGCCCCGCCGATGATTAACCTCGAACTTCCCAAGTCTCTCAAGAACCTTCAACAAATGACCCACCAGCTTGCCGAGCAAGGGTTCCGCCCGATTTCGCGCAAGTACGATCTCATAGAGCACGGCGACACCCCGGCGGAACTCAAGCCCCTGGCTCAGATGATCGCCGCTGGGCGTCCGCGCGGCGGCGGCAAAGGGGAAAAAACCGACACCGACCCGGACGCGGTCAAGAACGGTAGCAATCTGATGGGTATCGTCAGCGTCGAGGAAATGTGCTGGGGCGATACCGGTCTGATGCTCTCCCTGCCGGCGTCCGGCCTGGGCAACGCGGCCATCCAGGCGGTCGGCACGCCGGAGCAGAAAGAGCAGTACGGCAAGCTCTACTGCGCCATGGCGATCACCGAGCCGGGCGCCGGCTCGGATTCGGCGGCGATCAGCACCACCGCCCGCCGTGATGGCGATGAATGGGTGCTCAACGGCGAGAAAATCTACTGCACCGGCGGCCAGCGCTGCGACGCCGTGGTGGTGTGGGCGACCCTGGACAAGTCGCTGGGCAAGGCGGCGATCAAGTCGTTCATCGTGCCCCGGGACAACCCGGGCATGCAGCTGGTGCGGGTGGAGGACAAGATGGGCCTGCGCATCTCCGACACCGCGGCCCTGGCGTTCACCGACTGCCGGATTCCGGCGGACCATGTGCTCGGCTCGGCGGAGATCGCCGACACCGAGGCGGCCCGCAAGAAAGCCTTCGGCGGCGTGATGCAGACCTTCGACAACACCCGGCCGATGGTCGCCGCCATGGCCCTGGGCGTGGCCCGCGCGGCCCTGGAAATCACCACGGAACTGCTGGAAAAAGAAGGGGTTAAAGCGGATTTCTCGAAATCACCTTATAATTCCAGCGCCATCGAACTGGAGCTCTATCGCCTGGAAGCGGACCTGGACGCGGCCCGTCTGATGACCTACAAGGCGGCCTGGATGGCGGACAACGGCCAGGCCAATTCCAAGGAAGCCTCCATGTGCAAGGCCAAGGCCGGGCGCATGGGCAACGACGTAACCCTCAAGTGCGTGGCGCTTTGCGGCGAACTGGGTTACTCCGAGCGCTACCTGCTGGAGAAGCTGGCGCGGGATTCCAAGATCATCGACATCTTCGAGGGCACCCAGCAGATCCAGCAGCTGATCGTCGCCCGCCATCTGCTGGGGTTGTCCTCCCGGGAACTGAAATGAGTCGCGGCGGCGGGCCGATCTGCTAGCATGCGGGGTTGATACTGAACCAACCCCAGGAGTGCGGCATGTCGTCATCACTGGCCGATCAGGTGATCTGGATCACCGGTGCTTCTTCCGGCATCGGTGAAGCGGTGGCTTCGGAATACGCCCGTTACGGCGCCAAACTGGTGCTTTCGGCGCGCCGTCGCGACGAACTGGAACGGGTGCGCGGCGAGCTGGTCAACGCCGACGAGCACCTGGTGCTGCCGCTGGATCTGACCGACCAGGACGCCATGGCGCCGGCGACGGAAACGGTGCTGCGCCATTTCGGCCGGCTCGATCAGGTGGTGCACAACGGCGGCATTTCCCAGCGCTCGCTGGTGCGCGACACCGCCATGGCGGTGGACCGGCGCATCATGGAGGTGAACTACTTTGGCGCGGTGGCGCTCACCAAGGCGGTCCTGCCGGCGTTTATCCGCCAGGGCGGCGGCCGCTTCGTGGTGGTCACCTCGCTGGTGGGCGAGCTGCCCACGCCCAAGCGTTCCGCCTACAGCGCCAGCAAACACGCCCTGCACGGCTTCTTCGAGGCGCTGCGCGCCGAGGAATTCGACAACGGCGTGCGCGTGACCCTGGTGCTGCCGGGCTTTATCCGCACCCAGGTGTCGGTCAACGCGCTCACCGCCGACGGCAGCGCCCAGGGCAGCATGGACGACCTGCAGGCCAACGGCATGGACCCGGCGCTGTGCGCCCGGCGCCTGGTGGAGGCCGTGCAGCGCGGCCGCGATCAGGTTATCATCGCCGGCCGCGAGGGGGCCGGTATCTATTTGAAACGCTGGTCACCGCCCCTGTATCGTCGCGTGATCCGCAAGGTCAAGGTGAGCTGAGCGCCTTGATCTCTCCCCGTTTCCGCTATCCGACAGCCGACTATGAGCACCGCCGACACCTTCGCCGACACCAGAATGGACGCCAAGCACCGCACCCGTCTCAATAAGCTGCAGAAGAAACTGCGCCGCGAGACCGGCCGGGCGATCGCCGACTTCAACATGATTCAGGACGGCGACAAGGTGATGGTGTGCCTGTCCGGCGGCAAGGACTCCTACACCATGCTGGAGATTCTGCGTAATCTTCAGCATTCCGCGCCGGTGGACTTCGAGCTGGTGGCGGTCAACCTGGACCAGAAGCAGCCCGGTTTCCCGGAGCATGTGCTGCCCGAATACCTGGAAAAGGAAGGGGTGGACTACCACATCCTGGAAAAGGACACCTATTCCATCGTCAAGGAAAAGGTGCCGGAGGGAAAAACCACCTGCGGGCTGTGCTCGCGCCTGCGGCGCGGCAGCCTGTACGGCTTCGCCGAGGAGATCGGCGCCAACAAGATCGCCCTCGGCCATCACCGCGACGACATCGTGGAAACCCTGTTTCTGAACATGTTCTTCGGCGGCAAGATGAAAGCCATGCCGCCCAAGCTGCGCAGCGACGACAACCGCAACGTGGTGATCCGCCCGCTGGCCTACTGCCGCGAAAAGGACATCATTGAATTCGCGCGCTATAAGCAATATCCGATCATCCCCTGCAACCTGTGCGGCTCCCAGGAAAACCTGCAGCGCCAGGCGGTGAAGGACATGCTGCGGCGCTGGGACAAGGAGCACCCGGGCCGGGTGGAGAGCATCTTTTCCTCGATCCAGAACATCGCCCCCTCGCAGCTGGCGGACACCCGCCTGTTCGACTTCGAACACCTGGAAGAAGGCCAGAATCAGGGCGGCGCCGGCGCCCACCGTCTGGACGTGGTCAACCTGTTCGGCTAGCGGCCGCGCGTACCACATGATTCGCGCCGCCGTTTCCGCTAAAATACGCCCCGCCCTGTGGCCGGCAGGGTGGCCGCCCGCCGCCCCGGCCCTCTCTCTTCGCACTCTCGACCTGAAAGGTAGGAGCACATGACCGATCGCATTAAAAAAGGTGGCCTTGAGATTGCCGCCGAACTCCACGACCTGGTAGCCAACGAGATCGCTCCGGGCACCGGCGTGGAGCCGGATCATTTCTGGACGCAGTTCGAGAACATCCTGGCGGACCTGGTACCGCACAACGAGATGCTGTTGACCAAGCGGGACCAGCTTCAGGAAGTGATCGACGTCTGGCACCTGGAGAAGAAGGGCGCGAAGATCGACCTTGAGGAGTACAAGGCCTTTCTCGAGGAAATCGGTTACCTGCTGCCCGAAGGCGAAGACTTCAAAGTGGGGACCGCCAATGTGGACGAGGAAATCGCCCACATCGCCGGTCCCCAGCTGGTGGTGCCGGTGCGCA
Source organism: uncultured Alcanivorax sp. (assembly GCA_964556345.1). Lineage (GTDB taxonomy): Bacteria > Pseudomonadota > Gammaproteobacteria > Pseudomonadales > Alcanivoracaceae > Alloalcanivorax. The sequence goes on from CAZKWA010000004.1 coordinate 53,463, forward strand.
ACGCGCGCTTCGCGCTGAACGCGGCCAACGCGCGCTGGGGCAGCCTCTACGACGCCCTTTACGGCACCGACATGATCTCCGACGAGGGCGGTGCCGAGAAAGGCGGCGCCTACAACCCCAAGCGCGGCGACAAGGTGATCGCCTGGGCCCGCGACTTCCTGGACCAGTACTTCCCGCTGGCCAACGGCTCGCACAAGGACAGCACCGGCTACGCCATCGTTGACGGCAAACTGGTGGTGCGTCTGAAGGACGGCGAAAGCGGCCTGAAGGACGAAAGCCAGCTGCGCGGCTACCGTGGCGACTCGGCCCGCCCCGAAGGCGTGCTGCTCAAGCACAACAACCTGCACGCGGAAATCCAGATCGACGATCAGCACCCGATCGGCGCCGAGGACCCGGCCCACGTCAAGGACGTGCTGATGGAGTCCGCCATCACCACCATCCAGGACTGCGAGGATTCCGTGGCCGCGGTGGACGCGGAAGAGAAGGTCGAGGTTTACCGCAACTGGCTGGGCCTGATGAAAGGCGACCTGAGCGAGAGCTTCGAGAAGGGCGGCCGCCGCGTCACCCGGGATCTGCATCCGGACCGTGAATACACCGCTCTGGACGGCTCCACGCTGACCCTGCAGGGCCGTTCCCTGCAGCTGGTGCGCAACGTGGGCCACCTGATGACCAACCCGGCGATCCTCTACAACGGCGAGGAAATCCCCGAGGGCATCATGGACGCCATGATCACCGTGCTGGCGGCCATGCACGACCTGAAGAAAACCGAAGGCCCGCGCAACAGCCGCACCGGCTCCGTGTACATCGTCAAGCCGAAAATGCACGGCCCCGAGGAAGTGGCCTTCGCGGTGGAATTGTTCGAGCGGGTCGAGGACGCGCTGGGCCTGCCGGAAAACACCCTGAAGATCGGCATCATGGACGAAGAGCGCCGCACCACCATCAACCTGAAGGAGTGCATCCGCGAAGCCCAGGACCGGGTGATCTTCATCAACACCGGCTTCCTGGACCGCACCGGCGACGAGATCCACACCTCCATGGAAGCCGGCCCGATGGCGCGCAAAGGCGACATGAAAGGCCTGCCGTGGATTAACGCCTACGAGAACTGGAACGTGGACATCGGCCTGGAATGCGGCCTCAAGGGCGTGGCGCAGATCGGCAAGGGCATGTGGCCCAAGCCCGACGAAATGGCGGAAATGATGGCCACCAAGGCCGGCCACCCGAAAGCCGGCGCCAACTGCGCCTGGGTACCGTCACCCACCGCCGCCACCCTGCACGCCACGCATTATCACCAGATCAACGTGCAGGAGGTGCAGGACCAGATCGCCGGCCGTGGCCGCGCGTCCCTGGACGACATCCTCACCATTCCGCTGCTCGACCGCGAGCTCAGCGCCGAGGAAATCCAGCAGGAGCTGGACAACAACGCGCAGGGCATCCTGGGTTACGTGGTGCGCTGGATCGACCAGGGCGTGGGCTGCTCCAAAGTGCCCGACATCAACAACGTGGGCCTGATGGAAGACCGCGCCACCTGCCGGATCTCCAGCCAGCACATCGCCAACTGGTTGCACCATGACGTGGTCAGCAAGGACCAGGTGATGGAAACCATGAAGCGCATGGCCAAGGTGGTGGACGAGCAGAACGCCGGCGACCCGACCTACACCAATATGTCGGACGACTTCGACGCCAGCCTGGCGTTCAAGGCGTCCTGCGATCTGGTGTTCGAGGGCACCGACCAGCCCAGCGGCTACACCGAGCCGGTGCTGCACCGCCGTCGCCGCGAGCTGAAAGCCAAGCGCGGCTGATCCTTCCGCGACGCTTGCAGCACCACAAGAAAGCCCGGCCTTGAGCCGGGCTTTTTTGTTTGTGGGAGCGGGCCCCGCCCGCGAAAGGGAGCGAAGCTCCCGGCAGGATGCCAGAGAGCGTTCTAACGGCAGCACAAACACCGTCTCCGGGATCCTGCCGGCCGGCTTTGCCGGCCTTTCGCGAGCAGGCTCGCTCCCACAAACCGAGCGCCGAACCTTTCTGGGAAGGTCCTGGCGGTTGCTCTGACCCGTGGCGGTGACGCTGCAAAGTGAGTGGGACAATGCGATGAACCTTTTTTTGTTCAGCGGGCATTGCCGGAACTGGCCTTGTTCGTAGCTGCCCTCGCGGTCAGTTCCAGACCGGATGTTCGGCCAGCCGCTCTTCCAGAAATGCCACGAACGCCCGCACCCGGGGCGGCACCAGCCGCCGTTGAGGCATCACCGCGTGGATGCCGGTTTCCGTGAGCCGGTAATCCGGCAGCACCACCTTCAGCCGGCCGCTGCACAGATGTTCGTGAATATGCCACACCGAGTGCTGGGCGATGCCCAGGCCGCCGAGTACCGCCTCGGTGAGCATCTCGCCCTGATTGCTGCGTATACGACCGCTGACCTGCACCGTCTCGCTTTGCCCCTGCTTGTCGGTCAGGTGCCATAGGTCCTGGCGTCGCCGGTTGCTGGAAAGCACCAGGCATTGGTGGTCGGCCAGGTCGCCGGGGCGTTGCGGGGTGCCGTGGCGGTCCAGGTAGTCCGCGGTGGCGCACAGCACTCGCCGGTCGTCGGCCAGGCGCCGGGCCACCAGGCTGGAATCCTCGAGGATGCCGATACGAATGCCCAGATCGTAGCCCTCTCCGACCAGGTCCACGACCTGGTCGGAGAGGCCGACGTCCAGGTCTAAACGGGGATAGCGGTTGAGAAACTCCGGCAGCAGCGGCGAGATGTACTGGCGCCCGAAAGAGTGGGGCAGGGTGACGCGCAGGGTGCCGGTGACGTTCTCGGCGCTGCCGCGCAGGTCCTGGGTGAGCGCTTCCAGGTCCTCCACCAGGTCGCGGCCCTGTTCCGCCAGCGCCAGCCCTTCCGGGGTCGGGTGCAGGCGCCGGGTGGTGCGGTGCAGCAGCCGCACGTTGAGGCCCTTTTCCAGCCGCTGCAGGCGCTGGCTGGCCACCGCCGACGACAGGTCCAGGCTGCGGGCGGCGGCGCTGATCGAACCCAGATCGAGCACGCGAAGAAACAGGGCGATGTCGCTTAGACGGTCCATGGCGGGCTCATTATCAATAAATTATTGAAAGTGATTGAAGATCGTAAAGGTATCAGGGAAAGCGAGCCGGGCCTAGCATGCGCCTCATCGATTTCTGACGGACGTTGCCATGACTGCTTCAACCGCTTCACGCCCAGTGCCCTGGGCGCTCTACGCCTTGACCATCGGTGCCTTCGGCATCGGCACCACCGAATTCGTGATCATGGGCGTGCTCGAACAAGTGGCCGCCGACCTGGGCGTGAGCATCCGCAGCGCCGGCTTGCTGATCTCCGGGTACGCCCTGGGCGTGTTCGTGGGCGCGCCGCTGCTCACCATCGCCAGCGCCCGCTGGCCGCGCAAGACGGTTCTGGTGGCGCTGATGGTCATTTTCACCCTGGGGAATCTGGCCTGCGCGCTGGCGCCGAACTACGCCATGCTGATGGTGGCCAGGGTGGTCACTTCTCTGGCGCACGGCACTTTTTTCGGCGTCGGCTCGGTGGTCGCCACCGGGCTCGTGGCGCCGGACAAGCGGGCCAGCGCCATCTCCATCATGTTCACCGGCCTTACCGTGGCGACGCTGCTGGGCGTGCCCGCCGGCGCCTGGCTGGGGCATGAATACGGCTGGCGCGCCACCTTCTGGGCGATTACCGGCGTGGGCATACTGGCGACCCTGGTGATCACCCTGATGGTGCCGCGCGACAGCGGCGGCGGCGAGGCATTGGGCTGGCGCAAGAGTCTGGCGTCGATTGGTCGACCGACGGTCTTGCTGGGGCTGCTGATGACCGCGCTCGGCATCGCCGGGGTGTTCACCGTGTTCACCTACATCCAGCCGATCCTGACCGGGATCGCCGGTTTCTCCCAGGACGCGGTGTCGCTGATTCTGTTGGTGTTCGGCGTCGGCATGATTGTCGGCAACCTGCTCGGCGGACATTTGGCGGACCGGGGGCTCGCGCCCGCTCTGCTGATCACACTGGCAGCGCTGGTCGCGGTGCTGGGCCTGTTTCCGTTCGCGCTCGCCTATCAATGGACGGCGGTGGCCTTCGTCGGCCTGTTGGGCATGGCCTGCTTCGCCACGGTGGCGCCGTTGCAACTGTGGGTACTGAACCGGGCGGAAGGCGCGGCCAGCCTGGCGTCCAGCTTCAACATCGGTGCCTTCAACCTGGGCAACGCCCTAGGCGCCGGCCTGGGCGGTGTGGTGATCGAGCGGAGCGGCGGCTTTACCGCGGTGCCCTTTGTTGCCGCGCTGGTCACTCTGGCCGGGTTGGTGGTGGCCGTTTGCGCCATCAAGCGAGAACAAGGCGGGGCCGTCCGGCTCGCGCCGTCCATTCCCTGCGAACAGGAGTAAGAATGATGGAATATCGTTATCTGGGACGGTCTGGTTTCAAGGTGCCGGCCCTGGGCTTCGGGGCCGGCACCTTCGGCGGCAAGGGGCCGCTGTTCAGCGCCTGGGGCAATACCGACGTGGCGCAAGCGACGCGGCTGATCGACATCTGCCTGGACGCCGGCGTCAATCTGTTCGATTCCGCCGACGTGTATTCCGACGGCGCCTCGGAGACCATCCTTGGCGCGGCGATCAAGGGCCGCCGTGACCGGGTGATCCTGTCCACCAAGATGTCGCTGCGCAGCGGTGAGGACGCCAACGACGCCGGCAGTTCCCGCCACCACCTGATCCGCGCCACCGAGCGCGCGCTGAAGCGCCTGGGCACCGATTATATCGACGTGCTGCAGTTGCACCATTTCGACGCCATGACGCCGGTGGAAGACGTTATGTCAGCGCTGGATGATCTGGTGCGGGCCGGCAAGGTGCGCTATCTGGGCGCGTCCAATTTCTCCGGCTGGCAGTTGATGAAATCCCAGAGCGTCGCCGAGCGCCACGGCTATGCGCGCTTCGTGGCCAACCAGACCTATTACTCCCTGGTGGGCCGGGATTACGAGTGGGAGCTGATGCCGGTGGGGCAGGACCAGGGCCTGGGTGCCCTGGTGTGGAGCCCGCTGGGCTGGGGCCGCCTGACCGGCAAGATCCGTCGTGGCCAGCCGTTGCCCGCCGGCAGCCGTCTCCACGACACCGAAGGGTTCGCGCCGCCGGTGTCGGACGAGCGACTGTACCGGGTGCTGGACGTGTTGTTCGAGATCGCCGAGGAGATCGGCAAGACCGTGCCGCAGGTGGCGATTAACTGGTTGCTGCGCCGGCCGACGGTGGCGTCGGTGCTGATCGGCGCCCGCGACGAAACCCAGCTGCGGCAGAACCTCGGCGCGGTCGGCTGGCGCCTCGACGACGACCAAGTGGCGCGTCTGGACGCGGCGAGCGCGGTGACCCCGCCTTACCCCTATTACCCGTACTGGAATGGCCAGTTCGCGGAGCGCAATCCGCCGCCGGTGTGACCGGCGGGGCCGCCATCGGCCATCAGCGCCCGCGGGCCGGCGGCGCCATGAACTCCGGGCCCACCGGGTCGCTGATGGTGTCCACCAGGATGGCGTCGATATCGGCCTGGTCCTGGTCGCTGAGGTGCCAGCCCATGACCTCGCGGACCGGCTGGATCTGCTCCGGGCGGCGCGCGCCCCACAGGGCCACGGAAACGTCGCGCCGGTCGAGCAGCCAGCGCAGGGCCAGGTGCAGGACCCGTTTGCCGTGGCGCTCGCGGGCCAGGGTGTCGAGCTTGTCCACGGCGGCCAGATAGTGCGCGTAGCGGGGCGCCTTGAACTTGGGATCGTGGTTGCGCAGGTCGTCGCCTTCGAAGCGGGTGTGCTCGCGCATCTTGCCGGAGAGCAGCCCCCGGCAGAGCGCCCCGTAGGTGAGAGTGCTCAAGCCCAGTTCGCCGAGGACCGGTGCCAGAGTCTCTTCCATTTGCCGTTCGAAAAGGTTGTAGGGCGGTTGCACCGTGGAGAGCGGGCAGACGGCGTGGAACGCCCGTATCTGGTGGGCGTCGAAGTTGCTCACGCCGACGGCGCGAATCTTGCCGGCGCGTTTCAGCTCGAGCATCGCTTCGGCGGCTTCCTCCACCGGGCGGGTGGAGTCCGGCCAGTGGATCTGATAAACATCGATCACATCCGTGCGCAGCCGTCGCAGGCTGTCCTCGACCTCTTTGGTGATACGGGCGCGGCTGGCGTCCCGGTAGGGCCCGTCGTCGTCCCAGTTGAGCGCGCACTTGGTGGCCAGGGTAACCCGGTTTCTCAGACGCTCCTGGTAGAGCGCCTCGCCCACCAGCCGCTCCGACTCGCCGAAGCCGTAGACCGGCGCGGTATCGATGGCGGTAATGCCCATTTCCACCGCTTCCTGGACGGTGCGGGTGGACTCCTGGCGATCGTTGCCGCCCCACATCCAGCCGCCGATGGCCCAGGTACCCAGGGCGATACGGCTGCAGGTGATGTCACTGTTGGCGAGCGTCACGGTTTCCATGAAAGCTCCCTGCTCCGGAACGATAGGATGATGTTAGGACGTTCAGCGGGGGCCGTCGTTCCCGGCCACCTCCACTTTGACCTCCAGGGGCAGCGACAGCCGCTCGGTGCGCGTGGTCGCGCCCTCCAGGCCCGCCCCGGCGCTGTTCTCACTGACCGTGATCTGCCCCAGCGGCTGCCATTGCCCGGGTGTCACCACCAGGGTGCTGCTGGCGTCCTGAGTGCGCGCCCGGCGGTGACCGGTGGGCTCGTCGAAGCGTTGCCGGATGGTCAGGCGCACCCGCCCGTCGCTGGTGATCACCGGGGTGATGTCGATGCCTTGCTTGAGCGCCAGCAGCGCCGGGAACTGGGTGCCGGTGAGGGCCACCAGGCTGCCCTGGCTGATGCCCGCGGGGTGGCCCGACAGGGTGTTGATGCTGTAGCTGTCCTGGCGCCGGGTGGTGACGGTGTGGGCGCCGGTGCGCACGCCCCGGTCGTCGATGCGGAGATCGCCGCCGGCGCTTTGGCTCTCGCCCTGGCGGCGCAGCTGTACCGTCACGGTGCGTGGCACCTCGGGCATGTCGCCGAGGGCAGCGAGTATCTCATCGAAGTTGCGGTCGTCGGTGCGGATCACCAGCTTGCCCTGGTAGGCGTTGGCGTAGCCGCCCTCGGGCAGCAGCGGGCGGATCACCGGCAGCAGGGCCTCGGCGTCGGCGCGCTGGATGACGTGGATCGACATTTCCTCGGCGCGGGCCGCGCCGGCCAGTAACAGCCCGAGCAGGGCCAGCAGCAGCGTCAGGCGGGACGGTACGAGCCGGGCGGGGCGGGTTGATGACGTCATGGCGGTGCCTTCCGTGTGCATGGTGTTCCGGCATGATAGCGGTAACGGCGTATCGGTTTCACCCTGTGTCGGCGGTTGCGCCGCCCCCCAAACCCCGCATAATGGCCCGCCCCGAAACGAGGCGCGACAATCGCGTTGTCGGTATGCGAGAACCAGGATGTTTGGTAACAGCCGGTCGGTGACCAGTAATCAGGAAGGGCCGCACCCTGCTCTGGAGGCGACGGTGCGTCGCCACCTGACGCACCCCTGGCGCGCGCCGGTGGCGGACCATGACCGGGCCGCTTTCGCCCGGGCCTCGGCCCGGGTTGGCGCCGCCGGCGACCGGCTGATTGTCGACTCCGGGTGCGGCACGGGGCGCTCTTCAGTGGCGCTGGCGCGGCGTTACCCCGAGGCACTGGTGCTGGGCCTGGACCAATCACGGCACCGGTTGCAGCGTGCCGAGCGCCGCTTCGCCCCCTTGCCGGACAATCTGCTGTTGCTGCAGACCGACTGCACCGGCTTCTGGCGTTTGGCGGCCGAGGCCGGCTGGCGCGTCCGGCGGCACTTTCTTCTTTATCCCAATCCCTGGCCGAAAAGCGCGCACCTGAAACGGCGCTGGCACGGCCACCCGGTGTGGCCGGCGCTGCTGGCGCTGGGCGGCACTCTGGAAATGCGCAGTAACTGGTCGTTATACCTGCGGGAAGCGCGGGCGGCGCTGGCCGTCAGCGGCATCCCCGCCCGGCTCACCGCCTTGTCCCCGGGGGAAGAGGCGCTGACCGATTTCGAAGAGAAGTACGCCGCCAGCGGCCAGCCTCTTTGGCGCTTGACCGCGGCGCTGGACGAGCCGGTCTAGACCCGTCCCGGGCATCCCTTTCCGGCGATTTTGTGCGCCGCTTCTCCTTTCTTCCGGGAACTCTGCCCGGGGCCGCTACCCGAGTGACCACCGTGCTGCGAATCGGGGCCTTGCTGTGATAGCTGCCCGCTGAAGCCGACTTCTAGAATCAAAGAGTGTTGCCGCGGAGGCTCCGCGGTCACCAAGGAAGAAAATTCGCCTATTCCGATAAAAAAAGGATGAAAGCAATGAAACTGAACACTCTGAATACAGCGTTTGGCACCAGATGGCTGACCACCACCGCCGCTTTGTTGGCCGGTGTTCTTCTGGCTCCCGCCGCCCTGGCCGGGGACGACGATAATCCGCTTGCCCCGTTCGAGGACACCGGGCCGTACTCCACCACCCGGGACACCGGGTTCAGCTGCACCATTTACCGGCCGATCAGCCTCGACAGCGATCACCCGGTGATTATCTGGGGCAATGGCACCGGCACCTCGCCGTCCACTTATGGCAGTGGCCTGGAACACTGGGCGTCCTGGGGCTTCGTGGTGGCCGCCGCCAACACCAGCAACGCCGGTTCCGGCGAAGAGATGCTTGATTGCATTGATTATCTTGAAGGCCGCAGCTACGCCGACGACCTGGATTTCTCCAAGATCGGCGCGTCCGGGCACTCCCAGGGGGGCGGCGGCACCATCATGGCGGCCCGCGACGGACGTATTACCGCCACCGCGCCGATGCAGCCGTACATTCTCGGTCTCGGCCATGACACCACCTCCCAGTATCAGCAGCATGCGCCGATGCTGTTGATGTCCGGCTCCGCCGACACCCTGGCCGGCCCCACGCTGAACCAGGCTCCGGTGTACCGGCGCGTGGACGTGCCGGTGTTCTGGGCGACGCTGAACGGCGCCAGCCATTTTGAACCCACCGGCGATTTCGGTGACTTCAAGGGCCTGAGCACCGCCTGGTGGTTGTATCAGCTGGAAGGTGATTCCGATGCTGCGAGCCTGTTCACGGGCGCCTGTTCCGCCTGTGATATAAGTGGTTGGGACATGGAGCGTAAGGGCCTGTAAGCCACCGGTCGGGCTCCATGTCGTCGGACATGGGGCCCGCGACACTTAACCCCATGCCGATGGCAAACTGGTTCTGGCAAGCGGATTGCGGGGCCGGGTGCCCTCGCACCGTTGCCGCTGCCAAAAGAATAATAAGGTTTGGGAGCGAGAACGATGAACTCGAAACTGGATGACGGCCTGATGCCGCTTCACCGGCATCCTCTCGGTTTTATCGAAGCGTTTTGCAGTCTCGGCGCGAGCCAGGAGGCGCTGCTTCGAAACACCGGTATCTCGGCCTCGATGTTCGGGATGCAGGACATCCACATCGGCCACGATCAATTCCAACAACTCCTTTATAACGGCATCGAAGCGTGCTCGCGCCCCGCGCTCGGGGTGGCGGTGGGCATGCAATTCGGCTGGTCGTACTGGGGGCCGGTGGGTTATGTGATCCATTGCAGCCCCAGCTTGAAGCTGGCCGGCGAGGCCTTCCGGCGTTATCTGGTGATGTCGCAACCCTATTACGCCGAGCACGCCTCCAGGCCGAACGCCTATCTGGACGCCGACAACCGGGTGGTGGAACCGATTGACTACACCACCGGCAGCGAGCAGCAAACGGTGTTGCGCGACTTTATCCGCGAATGGCGGCTGGCGGTGACCCTGCGGCTGTGGGACCTGTGTGGCAATAAGGCGGTCGCCGATCCGGCGGTGCATGTGCGGCTGGACCGGCCGCGCCCCTGCTCCGACACCCCCTATCAGGCGCTGCCGTGCCGGAGTATCGCCTTCGATTGCGACGAGTTTTCCATCTCCGCGCACGCGGACTACGTATTCCGACGTTTCCGGCCACTGCGCAAGCGCGCGTTCGAGCGCATTATCGAAGAGTGCGAGCGGGAACTGAGCCGGGTGCCGGAGCGCCTGCCGTTCACGGAACGGGTGCGCTCGCATATCCGCGCTCATTTTCGGCCGGACCTGACCCTGGAGACGGTGGCCCGGCAACTGCATCTCACACCCCGTGGCCTGAGTCGGCGCCTCGCCCGGGAGAGAGCGTCGTTCCGCCGTTTGCTGCACGCCGTGCGTATGGAAATCGCCAGTTATCAGCTGCGTCATTCGCGGCTGGATGTGGAGGACGTGGCGGCCCTGGCCGGGTTTTCCTGCGCGTCCAGCCTGCGCCGCGCGGTGAAGAGCTGGACCGGGACCACGGTGGGGGAAATACGCGAGCTGACCGAATGAGGCGCGGTGATGTTCAATAGCAGAGGATCCGTCGGGCGCTGGCTCGGTGGCGCCGCGATCACGCTGGCGCTGGCCGCCGGCCTCTGGCTGGCCGGCAACCCGCCGGTGCCGGACGCGCCGCCCATGCCGGAGCCGGTGGCCCCGGCGCCGCCGAGCGCGCGCGCGCCGGACGCCGGACCGGCTCCGGCGGAGCAGGAAGGACGGGCCGCCGTCGAGCCGGGCACGCCGTCCCGCGCGCCGCTCCCGGAGCAGGCGGCGGTCACGGAAGCGCTCGGCGGTCTGCAATGGGACCGGCAAGGGCGGTTGCGGGTCGACGCCGAAGTCAGAGCGCACCTGGACGCCCTGTTCATAGAGCCGGAAACGCCCATCGATCCGGCCCGGTTCGAGACCCTGAAGCGGAGAATCCTGGCCGCGTTGCCGGACGACAAAAGCCGGCAGGTGCTGGAGGTGGTGGAGCGCTATTACCACTACAGCAGCGTCTACCGTGATCTGGCCGATAATTTCCGCTACCTGGGCAGCGAGGAAGAGATCGCCCGGGGGCAGCGCCAGCTGTACGCACTGCGGCGGGATTACCTCGGCGCGGAGCTGGCCGAGGCCCTGTTCGGCGAAGAGGAGCGCATGATGCGCGTGACCCTGGAGAACATGCGCATCCAGTCCGATCCGACGCTGACCGAGGCGCAAAAGCGGGAACGGCAGCAGCCGCTCAACGGAACGCAGGAACCGGACGAAGACCGCTAGCGCCGATCAAGGCCCGGCACAGCGCCACCGCCGTCACCAGGTAAAGCAGCCGGATGAACCAGCCCGGATGGCGGGTAAAGAAGCTGTCCGCCGCCGATGCCGGCATCGGAATATCCACCCAATAGGCGGCTTCCCGGCCGTACTCGGACTGCAGCAGGCGGCGCCCGCTGGGCAGGATCACCGCCGAGGGGCCGTTGTTGATCACGTGCAGCAGGGGGCGGCGGTTTTCCACGGCGCGCAATACCGAGGCGTCGAGGTGCTGGTGGGGCTGACGCGAGGCGCCGAACCAGGCGTTATTGGACAGCACCACCAGCAATTCCGCCGCGCCACCACCCCGGGCGGCGTTCGCCACCAGGCGGGGAAACAGCGCCTCGTAGCAGATCAGGGGCAGGGCCTCCAGGCCGGCGGCGGCGAAGCGCCGTGGCCGGTCCCCCGCGCTGACCTTGCTGAAAAAGCCGCCAAGCTGTTCGCGCACCCGGCTGCCGGTGCGGGGAAAGGCTTCCAGCAGCGGCAGGTATTCGCCGAAGGCGACGCGCCGGATTTTCCGATAGCGGCCCTGTTCGTGCCCGTCGGCGTCGATCAGAACGGCGCTGTTGAACTGTTCGCCGGCGTCCGCCTCCATGCCCTGGAAGATCAGCGCGGCGTCCAGTTCGTCCACGGAGCGGCGCAGGGCCTCGGCGACCCGGGGCGCGGCGAAGTAATCGTCGACGCCGGTTTCCGACCAGACCACCAGGTCCGCGCCGTCCCGCGCCAGGGGCTCGGACAGCGCCAGGGCGCGCGGGTAGGCGAAGCCGTGGCCGGGGGCGGGGGGCGAGGCGTCCCGCGACAGGTTTTCCTGCACGAAACCGACGCGCCGCGACGGGGCGTCGTCGCCGGCGTTGTCCCAGTGGTGGAGAAGGGCGCCGCCGCAGCCCAGCCACAGCACCGGCAGGGCGGCGGCCGCCAGGCCGGCTTTGTCGTTCAGGCCGCGCGCCGTCGAACGGCGCTCGAAGAGCCAGCGATAGAGCAGAATGTTGACCAGGGCGATGACCGCGTCCAGGGCGTGCACGCCGCCCCAGGCGACCGGCTGCAGGGCGGTCAGGAAGGCGCTCTGGCTTTCACCCAACTGGGCCTGGAACAGCATCGGAAAGCGGGCGAAGAACAGCGCGGTGAGCACCGGAAACAGCAGCAGCGCGGACCAGCCGGTGTGCCGCCGCAACCCCTGGAAGGCGAGCATCAGCAGCGCCGGCAGCTGGGCGCTGTAAAGCCAGAACAGGAACGCCAGCCCGGCGGTCACCAGCGGGCCGGGCGACCACAGGTTCTGGAGGAAGGCGATGATCCAGAAGGCACCCAGGCCGTAGAACACCAGCCCGCAGACCAGCCCCAGGCGGTAAGCCCGGGCCGCGCCGGCGTCGCGGACGGCCACCAGCAGGGGCACGAACGCCACCCAGGCGAACAGGAACAAGGCGTTGTGCAGGAACGGCAAGGCCAGCAGCACGCCGGACAGGCCCGCCAGCAGGACATCCCGCCACCGCACGGTTACCGTGCCTCCCCGCCGGTGTCCGCCCGGATCGCGTCACGCATGGCGTTTTCGTCCTGGAACAAGGTTGCCGCCCGGTCTCCGAAATGGCTTTCCTGCAAGCGCCGGCGCGCGGGGGACGCCCCGGCGGGCAGCGCCGCCAGGGCGTCGCGGTAGGCCAGATAGTCGGCCAGCAGGGCCCGGGTTTGGTCCGCCGCCGCCGGCAGGGCGCGCGACGTCAGCAGGCGCAGGCGCTGACGCTCGGCCGGGGTCAGCGGGCCCTGAACGGCGTCCGCCGCGCGTCGCACCGCCGCCAGCGTGCGCGCGTCATAGCGCAGGCGCCCGTCCGGGTCCACGGGCAGGCGTTTCAGCATATGATCGAGCGCCGGCCACAGGTCGGGATTGCCGGCTTCGGCCCAGGCGGGCAGGGTGGCGCGCCCGGACGCGGCGGTATCGGCGGCGGGCCACCGCGAATGCAGGGCGGCCAGCCCGAGCAGGACCAGCAGCGCCAACGCCGGCCAGCGGTCCGCTGCACCGGGTGACAGACCAGAATCGTGCATGTTTGAGCGCTCCGGCGTGGGAAACCGGTTCGATGGTAGCACCGACCACCAGGATCGCGACCCGGGCGGTGACGCCACGCGCCCGGCGGGCCGGTTTTGCGTGTGTGGGGTATGCCGGCGGCGGCGACTTACAGGTGCAGTTCCCGCAGCTCCCGGCTGCCGCGGGCCCGTTCCCAGGTGCGCAGGAATTCATCCGCCCGGCGCGGCGCCCGGGGCAGGGCATGGCCGCACAGATCAAGCCGCTCCGGGCGGGGCCAGCCGGTGGCTTCGAACAGGCCGGTGCGGTCGGCGACGGCGAAGCACAGGCGCCCGTCGACGTCGTCGGGCTGGGTCTGGCGCAGTTGCAGCCGCGACGGCAGCCGCCGGCTCAGAGGCACCAGGCCGTGGCCGTTTTTCACCGCGCGTTCGACGTCGTCGAACAGAATGCGCAGATCGGCGCGCGGTGAGGACAGGGCGAGGCGTTTGAGGGCCTCGAGAACGTCCGCGTCGTCGGTGAGCGCGTCCAGCGCCGGCACCCGCAACCACAGACGCCGCCCGCAGGCGCGGATCAGCGCCGCCAGACCCGCCGTCGCGGAAGACGGGTGGTGCAGGGTGTCGTCCTCGCCGATCCGAACGTCCATGGACATCGCCGCCTCAGGTGAGCAGCTTGAACATCTGCCGGTGGGGGATGTGCGCGTCCATGAAAATGCCCCCGGAGGCGGAGAAGCCCGCCGCTTCGTAGAAGCTGGTGGCGTGGGTCTGGGCGTAGAGGAAGATCTCCCGCATGTTGGCGGCGCGGGCCGCTTCCTCGGCGGCCACCAGCAGGGCCCGGCCGATGCCGCTGTTGCGGCGGGTTTCCAGCACGCACAGGCGGCTGATCTGGCCGCTGCCGAGCAGCCGGATACAGCCGATCGGCTGCTGGTCGTCGTCGAGGGCCAGAAAATGACGAGAGGCCGGGTCGGCGCCGTCCCATTCCAGTTCTTCGGGGACGCCCTGTTCGCCGATGAAGACGCGCTCGCGCAGAGCGCTGAGTTCGGCGCGGTGTTCGTCCCAGGAAGTCTCAATAATGCTAAAGGCCATGGCGTTCTCGTTAAAGCTCGGCAAAGTAGCCCTGGTCTATCCAGTGGTTAAGCAGGTCGCGGCTGTCGGCGTTGAGCACCTCAGCCAGCTCGTCGTGTCGATAGCGGCGCTGGCGGGCAAGCAGCCTCGCCAACGGCATCTGGCCCTGATTGAGAGGCCAGGGTTCCCCGTTCAGCCAGGCGGTGTCACCGTGGCAGAGAAGCCGCGCGCCGCCATGGCGAACCAGGGCCGTGGCGGGCTCGGCGGCGCGAATGTGCGCCGGGTCGATGAGAAAATCAAGTCCTGTCTGCCGGGGCGTGCTCAGCCAGCGCGCCAGGGCGCGCCCGGCGGTGGCCCGGTCCAGCAGCCCCAGAGCGCGGTCGAGCATGGCTTCCCGGTCGGCGACACTGAGTTCCCCCGCGTCGTCCACCGGCGCCCGGCCGGGGTCGGTGTGCAGCTGCTCGTCGGTGTCGGCGAGGGTCTCGGCGACCATTTCGGCGAGCAGATCCCGGTAATCCGGGGCCCGGAAACCCACTGACCAGGTGATGCAGTCACTGTCCAGGGCGACGCCGTGGTGGGCCACCCCGGGCGGCAGGTAGAGCACGTCGCCGGGGCCGGCGGTGTGTTCCCGCTCCACCGGCATGTGCGCCAGCATTTTCAGCGGCACGTCGCCGCGCAGGCGGCTTTGCTCGTCGCAATGCGGGCCCAGCTGCCAGTGGCGCTGGCCGGCGGCCTGGATCAGGAACACATCGTACTGATCGAAATGCGGGCCGACGCTGCCGCCTTCGGCGGCGTAGCTGATCATGATGTCTTCCAGGCGCCAGCCGGGCACGAAGGCGAAATCATCCAGCAGCAGCGACACTTCGGTGAGGTAGTGGTCCACCGACTGCACCAGCAAGGTCCAGTCCCGCTCGCCCAGCTCGCTGAAGCGGTGCTCGTCCAGCGGGCCCTGTTCCAGGTGCCAGGGGCCGTTGCCGGCGCCCCGGATGATCCGCGATTCCACCTCCGGTTCCAGCGCCAGCCCGGCCAGGGTGTCGGCGTCGGGGTGCGCGAGACCGCGGGCCGCCCCGGTCATGAACAGGGGCGCGCGCTGCCAGTGACGCGCCAGGAAGTCCCGGGGCGCCATCGGCAGGGTGAAGCGGGGCAGGGAAGCGGCCATGGCAGCGGGCGGCGGCGCCGGGGCGCCTATTGGACGCCGCGGGCCTGCTGGCCGGCGTTGCCCACGTAGGTGGCCGGGGTCAGTGCCTTGAGCCGGTCCTTGGCGTCCTCGGGAATCGCCAGATCGTCGATGAACGCCACCAGCGCCTCCTGGGTGATCGCCTTGCCACGGGTGAGCGCCTTGAGTTTTTCATAGGGCTTTTCGATGCCGTAGCGGCGCATCACCGTCTGAATCGGCTCGGCCAGCACTTCCCAGGCCGCGTCCAGATCGTCGGCGAGACGTTCGCCGTTGATCTCCAGCTTGCCGATGCCTTTCAGGGCCGCCTCGTAGGCGATCAGGCTGTGCGCCAGGCCCACGCCCATGTTGCGCAGCACGGTGGAATCGGTGAGGTCGCGCTGCCAGCGGGAGATCGGCAGCTTGCCGGCCAGGTGGTCCATGATCGCGTTGGCGATGCCCAGGTTGCCCTCGGAGTTCTCGAAGTCGATCGGGTTGACCTTGTGCGGCATGGTGGAGGAGCCGACTTCGCCTTCCACGGCGCGCTGCTTGAAGTAGCCCAGCGAGATGTAGCCCCACAGGTCCCGGTCGAAATCCAGCAGGATGGTGTTGAAGCGCATCAGGGCGTGGAAATACTCGGCGATCCAGTCGTGTGGCTCGATCTGGGTGGTGAAGGGGTTGAAGCTCAGCCCCAGGCCTTCCACGAAGCGGCGCGCGAAGGCCGGCCAGTCCACGTCCGGGTAGGCGGCCAGGTGGGCGTTGTAGTTGCCCACCGCGCCGTTGATCTTGCCGAGGATTTCCACTTCCGCGAACTGGTCGCGCTGGCGCTTCAGGCGCGCCACCACATTGGCCATTTCCTTGCCCACGGTGGTCGGTGAGGCGGACTGGCCGTGGGTGCGTGACAGCATCGGGGTGTCGGCCAGGCCGTGGGCGAGTTTGCGGATGCCGGTGATCACCTGATCCAGCTTGGGCAGCAGCTGTTCGCGGGCTTCGCGCATCATCAGGGCGTAGGACAGGTTATTGATGTCCTCGCTGGTGCAGGCGAAATGCACGAACTCGCTCATGGCGTCGAGTTCTGCGTGCTCGGCCATGCGCTCCTTGATGAAGTACTCCACCGCTTTGACGTCGTGGTTGGTGGTGGCTTCGATGTCCTTGATGCGCTCGGCGTCCTTCTCTTCGAAGTCGCGGGTGACGCCGCGCAGGTGCCAGGCGGCCTTGCCGCTCATCAGCGGCACTTCCGGGATCGCCTTGTCGTGGGCCAGTTGCTCCAGCCAGCTCACTTCCACGTGAACGCGATAGCGGATCAGCCCGTATTCGCTGGTGATCGCGCGCAGGGATTCGCACTTGCCGGCGTAGCGGCCGTCCACCGGTGAAATGGCGGTGAGAGAAGTAAGGCTGGGCATGGGGCAACTCCTGAAGGGGAATCCGATAGCGGCGCAATCATACAGCAAAATGGCGCCGGTCGCGTAGCGCCTGGCCGCGCCGGGCGGCTGCCCGGGACCGGCGCCGTATTTGGTTGATGTTATTTATCAGGTTATGGCTATAACTCACTGAATTTTATGCTTTCCAGAATTTCCAGTTGCTGCTTGCGCTGGAACAGCAGCCGCCAGCGCCGGCCGCCCAGCTGGTGCCAGAGGAAGGCGGCGCGCACGCCGGCCAGGAACAGGGCGCGGATGCGGGCGGCGTTGTCCTCGTCCTGCAGGCGCGCCGGCTCGCCCTGGACCCGGATGCGGAACCGGAAGGTGCCCAGCGTATCCAGGTAGATGCCCGCCAGGCGATGACAAAAAGTGACATTGGTGGCGCCGCCCTCGAAGTGCTGCCGCTGGCCCTCCAGGGCGATCAGGCGATGGCGCAGAATGCTGATCACGTCGCCGTTCTTGCGCAGCTTGGACGACAGATGCAGCAGCGCCAGGGCGTAGCTGAGCGGGCGCGCCGCCTGACGCGTCTGCGCCCGGCTCAGGCTCTGGCGCAGCAGGCGCAGCCCGTCCTGGAACAGGGCGGGGCGCGGGTAGATGGTGTCGAAGTCGGTGGCCTGCATGGTCATCACGCCTTCCAGCAGGGCCTCCATGGCGGCGTGATCGCAATCGCCCTTGCTGGCGATCTGGTCGGCCAGGATCGCGGCCTCGAACACCGCGGCCAGGGCCAGGGCTTGTTGCTGCTGCGAATTCATCGGGTCTCCTCGATCACGGCGCCGCCCAGGCAGGCCTCGCCGTCGTAGAACACCACCGACTGGCCCGGGGTGACCGCCCGCTGTGGCTGGTCGAACACCACCCGCACGCGTCCCGCGCCGGCGTCCTCCACCCGGCAGGCCTGGTCCGGCTGCCGGTAGCGGGTCTTGGCGGTGAGTCGGGCGGGCAGCGCCGGCGGCGCGGCGGCGATCCAGTCCACCGGCCCGCTGGTCAGTTCGTCACGGTAGAGCAGGGGGTGGTCCTGCCCCTGGACGGCGATCAGAACGTTGCGGTCCAGGTCCTTGCCGGCCACGTACCAGGGCGCGTCGCCGGCGTCCGCCAGGCCGCCGATGCCCAGGCCCTGGCGCTGGCCCAGGGTGTAGTACATAAGCCCGTCGTGGCGTCCGATGCGGTGGCCGGCGTCGTCCTCGATGTCGCCGGGCTGGGCGGGCAGATAGGTTTCCAGGAAGTCCTTGAAGCGCCGCTCGCCGATAAAGCAGATGCCGGTGGAGTCCTTCTTCTTATGGTTGGCGAAACCGCGCTCGCCGGCCAGGCGGCGCACCTCCGGCTTTTCCAGGTCGCCGAGCGGGAACAGGGTGCGCGCGAACTTGTCGCCGCCCACGGCGTGCAGGAAGTAGGTCTGATCCTTGTTGTCGTCCACCGCGCGCAGCAGCCGGGCGCGCTCGCCGGCGTGATCCACCCGCGCCCCATGTTCTACACGCGCATAGTGGCCGGTGGCGATGTAGTCCGCGCCCAGGGTCAGGGCGTGGTCCAGAAAGGCGCGGAACTTGATTTCCTTGTTGCAGAGTATGTCCGGGTTGGGGGTGCGCCCGGCGCGGTACTCGGCGAGGAAATGCTCGAACACCCGGTCCCAGTACTCGGCGGCGAAGTTGGCGGTGTGCAGCTCGATCCCCAGCACCCCGGCCACCTGCATGGCGTCGAGCAGGTCATCGCGGGCGGTGCAGTACTCGGTGCCGTCGTCCTCGTCCCAGTTCTTCATGAACAGGCCTTCCACCTGGTAGCCGGCGTCCAGCAGACGGGCGGCGGCCACCGAGGAATCGACGCCGCCGGACATGCCGACGATGACGCGGGTATTTTCGGGCGCTTGTGTGTGCATCGGGCTCTCTATATGGGCGCTGTAAGGCGAATCAACCGCGCTGCAGCGGCCAGGGGTGCTGATAAATGGCGTCCAGCGGCAGGCGCCGGCCACTCTGGTAGTCCGCCACGCAGCGCGCCACCAGGGGGCTGCGGTGCTCGGCGCGGCGCTGTTCCAGCTCCTCGGGGCTCAGCCACAGCGCTTCCAGGATGCCGGTGTCCAGCTTCTGGTGCGGGTCGTGGCCCAGCGGTTCGGCGATGAAGCAGGTGCGGTAGTATACGCCGGCACCTTTATAAGGCTGAAAAATATACCACCCCAGCAGGCCGGTGATCTCCACCCGCCAGGCGGTTTCCTCCAGGGTTTCCCGGTAGGCGGCCTGCATCAGGTCCTCGCCGAATTCGGCGTGGCCGGCGGGCTGGTTGATCACCGCCTCGCCGTTCTGGGTTTCGCGCACGAACAGCAGGCGGCCTTCATGCGCCACCACGGTGGCCACGGTGATATGCGGTTGGAAGCTGTTCATCCCGGTCTTCGTCCGTCTGTGGTTTACTGCGGGGCGCCGATGGTAGCGCACCGGGGCCCGCCGTGACAGCCATGGTCGGCGCTCAGGCGCGGCGTCCGCGCGCGGCGCCGGCGGGCGCCTTTCGCCGCCCTTTGCGCCGCCCCGGGCGGGGCGGTTTCTTGGGGGCGTGCACCTGGATTTCGCGCCACTCGCCCGGCGCCAGGCCGCTCAGATCCCAGTCGCCGATGCGCCAGCGCACCAGCCGCAGGGTGGGGTGGCCGATGGCGGCGGTCATGCGGCGTACCTGGCGGTTGCGACCTTCGTCTAGGGTGAGTTCCAGCCATTGGTCGGCTACCGTGAGCCGCGTGCGCACCGGCGGGTGGCGTGGCCAGAGTGCCGGCGCGGGCACCGGTTTGACCGGCGCCGGGCGGCAGGGGCCGTCCTTAAGGGTGATGCCCTGGCGCAGCTGTTGCAGGGCCGCCTCCGGCGGTTCGCCTTCCACCTGAACCAGATAGGTCTTGGCCTGATGGAAACGGGGGCTGGCGATGTGCGCCTGCAGGGCGCCGTCATCGGTCAGTAACAGCAGGCCCTCAGAGTCCCAGTCCAGCCGGCCGGCCGGATAGACGCCGGGCACCGGGATGAAATCCTTCAGCGTGCGTCGCCCCCGGGGATCCGTGAACTGGGAGAGAACCTGAAAGGGTTTGTTAAACAAAATCAGTCTGGCCATGGGAAAAAACGCCTTAGTAGGCCTGTCAAGGCCAAGCAAGAATAACGCCTGAGTGCTATACTCGCCAGGCAACCGAATCCGACGGTTTTATTCAGAGGGAGTAGTGTAGATGGGATACCAAAAGATCACGGTTCCGGCGGACGGTGACAAAATCACCGTTAATGCGGACCTATCCCTGAATGTCCCCAACCACCCGGTTATTCCGTACATTGAAGGGGACGGCATCGGCGTCGATATCACGCCGGTGATGATGAAAGTGGTTACCGCCGCAGTAGATAAAGCCTACGGCACCATG
>CAZKWA010000005.1:0-71339 GCA_964556345.1 uncultured Alcanivorax sp.
CCTCTTCGCCAAGGAGTTCCCGGGCCGCTTCTACGACGTGGGCATCGCCGAGCAGCACGGCGTCACCTTCGCGGCGGGGCTGGCCTCCGAGGGCATGAAGCCGGTGGCGGCGATCTACAGCACCTTCCTGCAGCGCGCCTACGACCAGCTGATCCATGACGTGGCCCTGCAGAACCTGGACGTGACCTTCGGCATCGACCGGGCCGGCCTGGTGGGCGAGGACGGCGCCACCCACGGCGGCGTGTTCGACCTCGCCTATCTGCGCACCGTGCCCAACATGATCGTGGCGGCGCCGTCCGATGAGAACGAATGCCGGCAATTGCTCTACACCGCCTGGCTGCACGAGGGCCCGGCGGCGGTGCGCTACCCACGCGGCACCGGCCCCGGCGCGAAAATCGAGGACACCATGACCGCCCTGCCGGTCGGCGAAAGCCGCACCCTGCGCCAGGGCAAGGGCGAAACCGCCCTGCTCGCCTTCGGCGCGCTGGTGCCGGCGGCCCTGGACGCCGCCGAGAAGCTCGACGCCACGGTGATCGACATGCGCTGGGTGAAGCCCCTGGACCGGGACGCGATCCTCGACGCCGCCGGCCGCCATCAGCTGCTGGTCACGCTGGAGGACCACCAGCGCATGGGCGGCGCCGGCTCGGCGGTCAACGAGTTGCTCATGGACGAAGGCCTGATGGTGCCGGTGCTCAACCTGGGCCTGCCGGATCACTTTATCCACCACGGCAAGCGGGACGCCCTGCTCGCCGAGCACGGCCTGGACGCCGCCGGCATCGAGGCCAGCGTGCGCCGGCGCCTGAAACGCCTGCGCGACGCCCTGCCCCACCGCGCCTGAAACCGGCGGCGACCGGCCTAGAAGTGCCGCCAGCCGCCGGGCCGGGCCGGCTCGGTGTGCCCGTCCGGGTAACACAGCAAGACTGCGTCCGACGCGGTGATCATGCCAATATCGTAGGTACCCGGCGGCAACGGCCGGGCCTCCGGCCAGGTGAACAGCAGGCAGTAATCGTCACCGCCGTGGAGTTGCACCTGGTGGCGGTCCTCGTCGTCCAGCGCCGCCAGCTCCTCGTTCACCGGCAGCGCCGCCAGATCCAGCTCCGCGCCCAACCCGCCGCTGGCCTTGAGAATATGCCCCAGGTCCTGCAACAGGCCGTCGGAAACGTCGATGGCGGCGCCCGCCACGCCGGCCAGGGCCGGACCCAGGTCCAGCGGGAACGCGGGCCGGGCGAGATGGCGGGCGCTCACCGAGGCGCGCTCGCCGGCCTGCCAGTGGCGCAGCCCCAACCCGCCCTGCCCGGGCACGCCGCCGATGGCCAGACGCTGGCCCGGACGGGCGCCGTCACGCCGCACGGCCTGCCCCCGGGGCACCCGGCCGGTGGCCTGAATGCTCACACTCAGGGGGCCCCGGGTCACGTCACCGCCGATCAGATCAATGCCGGCCCGGTCGGCCAGCTCGAACATGCCCTGGGAAAAACAGGCCAGCCAGGCCTCGTCGGCCTCCGGCAGCGTCACCGATAACAGGAACCACAACGGGCGGGCGCCCATGGCGTAGAGGTCGGACAGATTCACCGCCAGACAGCGGTGGCCCACATCGGCGGCGGGCAGGTCGTCAGGGAAGTGGTGGCCGGCCAGGCTGGTGTCCAGGGTCATCACCAGTTCGTCGCCGGCGGGCGGGCGCAGCAGGGCCGCGTCGTCGCCGGGCCCCAGCACCACGCCCTCACCCGGCGGGCGGTCCGGGCGGCGGAAGTAGCGTTCGATCAGAGCGAATTCGTCCATGCCACGCCCCCTTTTGTTATGCCGGGATCAGCTCTTGTCCGCCCCGTCGTCCTCCGGCGCCTGCCGGGACGCGGCGGGCCGGTGGGCGGTTTCCGCAGAACGCAGCCGCCGCGCCAGCTTGTCCAGTACGCCATTAACGTACTTGAAGGAATCGTCGGCGCCAAACACCTTCGCCAACTCAATGCTCTCGTTGATCACCACCCGGTAGGGCACGTCCAGGCGCTCCTTGAGCTCGAAGGCGCCGATGCGCAGCAACGCCTTCTCCACCTGGGACAGCTCTTCCACCCGACGGTCCAGGAAGGGACGCAGCGCCTCATCCAGGCCGCTCACCTCGGCGGGCACGCCGTGCAGCAGGTCGTGGAAGTAGGTGCGGTCCACCTTCTGCATATCGTTGGCGGCCAGGAACTGGGCCTCGATATCACTCAGCGTGGTGCCCGCGAGCTGCCACTGGTACAGCGCCTGCAGCGCGTAGCGGCGCGCCTTGCGGCGCGCTGCGGGGGAAGACGGTGCGGCGGACTGGGTCATTAAAGCGCCTTGAACAGAGAAACCATTTCCAGAGCGGACATCGCGGCCTCGGCGCCTTTGTTGCCGGCCTTGGTGCCGCTGCGCTCGATCGCCTGCTCGATGGACTCCACGGTGAGCACGCCGAACGCCACCGGCACGCCGGTGTCGTTCTGCACCGCGGCGATGCCCTTGGCGGCCTCACCGGCCACATACTCGAAGTGGGCGGTGCCGCCCCGGATCACCGCGCCCAGCGCGATCACCGCGTCGTAGTCGCGCTTTTCCAGAATCTTCTTCACCGCCACCGGCAGCTCCCAGGCGCCGGGCACGCGGATGATCTCGATATCATCACGGGCCACGCCATGGCGCACCAGGGTATCCACCGCGCCGGCCAGCAGCGCTTCCACCACGAAGCTGTTGAAACGCGCCACCACCAGGGCGTAACGGCCGCCCACGTTGTTCAGAGTGCCTTCGAAGGTTTTGATATCGTGCATGTCGTTGTCCTGTCTTTCAGTCGGGGGGCGGCGCTTTAGCCGTCCGCTTCCACGTATTCGACGATCTCCAGATCGAAACCGGAAAGCGCGTTGAATTTCATCGGCGAGCTGAGCAGGCGCATCTTGCGCACGCCCAGCGCCTTGAGAATCTGCGAGCCGGTGCCGATGTTGCGGTAGGTGCGCGACTCGCCCTTGGGCTTGTTGGCGGTGCCATCGAAGAAGGCCTGCAGCCGGTCCAGCGTGGGCTCGGAATCCTCGTCCTGGCCGAGGATGATCACCACCCCGGTTTCCGCCTCGGCCACCGCTTCCAGCACCCGGTGCATGTTCCAGCCGGTGCGGCCGTTGAGCTTGGCGCTCATCAGGTCGCGCAGCGGGTCCACCTGGTGCACCCGCACGGTCACCTCCTTGTCCGCGCTCACTTCGCCTTTCACCAGGGCGATGTGCACATGGCCGTCCACGGTGTCGCGGAACGCCACCAGGCGGAATTCACCGTACCAGGTGTCCAGCGGGTGCTCGGACACCGGCTCGATGGTCTGCTCGTTGAGCGCCCGGTACTGAATCAGGTCGGCGATGGTGCCGATCTTGATGCCGTGCTCCTCGGCGAAACTCTCCAGGTCCGGCCGGCGCGCCATGGAGCCGTCCTCGTTCATTACCTCGCAGATCACGCCGGCGGCCTCGCAGCCGGCCATTACCGCCAGATCACAGGCCGCTTCGGTGTGCCCGGCGCGGCGCAGCACGCCGCCCGGCTCCGCCATCAGCGGAAAAATATGGCCCGGCTGCACAATGTCGGACGCCTTGGCGTGTTTGGCCACGGCCGCCTGCACGGTGCGCGCCCGGTCGGCGGCGGAGATGCCCGTGGTGACGCCTTCGCGGGCCTCGATGGAAACCGTGAACTTGGTCCCGAAACCGCTGCCGTTGGCGCGCACCATCAGCGGCAGATCCAGCTGCTCGCAGCGCTCCTTGGACATGGGCATGCAGATCAGACCGCGCCCGAAGCGCGCCATGAAGTTGATCGCCTCGGGGGTCACGTGCTCGGCGGCCATCACCAGGTCGCCTTCGTTTTCCCGGTCCTCGTCGTCCATCAGGATCACCATCTTGCCCTGACGGATGTCCTCGATCAGTTCTTCAATGCTGTTGAGTTGCATGAAACCTACCTTTTAATGCACGCCGCGCGTGCCGGTGTTTGCGCGCCCTCGGGCGACCGCCGCGAGCTACTTCAGGAAACCGTGCTCGGCCAGGAACGCCATGGAAATGCCCTCCGAGCCGGGCTGGGCGGCGCGCTCGCCGAGCAGCAGCCGCTCCAGGTAGCGCGCAATGATATCAACTTCCAGGTTCACTGGCGTCCCCGGTTTCCAATCCTGGATGGTGGTGACGTCCTGGGTGTGGGGAATAATGTTCAGCGAGAACCGCGCGCCGTCCACGCTGTTCACCGTCAGGCTGATGCCGTCCACGGTGATCGAGCCCTTCTGGGCGATGTAGCGGGCCAGCTCCGCCGGCGCCTCGATGTCGACGCGCACCGAGCGGGCGTCCGGGGTCATGGCCTTGACCGTGCCCAGGCCGTCCACATGGCCGCTCACCAGATGCCCGCCCATGCGCGTGGAGGGCGTCATCGCCTTCTCCAGATTCACGCGGCTGCCGCTCTTGAGCTGCTTCAGGGAGGTCAGCGACAGGGTCTCGCCGGACACATCGGCGCTGAAACCGTCGCCGCCGGCCAGCCCGGTGACCGTCAGGCAGACGCCGTTCACGGCGATCGAATCGCCCAGTTTCACGTCGCCGAAATCCAGTTCATCACTGTGGATACGCAGTGTCACGTCGCCGCCGCTGGGCGTCAGCGCCGCCACATGGCCCTGGGCCTCGATGATGCCTGTGAACATGGCTTACCTCTGTGTGATCCGGATACGGGCACCGGTGGAACCGGCCAAGCGTGCGGGAAACCGCCCGGCGCGCGGAGAAAAGCGGAGCGCAATGATAAACGCCCCGGGGATTTCAGTCCAAACCTGCCGGCGAATGGTCCGGCAGATTGGCCGCCACGGCGTCCCAGCTCGCGTGCCGGGTCAGCGCGCTCACCACTTCCGGCAGCGGCCGAGCATGAACGCCGGGCAGATCCGCCTCCCCGTCGACGAGCAAGGGGAAAGCCAGCTTCTCCTCCGGCGGGCGAAACGCCGCCTCGACCCCGGGTTTGTTGCCCCTGGCGTCGACGCGGTACCAGCCAAACGGCGCCAGATAGACCGCGTTCAGGCCGTGCAGGCAAAACGGCGGCCGGTCGGTCACCGTCAGGCGCTGATAGCACAATCCGGCGGGAATGCCGTTGGCGCGCAGCAACGCCGCCAGCAGATGACTTTTGGCGTAACAATAACCGGTGCCGTGGGCCAGCACGTCCGAGGCCCTGCAGGTCACCGGATTGAGGCGAAAATCCCAGCTATGGCGGATGACATCGCGCACAAACAGAAAGCACTGTTCCGCGATCACCACCGGGTCGTCACTGCCCCCTTTTAAACGGGCCGCGGTCGCCTCGACGTCCCGGTTACGCCAGTCGATCCAGTCGCTGTGTTCCAAATAGGGCGTCATCGAGTTCATAGGGCGCCTAAACCTTCACCTGGTACTTCAAATCGGCGGCCTCGTCGCCGGTCATGCCACGAAACCCCCAGCAATGGGGCGGCTGTTCGTGCAGCGTGATCTCCACATCCACCGGCCGAATCCCCAGTTCCGCTTCGATACGCTCAAACAGCGTCTTGATCAGCGTTTTCTGGGTTTCCGGGCGGCGGCCGGCCATCATATTGATCTCGATAACCGTATAGGCGTCGCTGCGCCCACCCGGGTAATAGAAATCGACCGCTTCCATGGGAATGAAGCGGTGCGCGCGCTTGTCCTCGGGCATGCCCAAAACGTCACGCATGGTGCCGTGAATCACGTTCGAGAGCGCGCCCTTGATCGGATTGAGCCGTTCCTTGATGCCGTAAATCAAAATCATCTTTCTTTTCTTCCAGGCAGCTTGTCCATTAGCGAGTGGACGAGTCCGGTGTCCAGGTTTCGGTGAATTGCGGCAGGTCGTCCAGGATCGGCCACCAGTTGGCCTTGGAGCCGGTATAAGCGTGGAATACCGGGCGCGTGTCCAGGGGCTCGTTGATCAGACCGGCGCGAATCCGGAGCACACCGGGCAGGTCGCCCTTGCGGCTGTAGACCGGCGATCCGCAGCGCCCGCAGAATGCGCGGCACTTGCCCGGCGAGGATTCATACTCGGTGATCAGCTCGCGACCGCTCACCAGTTCGAAGGTCGCTTCCCGGACCGGAATATTGGTCGCGAACGGCGCGCCCTGGGCCTTGCGGCACTGCCCGCAGTGGCACACCTGAATCGGCTCGAGGCCGCCCTCAATTCGAAACTCAACGCTGCCGCACAGGCAGCTTCCCGTGTACATAGTGGTTCCCCCTGGACGTGGCTCAAATCAAGAAGAATAAACAGGCCAGCATCAGACCAATATTAAAGTAGTGCCCGATAACAAACCCTGGAATACGGGCCAATGGATGCGCCTGGTAACCAAGGATGAACAGCGCCCTGCCGAACAGCAAGGCGAAGGCGTGGACAGGCACCAGCTTGAGGTATGCCACCGGGCAGAGCGCACCAAACGATAACGATACCAAAACGGCGATGAATTGCTGTTCCAGCGTATTTCTCGCCACCGCGGACCAGAACGACAAAGCGTCCGAGGCGCCTTTGTAGCCCTGTAGCAGCTCATCGCTTTGATACCGTTTCAGCACCATCCAGCCGACGACCGCCAGTACTGGCAACGCATAGAGGCACTGCCAGGAGAGCACATACCGGAGCCGGCCAGCCACGGAGCCAACGCCCTCCGGATCCGGCAACCAGCGCCAACCGGCAGCGATCATCGCCGCCAGGATTAAGGCCCCCGCTAACATCCCCCAGTGAACGATCGATTTTGTCGTCATGACATCCTGTCCATTTTGTCGCTGCCGCCGCGAACGACCTACTCCGATGGGTCCTCGTCGAGGCCGTCGATCAGCTTGCCGAGCAAACCGTCCAGGGTTTCCAGTTCCTCGCGGCTGAGCGGGGCGAGGGCGCGGGCTTCGTTGTCCACGTGCAGGGGCACCAGCCGGTCGATCAGCGCCAGGCCGTCGTCGGTGAGCGACACCAGGGTGCCGCGCCGGTCTTCCGGGTTGGGGGCGCGGCGGATCAGGCCGGCCTTTTCCAGGCGGTCGAGCCGGTTGGTCATGCCGCCCGAGGACACCATCAATGCCTCGAACAGGTCCGTGGGGCACAGGGCATAGGGGGCGCCCGAGCGACGCAGGGTGGCGAGCACGTCGAATTCGCCGCGCTGCAGGCCGTGGCCTTTAAAGAACGGGTCCAGATAATCGCGGCTGATCAGCCGGGCGGCCTCGCCCAGACGCCCCATCACCGCCATGGGCAGCAGATCCAGGTCCGGCATTTCCCGCCGCCATTGGCTTGTGGCCAGGGTTACTCTGCTCATTGTCACCTTTTTATCTTTTCATTAAGATACTTTTCATCGAGATTCATTGTCGTGGTCTATCTGGAGAAAAGCATGGCCAACACGGACGATACAAGCAAGGCCGGGCTCCTGGCGCTGGCCTGCCTGCTGCTGGTGGGAAGCTGCCTGGCGCTGTCGCTGGTGGTGGCGAAACTGGCCGACCAGGCCGGCGCGCCGCGCCTCACCTTCCTGATGGTGGCCCTGGCCGGCGCCGGCCTGATCCTGGGCGCGCTCACCGCCCTGCGCCGCCGGCCCATGCCCTTCACCATCCGCACCCTGGAATACGCCCTGGTCTCCGGCGCCCTGCTGGCACTGCCCAACGCGTTGGCTTTTCTGGCGGTGCGACATGTGGGCGCCGGCTTCATCTCGCTGAGCTTCGCCTTCCCGATCCTGCTCACCTGGCTGCTGGCGGTGCTGCTGGACATGGAGCGGCTGCGCGCCCCGCGTCTGGCCGGGGTGCTGTTGGGGCTGGCCGGGGGCGTGATCCTGGCCCTGGCCAAGGCCCTGGACGCCGGCTCGGCACCTGGCTGGGCGGCGCTGATTCTGACCATGCCGCTGGTCTTGGCGGCGGGCAATATCTACCGCACCCGGCGCTGGCCCGAAGGCGCGCCGCCGATATTCCTGGCGGCGCTGATGCTGCTCGGCGCGGCCCTGGCGCTGCTGCCCTTCGTGCTGGTGTTCGAAGCCGGCGAGGTGGCGGGCCTGACGGCCTCCGCCGGGGCCGGCCGGCTTCTGCTGGTGGAAGTGGGTGTGTTCTCGGTGCTGTACCTGTTCTACTTTGTACTGCAGAAGATCGCCGGCCCGGTGTATCTGAGCCAGATCGGCACCGTGGCGGCCCTGGTGGGCACGCTGATCGCGGTGCTCGCGCTGGGCGAGGCGCCGCCGCCCCATCTGGGGCTGGCGGGCGCCCTGGTGGCCCTGGGCATGGTGCTTTTTCATCGCGGGGGCCGCGCGCCCGTCGCCCCCGCGTCCCTGGTCACAGCGAACAAGGAGCTTCCCCATGAGCCTTAACGAGGCCCTCAACTGGCGCTACGCCACCAAACGCATGACCGGGGAAAAAGTCCCCGAGGATCAAGTGGAACGGATTCTGGAGGCGGCGCGGCTGGCGCCCTCGTCCTTCGGGCTGCAGCCCTACACCCTGCTGGTCGCCGAACCGCTCGAGCTGCGCGAGCGCATCGCGCCGGTGGCGATGAATCAGCCGCAGATCACCGAGTGCTCGCACCTGGTCATTTTCGCCGCCTGGAGCCCGGTCACCGAGGCCCAGGTCGAACAGATGGTGGACTTGATCGCCGATGAGCGTGGCCTGCCCCGGGACAAGCTCGCCGGGCTGGAGAACACCGTGAAAGGCAAGGTGGCCGGCTTCGCGTCCGAGGAAGAGGGTTTCCAGTGGGCCGCCCGGCAGGCGTACCTGGGGCTCGGCATGGCGCTGGCGGCAGCCGCCATGGAGCGGGTCGACGCCTCGCCCATGGAGGGCTTCGACCCGCCGGGGCTGGATCAATTGCTGGGTCTGCGCGAACAGGGCCTGCGCAGCGTGGCGCTGATGGGGCTGGGCTACCGCGACACCGACAACGACCGGCAGGCGGGCCAGAAAAAAGTACGCCGGCCCAGGGAGGCCCTGGTCCGGCGTCTTTAACGGGCAAACGCGGCTTAGTAGCGCTTGGCGTCCAGCGCCGCGGCGGCGGCGTGGTACTCGTCGGCGAGCTGGTCGACGATGTTGGCCGCCGGGCGCACCGCATCGACCACGCCGATGCCCTGGCCGCAGCCCCAGATGTCTTTCCAGGCCTTGGCTTTGGAGTTGCCGCCGGAGCCGAAATTCATCGCCGAGGGGTCGCTTTCCGGCAGGTTGGCCGGATCCAGGCCGGCCTTGGCGATGGACGGCGCCAGGTAGTTGCCGTGCACGCCGGTGAACAGGTTGCTGTAGACGATATCGGTGGCCTTGCTGTCGACGATCATCTGCTTGTAGGCCTGGTCGGCGTTGGCCTCCTCGCTGGCGATGAACATCGAACCGATGTAGGCCAGATCCGCGCCCATGGCCTGGGCCGCCAGCACCGATGAACCGCTGGCGATGGAGCCGGACAGGGCCACCGGACCGTCGAACCACTGACGGATTTCCTGAATCAGGGCGAACGGGGAAAGCTGGCCGGCATGGCCGCCGGCGCCGGACGCCACCGCGATCAGGCCGTCGGCGCCCTTCTCGATCGCCTTGCGGGCGAAGCGGTCGTTGATGATGTCGTGCATCACCGTGCCGCCCCAGCCGTGCACCGCCTGATTCAGCTCCTCGCGGGCGCCCAGGGAGGTGATCACCATCGGCACCTTGTACTTCTCGCACAGCTCCAGGTCTTTCTCCAGGCGGTCGTTGGTCTTGTGCACGATCTGGTTGACCGCGAACGGCGCGGAAGGCTGGTCGGGGTAATCCCGGTCCCAGGCGGCCAGTTCCTCGGTAATGCGCGCCAGCCATTCATCGAGCTGCGACAGCGGCCGCGCGTTCAACGACGGGAAAGAGCCCACCACCCCGGCCTTGCACTGGGCGATGGTCAGGTCCGGGTTGGAAATGATGAACAGCGGCGAGCAGATCACGGGCAGCCGCAGGCGTTTGGCGATTTCCGGGGGCAGAGACATGGCGATTCCTGTTCAGTGGGTGACATTTACTTTGTAAATCTTTCGAATCCGGGCGAACCGGGGTCGCGCTCTGGCACGTCTACCGGTTCGGAAGGGAAATATTTACAACGTACATTTTATAAAATCAAGCGCTTCCTGACCCGGCGGCTATCCGCCGGTGAGCGATACGGTCACTGGGCAGGGCCGGCTTCGTCGTCCCGGCGCGGCGGCGACACCGCCATGCCGGCCAGCAAGGTGCGCATGGTCTTCTTGCGCAGGGTGTCCGCGTCGATCTCGCCGCCCAGCCGCCCGGCCATGTCCAGCACCACGATACCGTGCAGGGTGGACCAGAACATATAGCCGATCAGGTCGGCATCGCCGTCCATCATCCCCTCGCGGATCATGTCCCGCACATAGCCGACCATGGTCTCCCGGGCGCGGCGGCTGGCGCGCACCAACTCCGGGTAACGGCTCTCATCGACCTGGGAGATCTCCGACATCAGCTGGTAGGCGGCCGGATGCTCGGTGGCGAAGCGCACATAGGCGTCGCCGATGGCGCGGGCCCGCTCGCGGGCGTCGCTGCCCTGGGCCAGGCCCGCTTCCAGGGCGGCGGCGAAGCGGTCCAGCGCGGCGGCGCGCACGGTGGCGAGAATCTCGTCCTTGTCCTGGAAATAGCGGTACGGCGTCATCGGACTCACGCCCACGCCGGCGGCGATCTGCCGCATGGTGACGTTGTCCGGCCCGCGCTCCACGAACAGCTCCGTGGCCACCTCGCAGACGCGCTCGCGGAAGGCGGCGATCTCCTGGTCGGTTTTCGGCTTCTTGGGCAACGGCGCGCTCCACGGGTGACAATATAACGGGGCCGGACGGCAACAGCTTACAGTGTAAACCATTGCCGGCGTCCCCGGCAGCGCCCCGCGGATCAGGCGGGCACCGCTTCCCGCACGGCGACGGCGTCCCGCTGCAGCCGGGCCACCAGCCGCTCCACCTCGGCCAGGGCGTCGCGTATCGACGCGTCCAGCCGCTCGCCACCCTCCTCCTGGTACTCAATGGCGACCTCATGGAAGTGCCGGATACCGATGAATTCCAGCGCGGTGCGGACGCTGGCCTCCAGGTGGTTCATGTGCGCCAGCGCACCGCCGGGGCCAAGCCCGAAGCCGCCCCGGGAGGAGAGAATCACCGCGTGGCGGGGCCGGTCCGCCAGCAGCGGCGTGAAAGGGTCCTCCGGGTTGGACGGGTCGAAGCTGACGGTGCGATCCAACCTGACCACGTTATCGATCCAGGCCTTGAAGGCCGCCGGGTAGCTGAAGTTGTACATCGGCACGCCGAGCACCAGCACGTCCGCCTGAATCACCTCATCGGTGAGGGCGTCGCTTTCGGCCAGTGCCTCGCGCATCCAGGGCTGGTGCTGGTCCGCCGGGGTGAAAGCGGCCTGGATCCACTCCACCGTGGTCAGCGCCGGCGGGCACGCGCCCAGGTCCCGGCGCAACACGGTGTCGTCCGGGCGGGCGGCTTTCCACTGCTGGATGAAATGATGGGTGAGGCGACGGCTGTGGGAGCCGTGCTCGTGGGTACCGGAACGCCCCGGGCGGGGGCTGGCGTCGAGATGCAGTAAACGGGTCATGGGTATCTCCGGTTCGGGTTCGCTTCCAGATGAGTTGATCTCATTCCTGATTGACACGGCCTCCATGAAACCCGAGGCTAAGACCAGCGACAAACGATGATTTCTTGCCCGAATGGCAAAATAAAATTCATCCATAAGGCACCCCATGACCGCCCGTAAACTGCCCTCGCTTTCCGCCCTGCGCGCCTTCGAAGCCGCGGCCCGCCACCGCAGCGCCAAGGCCGCCGCCGAAGAGCTTTCGGTCACGCCCACCGCGATCAGCCACCAGTTGCGCCAGCTGGAAGCGCACCTGGGCGTGGCCCTGTTCGTGCGTAAGCCGCGCCAGCTGGTGCTCACCGGCGCCGGCCAGACCCTGCTGGCGAGCGCCAGCGAGGCGTTCGACACTCTGGCCGAAGCGACAGCCCGGCTACGACACAGCCCCGACCGCGACACCGTGACGCTCTCCACCATCCCGGCGGTGGCCGGGCGCTTCCTGCTGCCCTGGGTGTGCCTGCTGCGTGACCGCCACCCGCACCTGAATCTGAACCTGCGGATCTCCCACGACCTGGTATCGCTGGACGGCGTCGACGCCGACATGGCGATCCGCTACGGCGCCGGGCACTGGCCCGGCCTGGTGGCGGAGAAACTGTTCGATAATCTCTTTATTCCCGCCTGCAGCCCGGCGCTGGGCATTACCCGCCACCAGGACCTGCACCGCCACACGCTGCTGCATTACCAACCACCCAGCCATTCCGGCGCCCTGCTCAGCTGGGCGTCCTGGCAAAAGCTCGCCAGGGTGCCCGACCTGAACACCGGCGCCGGTCTGATGTTTTCCGACGAGACCCACACCATTACCGCCGCCCTGGATGGCCAGGGCATTGCCCTGATGAGCAAGGCACTGATCGTCGACGAACTGGAGAGCGGCCGGCTGGTACAGCCCTTCGGGCCCGAGCTGCACGCCGAACCCTTCCATCTGGTGTACCCGGAAGAACGTCTGCGCGAGCCCGCCATCGCGGCGGTGCGGGAGTGGGTGCTTGGTTTGCGGAGTACGCTATAGCGGCTTGTCGCTAACCTTGCGCGAACGTCCTGTTCATGGTCTCTCCCTGGCTACGAACGTCATTCAAACGCCGCGCGGGCCGAGGAGGATTACTCCGGCGCCCACCAGACAGATTCCGGCTCCGAGCAGGTCCCAGCGGTCCGGGGCGCGCTGCTCGACCAGCCACAGCCAGAGCAGTGACATAACGATATAGACGCCGCCGTAAGCGGCGTAGGCGCGCCCGGCGTAGTCCGTGCCCACCAGACTGAGCAGCCAGGCGAACAGCACCAGGCTGGCCAGCCCCGGCACCAGCCAGAGCGGCGACTTTTCCAGCCGCCACCAGGCCCACACCGAAAAGCAGCCTGCGATTTCCGCCAGGGCGGCGGCAATGTAGAGAAGAGGGGTCATTGGCGGGAGAACCAGTAATTCGGCTTCCTATGAAGGTGGGAAAACGCGACCACAAGCAGCGTCTCGGCATCAGCGTCGTAGCGATAAATAATCCCATAGGGGAACTTCGACACCAGGCACCGGCGCAACCTTTTAGAGACAGGCTGGAAGGCATTCGGAAAAGCCGCGATCCGGTTTATAGACCGAACCGTCTCGCCACGAAGCCTTTCACCCAGCCCCGCTTGTTCCAATTCGTAATATTCGATGGCGTCGTCCAGCTCATTCTGGGCCACCTTCAGAAATCGGACTTTCACTCTTTATCGTATTTTGCCATGACATCCTGCACGGAAACCGCCTTCAACTCGCCTCGCTCGTAAGCATCTAATCTAGCCTCGGCCTCATCCGCCCATATGCGATCCAGCGACGGATCGGGGGCGTCCAGGCTCAGCAACAGTTGCTCAACGACCACGGCTCTTTCCTGTGCGGAAAGCGCCATAGCCTGATCGATAATGTCCTTGGTAGAACTCATACCCAGTGCTCAGGACCGCAAATTACTTTGATTATGGTACCGCTGCTGACAAGAACAGGCTAGCGCCGAAATTCGCCTTAGGGCCCAGCTTACCGATTTCAGCTACTATCGAATTCCAGCCGAGCAGTTCTTCAGGCGCAGGCTTGGGTCAGATCGACATGGTGGGCACGGCCATTCATTCCGGACCATGATTGAATATCTGTTACGATTCGCCTACGAAGCGTAGCCAGCGTGTCGCCCACCAGGCCGTAGCGTCATCATTTATCGATGACATGAGAAGAGTCTAAAGAGCAGGAAAGCGGCATAGGCAAGGAGCTTGTTAACCGTACCCAAGGAGAACTGGGCCCACATTGCAAAATTCGCCTGATTAGCGCTCCCGATGCAATCGATTACTACGCGAAAGCAGGCTTCACCCCAAACCACCATTGCTGGGAGCTCAGGGGAGCCCCAAAAGCACAAAAAGAAGGAAATCAAGGCGTCCAATGATGGATCGCTCACTTATAGATTAGAGCCACGTCAGACGGTCTCGGGCATTCTCTTCCAAATGCTTGAGGCGGGTTTCAAGGGTGCCGAGGTGGACCTCCAGCTTATGGCCGTCGGGATCAAGGAAATAGATCGAGTCACCTTCGCTCTTGTTCTCTTTCCATTTCGGGGCCCCGGCATCGATAAGACGCTGCCGAAATACTCCAAAGTCTTTTTCATCAATATCAAAAGCGAGATGGGAATAGTCGCGCGCCGGCGATGCTGCATCTACAGACAGGCAAAACCAGAGCCCGCCTAAAGATAAATACGCGCCACCATCCCATTTAACATGGGGCGTCATACCAAGAACGTCCACATAAAAAGCCAGTGACCGCTGCAGATCGCTAACAGCCAAGGTCACATGATTCAGCCCCTTTAGCATCGCCACCCCGTAACATCCGTGGGCCTGGAAACATTGCTCTATCAGAGTAGCTCGACAAGCGGAATCGGACCAGCGCACAGCGCTAAAAGCAAAAGCCGCCTTGTGGGCGGCTTTTGGAGGAAGCGGCCCGCCCCTGGGTAGAGGCGCGGACCGGGCCGACGCGGTGAGCGCGCGCGGTTCGCTTATTTGGGGCGGCGGTCGAAGACGTGCTTGGCCTTGCCTTCGGAGCGGGCCAGCGTGCCCGGTACCGCCACCTCGATTTTGGTGCTGATGCCGATGTGGGTTTTCACCCGGTGCTGGAGTTCCTTGGCGGCGTCGCCGGTGGAGGCGTCGCCGCTGGCCGCTTCGGGTTTCAATTCCACGCGCACGGTGACCATGTCCAGGTTGCCGTCTTTTTCCACGTGGATTTCATAGTGCGGCGACAGGGCGTCGATCTTGAGGATCTGCTCTTCCACCTGGGTGGGGAAAACGTTGACGCCACGGATGATCAGCATGTCGTCGCTGCGGCCGGTGATCTTGTCAATGCGGCGCATGGGGCGCGCGTGACCGGGCAGCAGCCGGGTCAGGTCGCGGGTGCGGTAGCGCACGATGGGCAGCGCTTCCTTGGTGAGCGAGGTGAACACCAGCTCGCCGTATTCGCCGTCGGGTACCACCTCACCGGTTTCCGGGTTGATGATTTCCGGGTAGAAATGGTCTTCCCAGATGGTGGGGCCGTCCTTGCTTTCGATGCACTCCATGCCGACGCCGGGGCCCATCACTTCCGAAAGCCCGTAAATATCCAGCGCATGGATGCCGAGCCTTGCTTCCAGCTCCTCGCGCATGGTCTGGGTCCAGGGTTCGGCGCCGAAGATGCCGACGCGCAGACTGGTCTCTTTCGGGTCGATGCCCTGGCGCTCCATCTCGTCGGCGATGTTGAGCATGTAGGACGGCGTCACCATGATGATGCTGGGCTTGAAGTCCTGGATCAGCTGCACCTGTTTCTCGGTCTGGCCGCCGGACATGGGCACCACGGTGCAGCCCAGCTTTTCGGCGCCGTAGTGGGCACCCAGGCCGCCGGTGAACAGGCCGTAGCCATAGGCGACGTGGACGATGTCGCCGGCGTGACCACCGGCGGCGCGGATCGAGCGCGCCATCACGCTCGACCAGACGTCGATGTCGTTCTGGGTGTAGGCCACCACGGTGGGCTTGCCGGTGGTGCCGCTGGAGGCGTGCACGCGCACCACGTCACGCATGGGCGTGGCGATCATGCCGAACGGGTAGTTGTCGCGCAGGTCGTTTTTCACCGTGAACGGAAAATGCTTCAGGTCGCCCAGGCTGCGCAGGTCGTAGGGATGCACGCCGGCGGCGTCAAAACTTTTCCGGTAATGCGCCACATTGTTGTAGGCGTGGGTCAGGCTCCAGCGCATGCGGTCGAGCTGCAGATCACGAAGCTGGGCGGTGTCGCCCCGCTCCACCGGGTCAAAACGATTCTCAAGATTAAACGGCATATCCATCACTGCCTTTCTCTCTGCTGATTTTGTTTTATTAAAGTCTTTCTATGACCACCGCGATGCCCTGGCCGACACCGATGCACATGGTGCACAGGGCGTAACGGCTCTGGCGGCGCTCAAGCTCGTGAAGGGCGGTGGTCACCAGGCGGGCGCCGCTCATGCCGAGCGGGTGCCCCAGGGCGATGGCGCCGCCGTTGGGGTTCACGTGTTCGGCGTCGTCGGGCAGCCCGAGCTGGCGCAGCACCGCCAGGGACTGGGACGCGAAGGCCTCGTTCAGCTCGATCACGTCCATGTCGGCGAGGCTTAACCCGGTGTTGGCCAGCACTTTTTCGCTGGCCGGCGCCGGGCCGATCCCCATGATGCGCGGTTCCACGCCGGCTGTCGCCATGCCCACCACGCGGGCGCGGGGCGTCAGATTCCAGCGCCGCGCGCCCGCCTCGCTGCCCAGCAGCAGCGCGCAGGCGCCGTCGTTGACGCCCGAGGCGTTGCCGGCGGTGACCGTGCCGCCGTCACGGCGGAACGGCGTGCCCAGCTTCGCCAGCGCGTCGGCGGTGGTGTCCGGGCGCGGGTGTTCGTCGTCGCGAACCATCAGCGGGTCCTGTTTGCGGCGCGGCACGCTCACCGGCACGATCTCGTCGGCGAAGGTGCCGTCGGCCAGGGCGCGGCCGGCGCGCTGCTGGCTGCGCAATGCAAAGGCGTCCTGGTCTTCGCGGCTGATGTTGAACTGCTCGGCGACGTTCTCGGCGGTCTCCGGCATGGAATCGATACCGTACTGGTCCTTCATCAATTTATTGACAAAGCGCCAGCCGATGGTGGTGTCGAAGATGTCCGCCTGCCGGGAGAACGGCTGCTCCGCCTTGCCCATCACGAAGGGCGCGCGGGACATGGATTCCACCCCGCCGGCCAGCATCAGGTTGGCTTCGCCGCAGCGCAGGGCGCGGGCGGCGCTGCCCACCGCGTCCATGCCGGAGCCGCACAGACGGTTGAGCGTGACGCCGGGCACGGACGCCGGCAGCCCCGCCAGCAGGGCACTCATGCGTGCCACGTTGCGGTTGTCCTCACCGGCCTGATTGGCGCAGCCGTAGAAGACATCGTCCAGTTGCGCCCAGTCGATGTCCGGGTGGCGGTCCATCAGGGCTTTCATGGGGATCGCGCCCAGGTCATCCGCGCGCACGCCGGCCAGGGCGCCGCCGTAGCGGCCCACCGGTGTGCGTACGGCGTCGAAAATCAAGGCTTCGTTCATTGTTCGCTCTCCCCCTCGTGCACCACCGGCCCACGGACTTTGTAGGATTTGCCGCGAAACAGCGCCACCAGTTCGTCGCGCTCGTTGCTGACGCGCACGTCATAAACGCCGGTGCGCCCTTTGCGGGTCTGCTCGCGGGCCTCGGCGGTGAGCACGTCGCCGAGCTTGCCCGGTGCCACGTAATCGATCGAGCAGCCGGAGGCCACGGTGGCTTCGTTGTAGGTGTTGCAGGCGAAGGCGAAGGCGGAATCGGCGAGCGTGAAAATGTAGCCGCCGTGGCAGGAGTCGTGGCCCTGGATCATCGCCTCGGTGACTGGCATGGACAGCACCGCCCGGCCCGGCCCGATCTCGTCGACCTGCATGCCCAGGTGCCGGCTGGCGCGGTCGCGCTGGTACATGGCGTCCGCGCAGCGGCGCGCCAGTTGCTGTGCCGAGGCCTGGGCCGCCAATGGATCGGCGGCGAAAGAGTCGGATATATCAGACATGAGGGACATCCTCGTTGTTGTTCGACGTTCCGGACCGGGCTATTCGCCGGTGAAACGCGGCGTGCGTTTTTCCATGAAGGCGCTTACGCCCTCGCGGTAATCCTTGCTGCGGCCGGCCTGGCGCTGCAGGTCGCGCTCCAGGTCGAGCTGCGTGTCGAGATCGTTGCCGGTGCTTTCGTTCAGCGCCTGCTTGATCAGCGCCAGGCCCCGGGTGGGCTGGGTGGCCAGATGCCGGGCCAGGTCCGTGGCGGTCTCCCGCAGGGCGTCGTCGTCCACCACCTGCCAGATCAGCCCCCAGTCGGCGGCCTGCTCGGCGCTCAGCTTGTCGCCGAGCAGGGCCAGGCCCTTGGCGCGGGCCGTGCCCACCAGGCGCGGCAGTTGCCAGGTGCCGCCGGAGTCCGGCACCAGGCCCAGCTTGCAGAACGCCTGGATGAACTTCGCCGAACGGGCGGCGATCACCAGATCGCAGGCCAGGGCAACGTTGGCGCCGGCACCGGCGGCCACGCCGTTGACCGCGCAAATCACCGGCAGCGGCAGCGCGGTGAGCGTGCGCACCAGCGGGTTGTAATAGGTCTCGATGGAGTAGCCCAGATCGGGGACGGTGTCGGCGCCGGCCTCGGGGGACACGGCCCGGTCGGAGAGGTCCTGGCCGGCGCAGAAGCCGCGGCCGTTGCCGGTGATCAACAGCGCCCGGCATTCGCCATCCTGGCGGGCCTGCTCCACCCGGGTGAGGGCGTCGCGCACCTCCCGGTGCATGGCTTCATTGAAACTGTTGAGGCTGTCCGGGCGGTTCAGGACCAGCGTGGCCACGCCGTCCTGGAGACTGAATTCGATGGTGTCGAAGGCCATGAGGCGCCCCTGTTTGAAATCGGAAAGCGGCGGAAAAGCGGCCGCCCACGGCGGGCCGCGACCTGACTTCGAGCATAGCCAAAACATGACACCAGTCAATACACATAGCGGATATTCATGTATCGCATAGTGTCGTTTGAAAGAAATGAAAGGCGCCCTTTTTTATATTTTTTCCTTTTTATTCAAGGCACTATAAAAGGAAACGCGGCCCGGCCGTTAATGTTACAAAATGAGGAGATTGCGGCCACATTACAGGTCAGGTAGTTTGTTTTTCGACTTTTTCACGGCCCCTGGCCGCGCTTCGCGGAGGTAAACCCATGCCCTGTTACCAGCTTGAAGGCATCACCCCGGTGATTCACCCGGACGCCTATGTGGACCCCACCGCCGTGCTGATCGGCGACGTGATCGTCGGCCCGGACTGTTATGTGGGCCCCTGCGCCAGCCTGCGCGGCGACTTCGGCCGCCTGATTCTCGAGCGCGGCTCGAACCTGCAGGATACCTGCGTGATGCACGGCTTCCCCGGCACCGACACCATCGTCGAGGAAGACGGCCACATCGGCCACGGCGCGGTGCTGCACGGTTGCCGCATCGGCCGCAACGCCATGATCGGCATGAACGCGGTGATTCTGGATTACGCGGAGATCGGCGAGTCGTCCATCGTCGCCGCCGGCGCCCTGGTCAAGGGCCGCTTCACCTGCCCGCCGCGCTCCATGGTGATCGGCGCGCCGGCGGTGGTGAAACGCCAGCTCAGCGAGGAAGAGGTGCAGTGGAAGTACGAAGGCACCCTGGAATACCAGGAGCTGGCGCGCCGCTACCAGAAGGCCGTGGTCGCCTGCGAGCCGCTCACCGAAGTGGAGCCGGACCGGCCGCGCATGCAGACCAGCCGCTTCGCGCCCAAGGGTGAAAAAGCAGCGAACTGATTTGTAGGAGCGGGCCCAGCCCGCGAAAGGCCGATGGTATCGGCCGGCGGGATTCCAGAGAGGCAACTGACGCGGCAGAAACAGGCTTCTGGGATCCTGCCGGGCGGCGGAGCCGCCCTTTCGCGGGCGGGGCCCGCTCGCACAAGTGCCCCCAACCGGCTTGAAGGCGGCCTAGTCGAGTCCGCCGAACCTTTGATAAAAGCTTTCGCCCGGCTCGGGCAGCGGCCCCTGGGCGGTTTCGGCGTGCTGGGAAATCCAGGCTTCCGCGCCCTGGTGGGTCAGGCGGTAAAGGTTGCGCGCCAACTGGCGGGCGGCGCGCCCTTCCCAGTCGGCGGGCAACAGCTCTTCCGGTAACAGCGGGTCGCGCAGCAGCAGCTTGCGGTATTCGTGAATCAGCAGAATACGCGCCAGGAAACACTCCCGGGGCGGCAGATTCTTTTGCTTCTTCATCTGGTTCCAGAGCGGCCGGAACTGATCCAGGAAATCCCGGTAGCCCTCGGCCAGAAGGTCCAGATTCCAGGCTTCCCGCACCTGTAGCCGCAGCGGCCGGGCGGCGAAGCTTTCGTGGGTATCGGTCTGAAAGATGATGGCGTCGTCCAGGGCACCCAGCTCCTGCAGCGAGGCGTTCAGCTCGGCGCGATCCACGCCGGGGTGCGCCAGCACCGTGGGCGCGAAAGCGCCGAACCCCATCCACTCCAGCTCCTGACGGGTGTCGCGGCGCAGGTCGGCGCTCAGCTGGTTCAGCACCACCAGGGTCCAGGCGCCGTCCCAGGCCGGCTGCACGCCGGAGTAAACCCGCTTGAAGGCTTTCTCGAAGCGCCGCCGACCGGCGCCGGTGAGGCCGTAATAACTGCGCCGCCCGACTTTCTCCGCCATCAGCCAGCCTTCGCGGGTGAGCCGGAACACCGAGGTACGCACCAGCCGCTGACTGACGCCCATGGGCGCCAACAATTCGATCAGACTGCCCAGCCAGACGGTCCCGCCACGCGGCACGATGGCGTCGCCGAACAGGGTGATAATCAGTGATCCGGTGCGCAACGGGCGCTGCTGTTGAAAGCGCTTAATCAACAGCTCCAGGTGGTCAGACTGCAAATCCACGGCGTTCCCTTACCCCTCGAAATGATTCGACATACTACCAAACGGGCTTTCTATATGACACAAACCACTCACGAAATCCAAGCAAAAACGGGCACTTGGCGCATTGGGTCCACTTTTATGACACATTAAACACGTTATTGACTTGTATGGCGTATCGCTTTATACCTGTACCCATAGCGCGGCCCGCATGGGACCACATGGCCGCTTGAAAACAACAAATTCGCCCCCGGGCATACGTGTAAAGGTGTGATAATGAAAACAATGCTGAAGCAACTGGCCGCCGGCGCGGTCACCGCCCTGAGCCTCGGCCTGATGGCCGCCCCCGCTCTGGCCGCGGATACCATTCGTATTGGCTCTTTCCTTTCTGTTACCGGACCGGCCTCGTTCCTGGGCGATCCGGAACTGAAAACCCTGGAACTCTACATCGACAAGCTCAACGAAGACGGCGGCCTGCTCGGCAAACAGGTTGAGCTGGTGCACTACGACGACGTGGGCGACGCCGCCAAGGCGCGCACCTTCGCCAACCGCCTGCTGCGTCAGGACCGGGTGGACATCATCGTCGGCGGCTCCACCACCGGCGCCACCATGGCGGCGGTACCGTTGATCGAACAGGCCGGCGTGCCGTTCATCTCCCTGGCCGGCGCCGAAACCATTACCACGCCGGTGAAGAAGTGGGTGTTCAAAACGCCGCAGTCCGACCGCCAGGCGGCCCGTCGCGTGCTGATGGACATGAAAGAGCGCGGCATTACCAGGATCGGCCTGATCTCCGGCACCGGCGGCTTTGGCGCGTCCGGCCGCAATGTTACCAAGGAAATCGCCGGCGACATGGGTATCGAGATTGTCGCGGACGAAACCTATAACCCCAAAGACACCGACATGACGTCCCAGCTGACGCGCATCCGCGGCACCGAGGGTGTCCAGGCGATTCTCAACTTCGACTTTGGCCAGGGCCCCGCCATCGTCACCCGCAACTACGATCAGCTCGGCATCGACCTGCCGTTCTATCAGTCCCACGGCGTGGCCTCCGACAGCTTCCTGGAACTGGCCGGCGACGCCGCCAACGGCCTGCGTCTGCCCGCGTCCGCTCTGCTGGTGGCGGACAAG
Source organism: uncultured Alcanivorax sp. (assembly GCA_964556345.1). Classification (GTDB taxonomy): domain Bacteria; phylum Pseudomonadota; class Gammaproteobacteria; order Pseudomonadales; family Alcanivoracaceae; genus Alloalcanivorax. Next base: position 21,520 of record CAZKWA010000005.1, read on the forward strand.
CTGCCCAAGTCCGATCCGCAATATCAGGTGCTGAACCGCTACAAGAACGACTACGAAAGCCACTATAACGAGTCGGTCTCCACCTTCGGCGCCTACGCCTACGACGGCCTGCAACTGGCGATCCGCGCGATCCAGAAGGCCGGCACCACCGATAAGGCGAAAGTGCGCGACGCCCTGGAAAGCATTGACGGCTATGTGGGCGTCACCGGCACCTACCACCTGAGCGCCGACGACCACATGGGTCTGGACGCCGAATCCTTCCGTATTCTGGAAGTGAAAGACGGCAACTGGGCGCTGACGGAATAAGCGCCAAGGGGCACGGCTGGCGCCGTGCCCCTTCCCTCGACCGCCACCCCTCACCGACGACTCTTCATCGACTACTCCGGGCACAATCATGTTCAGCGAGTTTTTCCAGTTCAGTTTCTCGGGGATCACCCTGGGCGCCATTTACGCCCTGGTGGCGCTGGGCTTCACCCTGATCTACAACGCCAGCCACGTGATCAACTTCGCCCAGGGCGAGTTTCTGATGATCGGCGGCATGGGCACCGTGGTATTGATGGACGCCGGCGCGCCCATCTATCTGGCGATTCCCGGCGCCATTGTGATGGCCGGCATCGCCGGCGTGCTGCTGCACAAGCTGGCGATCGCCCCGGCCAAGAACGCCGACGTGGTGACGCTGATCATCATCACCATCGGCGCCTCGATTTTCCTGCGCGGCCTGGCGCAGATTTTCTGGGGCAAGGACTACCACGCCCTGCCCGCTTTCAGTGACACCGAATCGCTGTCGGTGGGCGGCGCGGTGCTGCTCACTCAGAGCCTGTGGATTCTCGGCATCGCCGCGCTGCTGGTCATCGCCCTGGCGCTGTTCTTCAACCGCACCGCCGTCGGCAAGGCCCTGCTCGCCACCTCCATGAACAAGGACGCCGCCAGCATGGTGGGCATCAAGACCGGCGCCATCCTGACGCTGGCGTTCGGTATCGCCGCGCTGCTGGGCGCGGTGGCCGGCGTGATCGTCGCGCCGATTACGTTCACCGCCTACGACATCGGCATCATGCTCGGCCTGAAAGGCTTCATCGCCGCCGCCATCGGCGGCCTGGGCAGCAGCACCGGCGCCATTCTCGGCGGCCTGCTGCTGGGCCTCGCGGAAGCCTATACCGCCGGCTACATCTCGTCGGACTACAAAGACGCGGTGCCCTTCGTGCTGATTCTGGTGATTCTGTTCTTCCTGCCCAACGGCTTGCTGGGCAGCCGGGCCGTGGAGCGCGTGTAATGACCACTCTCAACACTCAGAGCCTCAGCACGCGCAGTAAAATACCCGGCCTGGCCGGCCTGCTGCTGGTGCTCGCCGTGGCGCCGCTGCTGGCCGCCAACGACTTCCACTACGACCTGATGATCAAGATCTGCCTGACCGCCATGGTGGCGGTGGGGCTGAACCTGCTGGTGGGCTACGCTGGCCAGGTGAGCCTGGGGCACGCTGCCTTCTATGCCGGCGGCGCCTACGCCAGCGCGCTGCTCACTCAGAATTACGAGTTCACGCCGCTGCCGGCCATGCTGACCGCCGCCGTCGGCGTGGGCGTGCTGGCCTGGCTCGTGGGCCGACCGATCCTGCATTTGAAGGGGCACTATCTTTCCATGGCCACTTTGGGCCTGGGCGTGATTGCCGCCATCGTCATCAACAATGAAGATCAGATCACCGGCGGACCGGACGGCCTGCCGGTGGCGCCGCTGTCCGTGTTCGGCCACGAGCTGAGCGTGTTCGGCAGCTACGACTGGTTCGGGATCACCGTCTCCGGCACCCAGCTGTGGTACCTGCTCGCCGCTGGCGGGCTGTTCCTGGCGGTGTGGCTGGCGCTGAACCTGATCGACTCGCCGCTGGGCCGTGCCCTGCGCGCCCTGCACGGCTCCGAGATCGCCGCCCAGGTGGCCGGCGTCGACACCGCCAAATACAAGCTGCGCGTGTTCGTGATCTCGGCGGTGTACGCCAGCGTGGCGGGCAGCCTTTACGCCCATTACAGCGGCTTTATCACTCCGGACATCGCCTCCTTCGGCCACTCCATCGAGCTGATCACCATCGTGGTGCTGGGCGGCATGGCCTCCACCTACGGGGTGATTCTGGGCGCCGCCATCCTGCTGCTGATCCCGCAGTTCCTGACCGGCTTCCAGGAGCTGGAGATGGTGCTGTTCGGCGCCATCCTGATGGCGGTGATGATTTTCATGCCGCGCGGTTTAGTACCCACTATCGCCCGGCGCTTCCAGAAGGAGGCCGCATGAGCGTACTGCTTTCGGTGAAAAACCTGAGCAAGGAATTCGGCGGCGTGCACGCCGTGGAAGACCTGAGCTTCGAAGTGGAAAAAGGCCGCATCCATTCGATTATCGGCCCCAACGGCGCCGGCAAGACCACCCTGTTCAATCTGATCACCGGGCTCTATCAGCCCAGCGCCGGCAGCGTGCATCTGAACGGGCGCGGGCTGGCCGGCCATAAGCCCCACGAGCTGGCGCCGCTGGGCATGTGCCGCACCTTTCAGAACCTGCAGATCTGCATGAACATGAGCGCGCTTGAAAACGTGATGCTGGGGCGCCACCGGCATCTCGGTCAGGGCACGCTTGCTTCGCTGCTGAAGCTGCCGGCGCTGCGCCGGGGCGACCTGGAATGCCGGCAGCAGTGCGCCGAGCTGATGGCATTCGTCGGCTGCGGCCAGTATCTGAACCACCACGCCTCGGCGATGCCCTACGGCGCGCTCAAGCGCCTCGAGATTGCCCGCGCGCTGGCCTCCGAGCCGGACATCCTGCTGTTGGACGAACCCGCCGCCGGTCTCAACCGCACCGAGACCGACGCCCTGCGCGAGGTGATCCGCAAGATCGCCGACAAGGGCATCACCGTGGTGCTGGTGGAGCACGACATGAAACTGGTGATGAGCATCTCCGACCAGGTGCTGGTGCTCTGCTACGGCCGCCAGCTCGCCGACGGCACCCCGGAGCAGATCCGCGCCAACCCGGATGTGATCGACGCCTACCTGGGCAGCCGCAAGCCCGAAGAGGAGGCCATGGCATGAGCGAGACCCTGCTCGACCTGAGCGGCATCCGCACCGGTTACGGCCGCATTGAAGCCCTGCACGGCCTCGACGTGACCATCGCCCGGGGCGAAACCGTCGCCCTGGTGGGCGCCAACGGCGCCGGTAAATCCACCCTGCTGCGTGTGATCTCCGGCCTGCAGCCGTTGAGCGCCGGCACGGTCCACTTCGACGGCCAGGACCTGGCCCGCTGCAAAGCCGCCGACCGGGTCCACCGTGGCATTGTCCAGGTGCCCGAAGGCCGCCAGGTGTTCGCCGGCCTGTCGGTGGAAGACAACCTGACGCTCGGCGCCTTCAGCCGCCGCCGCGACAAGACCGTCCCCGACGATCTGGACGCCATGTACCAGCGTTTCCCGGTCCTCAAGGAAAAGCGCCGCCTGCACGCCGGCCACCTGTCCGGCGGTCAGCAACAGATGCTCGCCATTGGCCGCGCGCTGATGGCCAAACCCAAACTGCTGCTGCTGGACGAACCCAGCATGGGTCTGGCGCCGCTGATCATCGATGAGATTTTCGGCATCATCAACGAGCTGAAACAAGAAGGCATCACCATCTTCGTGGTGGAGCAGAACGCCTCCGAGGCACTGGCGATCGCCGACCGTGGCTATGTGCTGGAAACCGGCGACATCGTCGCCACCGGCAGCGGCCACGCCCTGCTCAACGACGAGAGCGTGAAAGCCGCCTATCTGGGCGGCTGATCCGGCGGCGGGCGCCGCCCCTAGGGGTCAGCTCGAGCTGCAACGGTCGTCAAACCCGTTGTTCAGTCCAAGGTTCATATCCTTGACTAGCTGCGTACCTGATTCAGAGCCGTCCGTGATCCAGAGCTCACAACCATGGACACCATCGTCGGCGGCGAACAGTACACCGGCTTCGATAACCCACCATCCCCCGTAAAAAGGAGAAAAAGAATCCGTGGCAGGGTCGCCGTCGATATCCTTGACCAGAACCGTGCCCTCGGCGGTGCCGTCACTTTTCCAGAGCTCCCTTTGGCCATCATCGGCGGAGAAATACAACGCACCCTGGTAAACGGCGATACCCCCCGAACCGGGATGAGACGAAGCACCACCATTGGCATTGATATCCTTAACCATTTGCGTGCCCGCACTGGTGCCATCCGTTACCCAAAGCTCAGTCCCGTGGGTACCGTCATCCGCCTGGAAATACAGTTTCCCATCCAACGCCGTCAGCGCGGCAATGCCATCATCACCGCTATCATTAATGTCCTGGACCAGGGCGGTACCCGCCTCGGTGCCGTCGGTTTTCCACAAACCGACGCCGTGGACGCCGTCATCGGCGGTGAAATACAACACACTACCGACGGCCTGAAACTCTCGCGCCCCGTTGGGAAAAGAGCCTTCCGCGCCCGCCTGGATATCACTGACCATGACGGTGCCGCTCTCGGTGCCATCGGTCTTCCAGATTTCGTTACCATGCAGGCCATCCTTGGCGCCGAAGTAAAGCTCATCGCCGATCTGTCCGAAATTCTGGAGATAGGCCCCTTTCGGTCCGTCGTTAATCTCCGCGAGCAAGACCGTGCCACCGGCGCTCCCGTCGGTCAGATACAGTTCATAACCACCGGTACCATCGGTCGCGGCCAGAATCACCTGGCCACCGGCCACCCCCCTGGGCCGGCCGTTGGAGCCAGTGCCACCCGGGTTGATGTCTTTCACCAGACTGGTGCCCGAGGAAGTGCCATCGGATACCCAGGGTTCATGGCCGTGCGTCCCGTCATCGGCCCGGAAGTACAGCTTCCCCTGTGACACCATCAGATCGGAGGGCCGGGAGGCGCCGGCCGTATTGATATCCTTGAGCATGGTTGTTGCCTCGGATTCGCCGTTGCTCATCCAGACTTCCTCGCCGGTGCCATCATTGGCTTCGAAGAAGACCTGCCCCGCAAAAGACACAAACTCTCTCGGCTGAGAGTCGCCACCCGGGTTAAGGTCCTTGATCATATAGGTACCCGCTTCGGTACCGTCACTTCGCCACGGCTCGTTGCCGTCGACACCATTGCTGGCGGAGAAAACGGCGGGGGCCGCGGCGGGCGTGCCGCCAGTCACCTCTTGGCCGCCGCTGCTCCCGCCACCACCACAACCCGTCATGCTGACCACCAGGGCCGCCCAGACAGCGAAATGACATTTTTCGATACGCTCTTTCATAACCTCTCTCCAGTCGCGGAATAGCGCTTTATCAGACTTCACCCTGCTAGCGGCCGTAGACCGGGCGGGTCAATGTGGCCGCGTTGGTCGCGTCCGCCGGCTCGGACATCAAATGTCGCAGGGAGTCAGCCTCGAGGGTGTTGACGTAGATGACTTCGTAGCGCTCCCCGGCGTGTTCCACCTGCATCAACTGGTGGGGCCCGGGCCGGATGCCGAACATCGTCACGTCTTCCGGTACCGGGTCCAACTGCCCCAGCGTCACCATCCCCGCATCCGGCTGGGAGGCGCTCACCGCCGCCACGGTGCCGTCCTCTTTGACGAGAAATACTTCACTGATCTCGGATTTCGCCTGACGGGTAAGCGCGCTGCCCTCCCCGCTGCTGGCGGCGCCCACCCAGCGGGCGTTCCGCAAGCGGATCCGCTGCGAGCCATCGGTTCTTGCCGCGACCGCCGAGTCCACATTCCGTTGATCGTTATAGAACAACCAGCCATCCTGGCTGACCGGGATCGGCGTGGAAATGCTGCCTTCATAGAGCGCGGTTTCCGACATGGTGGCGAGATCGATAGCGGTCAGCTGATCGCCGATCAACCAGATCAAACGGTCGCCCGCGTCGATCAGGAAAGGGCTGGCGAGCACCGGGGCCGAACCGGCGTCCGCTGTTTCGGAGTAATCGATTTCCCGCGACCAGCCGTTTTCATCGACGCGATACAGCATGGGGTTGAGCGCAAGCAGCAGATCCATGGCGCCCTGCTCATGAAACGCGAAGTACACGGTGTCATCCCGTATCACCAGTTTTGCAGCGGAAGGCAGCGCCGCGCCCTGGCCGATCAGACTGCGCGAAAAAGTGAGCTTCTCGCCTTCGCCGTTCAGCAGCGGCTTCACTGTTCCCGGATCACCCTGGGCGTAGAGCCACAGTTCCGAGTCGGGCACCTCGTCATCCGAGGGGTCGGGGTCCTCGAACGTCAGCACCACCAGCACCTTGTCCAGCCCCAGGTTGGCCAGCGTCTGCGCATGCACCAGACCCTGTACCGGGTCACCGCCCTGATCCGTCACCGGGCCTTGCGATGTGAGTGCCGGATCGACTTTGGCCAACCGGTTACCGTTGCCCTCATCGATCACCAGCCAGCCGTTAGGGGTACCGTCGCCAAGCGACACCATCACCTGATGGTCGGGGTCGAACGCCAGCGGCGCCTGGCCGGCATCGTCCCCGATGCGCACCTGGCGCCATTGATCGTTGGCGCGATAGGCCACGGCGGTATCCAGCGGCTGGCTCAGATGGTTCTGAAAAAAATACCGGTCGCTGTAGAGATTGCTGGAATCGGATTCGGACGAAACCTGTGACGGCGAAGCCGGCGTCAGGCTTTGCCCGGCCGCGACCCTTTGGAAGCCATTGGGTACCGAGACCGTTGGCCCGGGGCCCGGCAGCGCGGTTTCCTCGCCGGAACGGTAGAAAAGGTGGTGCGCACGGTAATTGCTCACCTCCGCGCCCGCCAGGTCGGCGCCGGCAATGGCACTGAACACATACGGCGAGGCCCCCAGGAAAGCGTCCGCGTCAATCAGCGCGGCGCCGTTGTCCGGCATCATCGGATTAAAGCCGAACAACCCGCCGTTGCCATCGGCATTGGACGTATAAAAAAGCCAGTTATCATTGTCGGCAACGCCCGACAGACCATCCAGTGTGGGCAGGCTGTCACCGCTGTGCTGGCCGGGCCCCGAACCCCCACCGGAACCACCGCCACTGCTGCCACCGCCGCCACAGCCGGTGGCACCGACCACCAGAGCCAGCAACAAACCCGGGGCAACTCCAACCATGCCTTTCATCTTTTTCTCCTTGCAATACGGGTGTATTTCCACGCCGCAAGGCTAGGGCAGCGCCGATCACGCGCCTACCACCCAAACGGGGCGGCCGGATCAGGTCGGAAGATTGCCCCCCCCCCATTTGGGGGGACCCGATGAGGGTCATGTTGCTTCCTTTGCGGTGCTCTAGGCTTTACCGCCAGGGATACGACAAGGAGAAAATAAAATGGATGGGATCAGAAAACGTGTGTTGATATCACTTACCACGACCGCGCTCGGCCTGGCGCTGAGCGGCTGCGGCGGCAGCAGCAACGAGGGCGGGACCGGCACCCGCGGCGGCGGCACCGCTCCCGCCAACAGTGTGCAGAAAGGCCCCTTCCAACCCGGCGGCACCGTCACCCTGGCGCGGCTGGACAACGCCGGTGCCGAAACCGGCGAAGCGGAAAACACCGAGGTGGGCAGCAACGGCGACTTCACCCTGCCGGAGGCGGGCTGGACCGGCCCGTCGGCGATCTCGGTAAGCGGCACTTTCTTTAATGAAACCACCGGCAACTTTTCCGACCAACCGATCACGCTGCAGGCAGCCATCAACATTCCCGAGGATGCCGGCGCCAACGTGAATCTGTACACCCATCTGGTCGCCCGCCGCACCGCCGCGATCATGCCGGAGGCCGATTTCGACACCGCCCGCGATCACGCCCGCGACGAAATACGCGACCTCACCGGCATCAGCGGCAACCCGATTAACCTGGACTTACTGCGTGCCGCGAACAATGCCGAGGAAGCGGACGGCACCAACCTGCTGCTGTTCTCCGCCGCCTTGTTGAGCGCCGGCCTGGACAACGACGCCTTCGAAGCATTGGTCGCCGATTTCGCCGACAACGGCACCTTCGACGGCGACGGCCTGGCGCACTGGCAGAGCATTCAGCAGGCCGCCGAGGACAACCCGGATCTGCTCGCCGACGCCATCGCCACGCTGCGCAGCCAGTACGGCACCCAGCCACCGAACAGCGGCGGCACCGGTGGCATGGCCTGGCTGCTCAGCCCCTGTCAGGCGGCCAAGCTCACGGAGCCGCGCGTGGTCTGCCTTGATGAGGGTTTCGACGGCACCGCGAACAATGACAGCGGCGAGTTCGTCGTCTTTATCCCGCCGGTGGACGGTCGCTACACCATCGAGTTGTTCGGCGACACCGCCGCCGACGATCACAACACCAACAACTGCAACTGGACGCTTTATCGGGAGGAGGACGCAAGCTCCACCGAGTACGGCAGCAGTGCCTATGATGACGGCTTTTGCGGCGTCGAGGATTTCACCAGCCTTCTGAATGCCGGCGAGCGCTACTATATCCTGCCGCGGGTCACCCGCGACGACGATGCCCAACCCGCCTACTTCACACTCTCCGCATCGCCCAACACCCAGGGCCGTGCCAGCCGTGGCGGCGCGGTGATGATGAAAAACTTCCCGTTCCGCGGCTACGTGGGCACGCTGATCGGCAGCACCGATACCAGCTACTACCGCTTCACCGCCGGCAGCGGCACCCACACCATTAGCGTGGGCGATTACAGCTGCGGCGGCGGCGGGCATGTGCGCGTGGATCTGTATGACGCCCCGGCGGATGAGTCCTCGCCGTTCTCATCCGGGTACCGCATCGCCAACAGCTGGGAGGATGCTTGCAGCCAGGTGATCAAGCAGTCGCTCGAGCCGGGCAAGGAATACTTCCTGAAGATCACCAACAAGGAAACCTATATGAAAACGTCGCGGCCGGCGGCCGGCAGCAACGATTTTCTGATTAACATCGAGACCTGACGTCCCGCACGAGCCCCGACCCGGCGTGGCCGGGCAAATTCCCGCCCACGCCGGAATTCGGTACAGTGGTCCCAGCCAAATGCCAAAGGGGGAGGGACGCATGAATACGGCACTGGTGGTCGAGGATCACCCGGAAAGCCGGGCCTGGCTGAGCAACCTGCTGGGGGAAGCCTTTCCCAGCATCGCCGTGACGGCGGTGGGAACGCTGGCGGAAGCCCACGCGTGCCTCGATCAAGACACCTTTAACCTGGCGGTGGTGGACATCAGCCTGCCCGACGGCAATGGCGTTACCCTGGCCATGGATCTTCAAGCCAGCGCGCCGGATACCTACGTGGTGATGGCCACCATCTACGATGACGACGAGCACCTGTTCGCGGCCCTCCAGGCCGGTGCCCAGGGCTACCTGCTCAAGGACCAGCCCCGTACCCGCCTGGTGGCGCAACTGGAAGGCGTTGTACGCGGCGAACCGCCACTGTCGCCGAGCGTGGCGCGGCGCGTGCTGCGCCACTTCCGGCGGCTGCCCGCCGCCAAGCCGGATGGCCCGGAGCTCAGCACCCGGGAAAAAGACGTACTGTGCCTGCTGGCGCGCGGTTACACCCGCAACGACATCGCCATGGCATTGAACATCAGCGCCAATACCGTGGCCGGCTATGTGAAGTGTATCTATCGCAAGCTGGATGTATCCGGCCGGGCGGAGGCCGCGCTGCAGGCGGTGCGCCTGGGGTTAGTGGACAGTGGCTACTGACACACCGCGCCTGGCGCCGCTGCAAATACTGTTGCTGGGCGCGCTCGCGCTGCTATTGGCGGTGGGCTTCGCGGCCTGGCTGGCCCTGCGCGGCCCCTGGCTGGGGCTGGAATTACGGGCCGCCGGTGATCAAGGCCTGCTGATCACCGACGTCGCACCGAACGGCCCCACCGGCGCTTCAGGCATTAAGCCATCAGCGGGCACCCACCTGCGCGCCCTGCGGTGGCGTGGCGAGACTCTGCCACTGACGCACTACGACCCCGCGGAAAACGCCCACACCTACCCGACGTTCGAAAGTTACAACCGCTTCCTGCAGCGCGAGGACGAGGTCGCTCGGGCACTGCGCCAGCCACCGGTAACACTGCTGCTCGACGACGGCAGAGCACTGACCCTGACACCCGCCGCACGGCGACCGCTTTCATCACTGCCACTGGATTTCTGGCTGCTGCACGGCTTCGGGCTGATGGCGTTTCTGATCGGCCTGTCGGTGTGGGCCTTTCTGCCCGGCTACTGGCCGGCCCGTCTGCTGGCGCTTTCCGGGGCCGGCTTCTTCGCCGCCACCTGGCAGCACAGTTTGTGGCAGGCCCGCGAACTGGCGCTGCCCGAGGCGCTCTTCGATGTGCTGATGCGCGGCAACCATGTGGCCCTCTACGTGATGCTGGGCGCCCTGCTGGTGCTGCTGGCCATGTACCCGGGGCGACTCCGGCACGGCCACTGGGTGATCGGCGTGTCGCTGACCGCGACGCTGATCCTGCAGATCAACGAGAACCTGCAGCTGATCAATCTGCCCCTGCACACCTACTACCTGCCGCTGCTGTTCTACTACCTGGGCGGCGTCGCCCTCGCCATGGTGCAGTGGTTCCGCGCCCGGCGACGGCCGCTCGACCGGGCCGCGCTGCGCTGGGTGCTGCTGTCCATTCTGCTGACCATGGGCGCCGGCATGGTCGCCTACTTTCTGCCGCTGATTTTTGATCTGCCGGCCTTCACCAGCGTGACCACCATGGTGGGCCTGGCGGTGACGCTGTATCTGGGGTTCGCCCTGGGCGTGTTGCGCTACCGCCTGTTCCAGCTGGAGCGCTGGTGGTTCGTCGCCTGGGCCTGGTTTCTCGGCGGCCTGTCGATACTGCTGGTGGACGCGGCGGCGGTGATCCTGTTCGGCCTGCAGCCGGTGTACGCGCTGGGCCTGGCGGTGGTGGTGGTCGGCTGGGTGTATTTCCCGGTCCGCCAGCAGGCCTGGCGGCGTCTCGCCGGCGTCTCCGAGGCCAACATGGAACAGCACCTGCCGGCGTTCGTGGAAGCGCTGTACACCAGCTCCGAAGAGCAGCTGGCGCCCCTGTGGCGGGCGCTGATGCGCCAGGTGTTTCAGCCGCTGGCCCTGGAGGTGGTGGAGGACACCCCGGAAAAGGCCCGCCTGGCCGGCAACGGCGCTCGCCTGTTGGTGCCCGCCTTCGGCGAGGACGGCGGGCTCAGCCTGCTCTACCGCCAGAACGGCCGTAAGCTGTTCTCCGAACGGGACCAGGACATCGCCCAGGCACTCAGCGCCATCGCCGAGCGCGTCAGCTCCGTGCGCCGCGCCCGCGAAGCCGGCGCCAACCAGGAGCGGCAACGCATCATGCGCGACCTGCACGATGACGTCGGCGCGCGCCTGCTCACGCTGCTGCATACCGCCCCGGATGACCACCACGAAGCCCTGGCGCGCAACGCCCTGGGCGCGCTGCGCGAAACCCTCTATGCGCTCGACGACCGGCGCCGCTACAACCTGGCCGACCTGCTCGAGGACTGGCGCGGCGACCTGGACGAGCGCCTCGCCCCCGGCGGCGTCGACCTGGACTGGTCCGCGCCGGTGCCCGGCGACGACACCCTGCTCACCCCGCGCCACTACATCAACCTGCGCCGCATCCTCGACGAAGCCGTCACCAACGCGCTCAAGCATGGCGCTCCCACACGCCTGGCGTTCCACGCCACGGTACGCAAAGACCGGCTTCATTTCTCGATCGTCAACGACATCCGCCGGCAAAACCCGGAACGTGGCGACGGCCTCCCCGGCCGCGGCCTCAACAACATGCAGACCCGCATCAAGGAACTGGGTGGCCGGCTGAAAACCTGCCGCGTCACCGACCCCAGCCCCCACTTCCACCTCGAAGCCCAGGTACAACTCGCCCCCTGAGCCGCCACCGGGCCGCCATAAAACTGCCACGGGTCTGTCACCGTCGTGGCCCAGGCTGGCTTGCGGATATTCCTTCCCGCTTTCCATTGAACTGGAGTTGACCGTGACCTTGAGAACCATGCTGCCGGCCGGTGCGGTGACCGGCCTGTCCCTGCTTCTGGCCGCCTGCGGCGGTGACAGCGACAACACGCCCGAACAGCAGGCCAAACCCCTGAGCCTGCAAGTGCTGTACACCAACGACCATCACTCCTACTTCGAGGGTCAGAGCTACGATCTGGCGCTGGACTATGACGCGAACCAGCCGGGCAGCGAACCGGTACGGCTGAGCCTGGGCGGCTTTCCCCGCATCATCACCGCCATCGACGAATACCGGGACGACAATACGCTGGTGCTGAATAACGGCGAGCTGAACGGCACCCTGTATTTCAGCCTGTTCAAAGGCGAAGTGGACTTCAAGGTGTTCAACACCCTGGGGCTGGACGCCTATCAGTTGGGCAACCATGAGTTCGACGAGGGCGAAGCGCATCTGCGGGACCTGCTGGAAACCGTCAACTTCCCGGTGATCACCGGCAACATCCGGCCCACCGTGGACAGCCCGCTGTTCGGCTCCGACATCAAGCCCTATGTGGTGAAGGAAATCGACGGCGAGAAAGTCGCCGTCATCGGCGTGCTGAAAGTGGAGAAAACCCGCGAATCCTCACTGGTCACCGACGCCGTGGAATTCGACGACGAAATTCTTTCCGTGCGCGACCACATCTATACCCTCAAGGACCAGGACGTTAACAAGTTCATCGTGCTCAGCCACCTGGGTTATGAGTTCGATCAGGTGCTCGCCGAGAGCGTTCGCGACATCGACGTCATTATCGGCGGCGACACCCACAATGTGCTCGACTCCACCGGCGAGATCGCGGCCATGGGCCTGGAAGTGGACGGCGACTACCCGACCGTGGTGCAAGACCCGGACGGCAAGCCCGTTTATATCGTGCAGGCCTGGGAATACGCCAAGGCGCTCGGCCGTCTCGATATCGAATTCGACGCGCAAGGCGCGGTCACCGACATCAACGGCAATATCGAGCTGCTGGTGGGCGGTCCCTACCAGGTACAGGACGCCGGCGGCGCCTGGGTGGCCGCGGACCAGGCTCAGACCGACAGCATCAACGGCGTGATCGACGGCCTGACCACCGTCCGCACCGCCGACGAGTCCCAGGAAATCCTCGATATCCTGGCGCCCTATAAAGAACAAATGGAAAGCTTCAAGCAAGAGACGCTGGGCCAGGTCACCGAGCCGATGCCCTTCGAGCGGATCCCCGCGCCGTTCAATGCCGGTGAAACGCCCACCGGCAGCTACGCCGCCTCTGTGGTCGCGGACGCTTTCCTGAAGTATTTGCCCAAAGCCGAGGTGGCGATCCAGAACGCCGGCGGCGTGCGCGCGCCGCTCAACGACGGCACCTTCACCGTCGCCAACGCCTATGACATCCTGCCGTTCTCCAACACCGTGGTCACCCTCGACATGACCGGCGCCCAGATCGTCAAGGTACTGAACGAAGCGCTGGATTACGCCCAGGGCATTTCCGCCTCCACCGGCGCCTTCCCCTACTCCGCCGGCCTGCGCTACGACGTGGTGCTGGGCGCCCCGGAAGGCACCGGCATTCAAAACGTGGAAGTGCGCGACGACAGCGGTAACTGGGCGCCCATCGTCGCGAGCCAGACCTATTCCGTGGCCACCAACTCCTTCACCGGCCAGGGCAAGGACGGCTACGACACCTTCGCCGAGGTGCAGGCCGCCGACCCGGACGCCTTCGAGGACTCCAACGTCACCTACGTGGTGCCGCTTCTGGAATACTTCCGCGAGGAACTGCCGGACCAGACCCTGCCCGCCCTGGACCCGAACGCGTACTGCCTGAAGTCCGTGCGCCAGGCGCCGTAACGCACCCTGAAGCCGGGCGGCGCAAGCCGCCCGGACCGGTCAGACGAGGTCGATGGCCAGGCGCAGCTGATCCTTGTGCTGGATGCCGGACTCGATCACCGGCTCGTCGTAATTATCCAGGAAATGATCCTTAACCACCTCTGTCACCCGGAACCCGGCACGCTGATAAAACGCCAGTTGATAGCCGAACGTACCGGTCCCCAACTCGATGCGCGCGAAACCCCGCGTTCGGGCCTCATCGATCACATGCCGCAGCAAGCGCGCGCCGATGCCCTGCCCCTGATCCGCCGGGTCCACGGCAATATTGAATAACTCCAGCGTTCGCTCGTCCTGGCTGTTCAGAACGCAGGCCCCCACCACCTGGCCGCCCTCCTCCGCGACGATGCAGAGAGCGTTATCCAGATAGCGATGAATGTTGTGCTCCGACGGATCCGCCAGCAACAGCAGCGGCAGGGGCACTTGATCGGGCTGAACGGTTTTGAAGGTAAGCATGCCAGGAGTGTAGCAATAGGTGCGCTGCTCGCGAACACCTTGATGGCGCCCGGGAATCGAACGCCATCGTTGGTCGGGCCGGGTCGGTTAACGCCCGAAGTCTACTGCACGCACTCAAACGACGCGGCGGTCATCGGGTCGCCGCCGTCGATGTAACGGGGCCACGCCGGGTAGTCGCAAAGTGGCCGGGTGCGGCCTGGTTCGCCGATGGTGTCCGTGGTGACTTGGTTCTCCGGCGCGGTGTCTTCCTCCACCCAGTTTTCCAGCGCCGTCAACGAATCCCAGGTGGCGTTGAAGTGCGAGCTGGCGCCGTGGCCGAAGCCCGGTACTTCGTAGTAACGGACGAACTCATCCACTTCCTCCGCGCCCATCTGGTCCACCAGTCGCTCATAGTAGATTTGCGTGGCCCGTGAACTCACCAGCACATCCGACAAACCGTGCGCGAGCAGCAGCTTGCCACCGCCCTCCGCGAACTCGGAAATATCGGTACCGGAATTGAGCAGCCCGCTGAGTTCACTGATCCGTTCCGCGTACGGCGGCTCCGGGTTAATGGGGTCCAGGTCGAAGGAATTGAAGGACGCGTCGCCGGCCACCGAGTACTTCACCCACTGGTCCACCAACACGCTCAGATAAGGAGCGGCGCGCGGCATATCCGGCTGCACCGGTTGGGCGGTACCCAGCGCCAGGAACACCACCACCGGCTGCACCGGGGTGTCGATGGTGGTGATGCCCAGATCCGCGCCCCACACATTGCTGCCCGGGTAGCCGGTTTCGCCGCTGGCCAGCGGGAAGTTGAAAGTAACGCCCGCATCCATGGCCTGCAAAGCATCGATCTGAGCATCGGACAAACAATGGTTCCCGTCGTCCGCGCCGCCCGGGCACCGCAGCGGATTGCCGTTCACCGTGGCCGTGGCCGGGTCGAAGGTCTCGTTGCACTGGCTCTGGTCGCTGATGATGCCGTCCTCGACACCATCGAGGTCGTCACAGGCTTGCAACGAGGCGTCCAGAAGCAACTGACGTTTTTCGGAGTTGGGGTACGCACCGGGCTCCGCCAGGGCGAGGCTGATGTGCTGGCCCGCCAGTAGCGCGGCCACATTGTTCCAGGCCGGATACCAGGCGATGGCGCCGTCCCAGTCCTCCGGCCAGCGCTGGATGCTCGTCAAGGCCTCGCGGCCGCCGGTGGACCCACCGGCGAAATAACGCTGGGTGGGCGCGCTGGCATACCGTTGCTTGACCACGAAGGTGGCCGCGTCCCGGGTTTTCTTCAGCGCCTCGCCGGAGAAATTGCGCACCGCCTCGTCATTCAGGCCCCAGCGGCCGTCCTGGGAACCGTACTCATTGGCCTGGTGCCCGGAATCGCTGGCGAAGGTGGCATAACCACGACCCAGCGGGGTCGGCTGAGGCGAAGCGCCCTGGGACACATGGCCGGTGAGCGCCGGGATGGTGCCGTTAAAACCGCCGCCGCCGAACATTAACACCTTCGAGTTCCACTCCGTGGGCAGCGCTACCCGGAACAGGATGTCCGGCGCCGCCGGATCGACCGGCGCGATACGCCCCGACACCAGGCAGTGCTCCGGAATGGCGGACGGGCCGCTGCCGCTGGCCGCGACCACCGCCGCCGCCGTGACTTCGCCACCCGAGGTGGGCAGCTCCATGGTGCCGGCCGGAATCTCCAGACCCATCAACTGCTCGCAGGACCTGGGGTCAGGGGGTTGCTCCGCGACGGGGGAATCACTGCTGTCGCCGCCGCAGCCCGTAAACAGGGCGCCGGACACGCAGCACAGCGAAATGCCCAGCCATTTGATAGGACGTCTATTCATCACACTCTCCCGATCTTGTCGTTATTCAGGGGGTTCTTTTTTTGTGTTGAGTGCATCGTGCGGCGCGGAAAACAGGCGCCAAGGCGCAACCGCCCGGAGGCTTCCGGGCACGATGCACCTTGAGCATAGTCCTTTTTTTAACCTGATTCACTCGTATGTGAATTAGTTTCCTATGGTACTGAATCGGGGCGTTTACTCGATTCCCGGCATGCCTGCGTATCCCGGCAACGCCTTGATCCGCTCGATCCAGGCGCGGATGGCCGGATACGGCTCCAGCGACACGCCCCCTTCCCAGCCCAGGGCGATGTATGGAAACACCGCGCACTCCGCGATGGTCGGGCGGCCCATGGCGAGCCATTGGTGCTCGCTCAGGTGTTGTTCGATCAACGGCAGTACCCGCGCACTGACCTCCAGCGCTTGTCCCTTATCCAGCGGGTAGCCGAACTTGTCGATCAGGCGCGCCGCGTTGGGGCCGTGGTTAATCTCGTTGGCGGCGGTGGACAGCCACTGCATCACCTCGCCCTGGTGGGCGGCGCTGTCCGGCCACCACTGGTGGCCGCCGTAACGTCGGGCCAGATACACCAGGATCGCCTGGGAATCGCGCAGCACCACCTCACCATCTTCCAGAACCGGCACCTGCGCCCAAGGGTTCAGGTCGGTAAACGGCGGCTGCTTATGCTCGCCGGCGGCCAGTTGCACCGGCGTCAGTTCCAGGTCCAGGCCCACCAGGGCGGCGAACAGCCGCACCTTGTAGCAGTTGCCGGACAGTGTCAGATCATAAAGTCTCATGGTGCGCTCCTTATCGGGACTCAGAGTAGTTGGCGGAGGTTTCGGACTCCGGCAGCAGCTGATTGAACTCCAGCACGTTGCGGTCCGGATCGCGGATAAACAGGGTGATGCGGCGCGGGCCCAGGCGGTGGATGCCCTCGGTGATCTCGATGCCCGCCTGGTCCAGCCAGTCCTTCAGGGCATAGAGGTCATCCACCACGAACGCCGGGTGAGTCACGCCGGGCAGCTTCACCGGCTCGTCCAGCAGCACGTTGCGGCCGTGGGGCAGCCGCGTGCCGTTGAAGATCAGATTGATGCGCACGCCGTCCGGCGTTTCCATTTCGTTGGCTTCGTACTTATCAAAGCGGCGCACCTCCTTGAAGCCGAGCCGCTCATAGAACGCCACCGCCTCCTGGCGGTCGCTGACGCGGATACCCACATGGTCGTACTCACGAATGGGCTGTGGTTGCTGCATGGCTCACTCCGAAGACAAAACATTGGAGCGCCAGTAGACGTCGCCGGCCGGATTCAATAAATGCCGCCGACCTGTTAGCTTTATTCAGCTTTCCTTATCAATCTCACCGGACACACCGCAGCGGGACCCACCGATGGACAAGCTCAAAGCCATGCGTACCTTTGTCGCCATCGTCGACGAGGGCAGTCTGTCCGCCGCCGCCGACACGCTGGGCCGGTCCCCGCCGGCCATCGTGCGCACCCTGGCCGGCCTGGAACAGCACCTGGGCGTGCGCCTGCTCAACCGCACCACCCGCCGCCTCGCCCTCACCGACGAAGGCCGCGACTACGTCGAACACTGCCGCCGCATTCTGGCGGACATCCAGGCCGTGGAAGCCCGCCTCGACAGCCGCCGCGCCGACCCGGCGGGAAAACTCCGCATCACCGCCCCCGTCACCTTCGGCCGCCTGCATCTGGCGCCGCTGCTCAACCAGTGGCTGAAACACAACCCCGGCGTGCGCGCCGAACTGACCCTGGAAGACCGGGTCGTGGATCTGATCAAAGAAGGCTTCGACCTGGCCCTGCGCATCGGCCACCTGGCCGACAGCTCGCTGGTGGCCCGCGCCATCGGCAGCACCCCCTATGTGCTCTGCGCCAGCCCCGACCTTATCGAGCAGCGCGGCGCACCCCGCCACCCGGAACAGCTGGCCGACTGGCCGATCATCGGCTTTTCGCCCTCCCGGGGGGTCTGGGAATTTCAGGTGAACGGAAAACGCTGGGCGCAGCGCATCAACCCGGTGGTCCGCGCCAACCAGATCGACACCGAGCTCGCCGCCGCCCGCGACGGCCTGGGCATCTGCCGGGTGCTGGGCTACCAGGCGCAGGAGGACCTTGAACGCGGCACCCTGGTACCGGTGTTAACCGATTACAGCGCGCCGCCCCTGCCGGTGCAGTTCGTGTTTCCGCACAGCCGCCTGCTGTCACCGCGGGTGCGGCATTTTATGGAGGCGGTGGAGGGGCCGTTGAGGGAAAGGTTGGCGGGGGCGGCCGACGACGGGGGTTAGCAGTAAAGATATTCGATTTGAATCGGCGGCAGCGCCTAAGCGCTCTCGCGCTCATTCCAGGGACGAATAGCCGCCAGCGTCTCCGCCAACTCATGCTCCGCCACCTCCGTATCGTGCTCCACCTGCGCCCGCAGCCAATAGCCACGGGACAGCCCGAAGAAACGACACAGGCGCAGATCGGTATCCGCGGTGATGGCGCGCTTACCGGCGACGATATCGCCGATGCGCTGCGCCGGCACGCCGATCTCTTTAGCAAGGCGATATTTGGTGATACCCAGGGGCTTGAGGAATTCCTCGAGAAGCAGCTCACCGGGCGTCACGGGTGCAATGCGAGTCATGATGCCCTCCTAGTGGTAGTCCACGATCTCCACGTCAACCGCCCCGGCGGCCGTCCACCGGAAACAGAGGCGGAACTGATCGTTCACTCTGATACTGTGCTGCCCTTTGCGGTCTCTTTTCAGGGCTTCCAGGCGATTGCCCGGCGGCACTCGAAGATCGTCCAGCCGCTCGGCAATCTGCAACTGCCGAAGCTTACGCAGCGCGACGCGCTCGATGGCAACGAAACGTTGGACACGCCTGCCGCTCGCCAGCGCTTCCGTGTCCTGGCATTTGAACGAACTGATCATGAGCAAATGATAACGCACCGCGTTATTAACGTAAAGCGTTATTGTCCAGGTGCAGGTGACTTGCTCGGAGCAATGCGAGTTATGAGGCATTCCCAAGATTCAGTAATTTGAACGGGAATGCAGTAAAAAGGCCGCAAAGGCATCAATTTTCAGTAAATTGGCCGGAGCCAGCCAGATCCCCGGCCATTTTACTGCAATATCCTCTATTTCCGGCTACTCTACTGACAACCCGGCCAAATTACTGAAGAGGTCCCTATGTCCGCACCGCTCGGCTACCAATGGCTGATTGAACGGTACGATCTGCGTGCATTGCCGCTGGACGAATGTGCCTATGTGGGGAATATCCGGGGTGGCCGGCAAAGCACCCAGCAAGGAGGACAGGTCGTCCACCGCTTTGAGCCGAACTACGACCCCGGCGAGACCTTGGCGGGGCAGATTCAGTTTGCGCTTCGCTACGAGGGCGTCAACCTGCAGGTCCTCTCCCTGCTCTTCGAAAAAACGGGCCCCGAGGAACTGGTTAAGTGGCTCCTCGACAGCCCCCAGTCCCAATACGCCCGGAGAGCCTGCTTCCTGTTTGAATGGTTGACCGGGCAGCAACTTCCCATCGAAGATCCGGTCCCCTCACGGGCCCGGTACGCCCTGGCTGTCGACCCCGCGCACCACTTCGTCTGGGAGCATGGCGAGCGCAGCAAACGATTCCGGGTGACCAACAACCTCGCCGGCCCGCCTTCGTTCTGCCCCCTGGTCAGGCGCACGGACTACCTGAATGACATGGTCCGCAAGGATCTCCGCAGGAGCACCTTCGAGACCCTGGCGCGGTATGACGAAGACCTGCTAAGGCGCGCGGCCGCGTTTCTGTATCTCAAGGAGACCCAGTCCTCGTTCGAGGTGGAGCGGGAAAAGCCGAGCCCCAAAAAGGCACAGCGTTTCGCGGACATGCTGAAACAGGCGGACGCCCATGAGCCGCTCACCGAAGAAAGGCTGGTCGAGCTGCAAAACACCGTGATTGATCCCCGCTTTCACGAGTTCACCTGGCGGCACCGACAAAACTGGATTGGCAAGGATCTTGGCCATCGCCAGCAAATCGATTTCGTACCCGCCATGCCGGAAGACCTCCCGGAGTTGATGGGAGGGCTGCTCACCATGTCCTCAAACTTAAGTGCCGATTTAGAAGAAGCACGGCATCAAGATGCAAAGCGCAACCAGCCGACGCTTAGTTTGAATTTCGCTCTTGACCGTTATGAGGTTTATGTTCCACCAATAGACCCGGTGGTGGCCGCCACCTGCATCGCCTTTGGTTTCGTCTATATTCATCCGTTCATGGATGGCAACGGGCGCATCCACCGCTACCTGATTCACGACACCCTGGCCAAAGCCGGGTTTACCCCGCGCGGTATCGTCCTGCCGGTATCGGCGGTAATCCTGGCCAACCTGGACGACTATATCGAGACGCTGGAGCACTTCTCCAAGCCCCTGAATAGGTTCACCGACTACAATCCGGACACGCCAGACAGCCCGGCCACCGGCAACGATGCGGTCTATTTCCGCTATCCGGACCTCACCCGGCAAACAGAATTCCTCTACCGGGCCCTGGAACGGACCGTCGAACACGACCTTCAAGAGGAAATCGACTTCCTGCTGGGCTTCGACCGCGCCTGCCGGGCATTGAACGGGTTGCTGGACTGGCCGGACCACAGCCTGGAACTGTTTGTGCGGGTCGTACGGCAGAATGACGGACTGCTTTCAGCCAATAAGCGCAAAAGCCATTTTGATTGGATGACAGAGGAAGAGATTGCTGAGGCAGAAGACCTTGTCCGCGAGGCCTTCGCTCCGGGTTCCGACTAGAAGCTAAGTAATGGCAAGAGTCTAAGCTGTGTAACTTGCGACAACTGTCAAGAAATCCTTGATAGTTCAATCCGAAAAAAGTGCGCTATCCGGATAGCATATGCCGCTGAGACCTGCCAACGCTGGCCACAAAATGAAAGCGAAAGAGAATTATTATTCACAACCAAAGCATCATTTCTCCCAGCGGCTAAACTCTGAAGGAAGCATAGACATGAAGTTCGGTAAAGAACAGTCATACAAGTCATAGGTCAACTGAAGCTGACGGACGATAGCGGAAAGGCGCCTTGGGGATCCAGGACCTTTTCCGCCAGCCCCGCGTTTAAGCATCCCTTTCTCGTTATCGTAGTACATATTATAGGCCGCATTAATAATCGTCTTTGAAGCAAATATCTCCTGATACGCACCAAGCTGTTCTGCAATATCGGTTCGGCGGCCTTTTCCTGACGTTATCAACAGCACTTTCGCCTTTTCGCCGTGCAATTCGACAGCGAGCCATGGCGTGCGAACAGCGTGACGATAGTACCTCCTGAACTTGAAATCAGAATCAAGCACATAAGATGATTTCTCCAGCGGCTTCCGCCTTCCTGCATCATCTCTGGGACATAAAAAATCGAAATAGTAAAGAGCGAGCCAGGTCCAAAGTCCACTATCCAGCGAAATCACGGACGCATTCGCGGGCTCAAGAACCTGTCGCAAGTAATCACCGAATTCATACGCATCACCGAATAACTGCGCCTCTAGTGAAATCTGAGTATCAAAAGGCTCAGAAAACTCGCCATCTTTAAGAAGGTTTAGTGGCGGCGGCGCCTCCGGATCGCGCGTTAAAAGATCAAGGTAATCTGAGAATTCCTTGACGCCTGCCTCATTGAGAGTGCGAAGCACATCCATATACCCTCCCCGTCTTTACTTATCTAGAATTGCCTTGGCAGAGCTCACAAACCTCTTCTTTTCACAAAACCGATCAACAAGCTGCTCCACAGCACCTTTCTTTTCTTCTTTATCGAGATCGTGATCAAAATCAGCGCCCAGATTAAGTCTGAACCATTCCTTCCATTTCTCGACCCAACCATCTTCCTCATTTTCGTCACTGTACAACAGGAACGCGATCTCTCTTATAACATGTGGGAATATAGCCGCCTTCAGCAAAGGGTCGTTAATAACCCTGTCTTTAAAGTCAGGGATAGCGTTACTGACATTTAATATCGGCTCTGCGCCCTCGTCCTCTGCCAACACCCATAGCTGCTCACCCAGATCTTTGGACACAAGTGGCAGCAGGGGTTTGCGATTATTATCGTCATTTTCATTCTTGGGCCTGACTTTATCAGCAAGCGCGGCTATCCTAGCTACGCCGTCTGACTCATCGACAACTTTCACTCTGAACAGAACATTGGCTCCGGAATCCAACTCGGACAAGGATAAATCAGCAGGGGGTGTTATCCGGTTGGCCGCGCCGAAGTCGAAACGCTTGCAAGACGTTTTCACATAGGCCTCAACGTAGACCTTATGATTCTGTGCGATTTGCAAATCTTCAGGAATGCGAAGATCCGCGTTAAACGATAGCGGCTTGCCGCCTGAAGTCTCCACGAGCGTTATATTCAACCCTTCATGGCGTAACTTGCGACGCCCGGTATGGTTAATTCTATGACTCATGAGGACCTCATTGCGGAAACGAACAAATCGCGATTGGTGTCGAACCCCGTCACCACCACCTTAAAGTCTGAAGCACCAGCCTCAATGACGAAGCTATTGGCAGATTGGACAGAACAAGTTGCGCCTTCAGGTTTTATTTTTATTGCCCTCTTTCTCAAATCGAAGTCCATCTCACTGAACTTTGATAGAGCGCTTCCCCTCATTACGTCATAAGCAATTTGCACTCTTAAAACCAGGACACCATCTTCACGTAAGTGTTGCCCTGTACCACATATAGAAAACCCATCGCCGTGCCGACTAACCCGGTATGATTTGGCTCTCGGAGGAGGAATATTGTCGGGCTTTCCAGTATTATCCCTTCCTCGCCCTTCTGCTTTCTTGCCCTTCTCTTCCCCTTCAAGAGAAAAAAGGTCTAAAAGAGCATTTTCATCCCGATGTTCAAGCGCACCGAACAAAAAATTATACAGCTGCTGCGGAGCTCGACGTACTTCCTTAAGTTTTTCTGACACCGATTTCCAGTTCCGGGAGACTTTTTCTGCCGTACCAGACCAGGTCGTATGAGCCGGGTTCTCCGCATCACCGAGAAAATCAGAAATAGATGCATCATCAGCCACCATAGCTGCAAAAACGCCAGGTCCTCTGAAGTGCTTTTTCTCAGCGGTAAGTACTATTGCATCGCGAACAAACAAAGCACCTCCAAGCCCATCCGATGCCTTTTTCATATAAAGACTGAAATGAGTAAAGAATTCATCACCTTTCTTATTCTTCAGCAAAACGGGCCATTTCAGGTCAACGAGAGCGCCAGCATTTAATTTATTTCTGATTTCGTCGCCTTCCTCTTTCGAGATTGCACGCTCAAGGCCCTCTCGCATCGAGCGGCTGGTCAGATCCAACCCGACCGTGCTTGCCGCCTGAACCTCTTTCATCTCCTTTACAAAGCTTATCATCTGCTCGGAGAAGTTATTGCCTCCATGCAGTTTTGCATACTTATAAAAACTGGAGGAATCCACCAACTTATCATTGATCTCTACCGCCAGCTTTTCGAAAAGAATTGGGAAAAAGTAATTATTTATAAGCGCATCCAATAATTTCTTTTCGTCCACCCCCTCAATAAGATAGGGAATCACTATCGACAGGCCGCTTTTTTCCGCTCTTTCCACACCAAAAAATTCGCAGAATCGCCCGATCTCTTGGCGATCAACTACCGGAATTTGCAAGTCTCCATTTTCTGCAACTTTCTGAGAATAAAAGCCATGTGACTCATAGCGTTCGCCATCAATAGAATGGTTCAACAATACCGCCTGCCCCATGAGAAGCGGACCAGAATGCCCGCCCTCCTGTTTGGTGACCCCGAAGAAAGTCCGGATACCGGATACGCCGGAAAACACAAGCTTACCCAGGCCCCAACGACCCAGGTTCCGACCTCCTTTATGAGAGACACCTATGCGTCGCCAAAAGTCACAAAAGGGGTTCTCATCGTGCCGGTCGATGCTGCCCGTCAGACCGCTGGTACCGTAATCCTCGATCAGCAGGACCCTTACAGGCCTTGCGTTGAAGACATCATTGTCGAGCTTCGAGGCGTCCAAATGCTTTCCAAGCTCATCTTTTTTCAAATACTCATGAAGATCGGAAATCTGGTTTTCTTCAAATTCTAATATTCTAATTTTTATAAAAACCTTGCTTTCATTATCTGACTTCGCATCCAGCGAGTTCTGTACAGCCTCACGTATCAAAGCATCAACCAGTTTTACGTCGTCATTGTTAAACTGGTCTCTTTGAGTTGGAGGCTTATCCATATCTCCGCCTCTCAGCTTTGTAAAACAAAGATCCATATCTCCCCCTGTAAAGCTAAGGCATTTTTTCTCCAATATCGCCGTATTTGGATCCCGACTGGATAAAGGCAGTCGTACGCTCCAAAACATCGTCGATAGATAGCCGGTTAACCCCTTTTATCGCACATTCCCATATTACGAGAACTCGCCATCCCGACTCTATCAGCGCTTCCATTTTACGCTGATCCCGCAGCCTGTTACCTTCTAACTTTTCCCTCCAGAACTGGCGGTTTGTCTTCGGCCACTTAAACAACGAGCAATTATGATTGTGCCAGAAACAGCCGTTGACAAAGATTACACAACGATATCGAGGAAACACAAGGTCGGGCTTCCCGGGCAATTTCTTTTCGTGTATTCGGTACCTGAATCCGCGAGCATGCAAAGCCCGACGCACCAGCATCTCGGGCTTGGTATTCTTGGGCCCGATCCTGCGCATGTTCAGCTTTCTCTGCTTTTCGGTCAGAACATCCATATTCTTCAACCAGACATCAAACGCCGGGCAAGACTCCGGATCTCGTGCAACGGCATTCCAGGTTTAAGTGTCAGGGCCCCAAACCCGAAAGAAGATTGGTAGTCATCCCTGAACAATCGGTCCGGCATACCTGATGCCCGGTAGCTAGTGGTGTCACCCGCACTCGGTATGTACGGGGAAATCAAGAAAGCGTTTTTCGTAACCGATACAATTCCCCCGGAAAGATCCGTCCGGACCAGTGCGTCTCTATAAGTATGAATGGAGCTGATCGCATCCCCCAGACCGGCATCAATGCGGTATTTTGCGTCCAATACGGTCAGACCGGCGCTCTTATCTGTATCCAAAGTCCCGACCGTGATGTCGGGCGCCATCGTTCGAGAATAAGAGCCCACGCCATCTTTGCTTTTCCAGAACTCCTGGAAATTCTTCTGAAAGGCAATCTCTTTGCCCGAGGAGAAACTGACGGACAAACTGTGCGAAGCCAGAGTGATGCCGTCTGGCGATGACCTGGAGAACAGGTCGTCGGTATCCGGTTTATCGCCTGGAAATTCTTCCGAGGCCGCTCGGACCAGGCGCAGGAAGCACCAGAGTTCGTAGAGTTCCCAGGTACGAGAAAGGGGCAGATTCAGGAAATCGCCAAACACCGCACTGAGTCCGCGGTTCATATCCTGCCAGATACGATAAAACTGTCGGTATAAGGGATCGTTCCGATAGGTAGAAGATGTTCTTACAGGGACCTGTTCCTCCGGGATATCAGCGAAAAGAGGGAGAGCGAGCAATCCAGTGGTCCGCACGGCCGCCTTTCGGCATCGCCGGGCCCAGGTTCTGGCAATAGCACGCGTTTCTTCGTCAGGGCCACCGGTGGCACGCTCTATTCGCGACGCCACCGCCGCCAGCCAGGAAGACCAGCTCCTCAGACAACTCCACATCTGACGATGCTCCGGAATATCGAGGGAGCCGGCTTTATTACGAACCCGGATATTGGCTGGCAGCGCTCCTTTCAGAACAGCCGGCAAGCGCGACCTCGCCATATCTTGCCGAAGAACAGGTCCGGATTTATACGAGTTCAGAATTTCCTGGCCGGTCACTTTCCTGACCTGATGCCAGGGAAGTACTCTCTGATCTGCCTTAAGGCGATGGCGAGGCCGGGCGTTGATTCTGAGGATCACCTGTTCAAGCTCGGCCATGCGAGAAAGGATGAACTGCAACCTCGCGATCGGAGGTACTTTCCTCCCAGGGCCTGCAGAGAGCCCCTTATAGAAACTGCTCAGGGCAAAAAGCGCACAGGTGTCTTCGAGTATTTCTCGAACCATTGTATCGAAGTCGCCCCGAGTGATTTTCCTCAGGTCAGGATCCGTCGCAACCTCAATTGAGGGATTCGGCCCACCCGGAATCTTAAGCGAAAGATGCACAAGGCCGGACTGGAACCCGGGAGCCCAACGCCACCTGGCTGAATCGCTATCTGATACTCTTAACGGCTCAAGCGCGACATCATCCAGGTACAGATCAGCTCGGGAGGCCGCGGAACAGTCCTCAAGCAAGAACAGATAGTTGCCGGCCTCGTGGACGCGCCCCGGAGGGATATCGTCTTTCTCTGGCCACACCTGCCAGCGTCGTCCCGCCCCATATTCCTCAAGAAGCCAGAGCGCCGCCATAGCTTTACCTGCTGGCCTGGAAGGAGCCGAACTCGTCCAGATCGTCAAGGAGCCGATCCAGAAGAGACTGTGACTTTTTCATCCCCTTAAGAATTACCCTAAGCTGATCCAACAACTTGCGCTCACGCTCCGAACCACGCAGCTTGACCAGGACTTTTTGCGCCATCAGATCATCGATTGCCACATCAGCTTTTTCTTCGAAAAGCGGCCCAGAGTCATAAGGCGCGGCCGCTGCATCTTTAACATCTTTGCCTGACCCCGCCAGATAATCTTTGTGGAAGGCATAGTAACGTATGACTTCTTCCGCGACCCGATAACCGAATCCCAGGCCGTATTCAGAGAGAGCCATATAAACCTCGCCAAGCGGCGCCTTGCATGCCTGGCAAGCACTCTTCAGTTCAGGAAAACGCTCAGAAAGCTTGTCGATAAATCCGTCCAGGTCAATCTTTGTCATGTCGATGATCACCGCCCGATCCAGCACTTTATCGCTGACCGGCTGCGTCGTCTCATCCACATTGATAGTGCCTGTAATGAAAAGATTATGAGGCAGGGGAAGAGAGGCGGGGACAGAAATACCCGTGGAGCCCTCAAGCGGAACGCTATTCGAATGCAAACGTAGCGGCTCGCCTGCCTCCATCGACGAAAGAATATCTGAGAGGTAGTACTCCACCCTGGCCAGATTCATCTCATCGAGAACGACAAATACCGGGGTGTATCGATGAGCAGTAGCGAGGAAGACTGCCTCCAGGAACGGCGGGACAACATACCGATCTGACAGGACATCATGATATCCAGTCAACCCAGAGGGATCCGTCCACTCGGGCCTGACCGGGCACACCACCAGAAACGGATCTTCAGTGTGCGGCTCCGTGATTCCGTGCACTGCTTTAGCATAAGTCAGTGCCAGACGGGTTTTCCCGGTCCCTGAAAGCCCGGACAGAATCGAAAAGTGCTTATGCTGCAGAAAGTTCATTGCAGCATGGTAATTTCTGACCTCACCATGAGGGTAATGGCCGCCCAGCTTCGAAACGCCCTTCTCTATTTCAGCGACGGGCACTGACGCAGGCATTCGTTGCATTTCGGGACTGACTGTCTGCCCTTCTTCCCAGGCCCGGATTTCATGGACTTTTTCTCGCCCGACAAGCGTCCCGAGATAACCGATAAATTCTCTGGCTATCAAGCTTCGGTGGGCTGAAGGGCCGGGTGGCCATATTGAAAAATAGACAGAATCGATTTTCGCCGCGCACTCATAGTCGATGTCTTTTCCGTCAGGATCGTCACTCAAAGAGAGAAAGAAGTCGCCATTCTGAAAGAACAGATACCCATCTTCGGTAACGTAAAACTTAACATTATTACTGATCTTTCCCGGCTTCTTCCCTGCATCGACAGCTGCTTTATTCAGCGCCTCGCCCTCAGTATAAAGCTTCAGCAAGCCGTTACTCAGGAGCCCGGCTTCCTTACTTACAACAATGGCGAAATGAACCTCATCCTGAGGAGGGAAATTGAGGACAGACAAAACCACGAACTGTTCCAGCCGCGCCTCATCGCCGGCGTTGAGCTTTCTTGAATAAGTTTCAAGATTACTTGTGCCGGCGAAAAGACCGCTTTCTACAAGCCGCGCGCTGTTTGAAAAGCCAAACCCTCTCGCTTTATAGGCCTTGGGGTTTATTCCTTGCAGCTGGTTTATTGCAGCTTCAAACTGCTGAAAGCGCTGCTTGACTGTCATCCCTCACTTCCCCTTGTACTTTTGGCGCACCTCGAAAAGCTGAAGCCCGCAAGGTCTGCATCATTGTGGCGGCCAACGCCTTCGCCAGTAAAGGCGGCACGGCGTTCCCGATCTGCCTGAAAGCCGGGTTCATTGTGCCACTGAATTGAAAGCCGTCGGGGAAAGACTGAAGCCGGGCCGCCTCACGAACGGAAATCGTACGTGCCTGATTACTATCGTAATGAATGTGGCTGTAGCCGTCTTTGCCCAAATGCGCCATTAACGTACGGGCGGGCTGATCCGCCCACATCTTACGCCATTTATTAGGAAACTTGCTTGCGTCATAGGGCGGCACAATAGAATCCCACAGCGCCTTATACTTGGCGGATTTTTCAGG
Source organism: uncultured Alcanivorax sp. (assembly GCA_964556345.1). GTDB lineage: Bacteria > Pseudomonadota > Gammaproteobacteria > Pseudomonadales > Alcanivoracaceae > Alloalcanivorax. The sequence continues at coordinate 49,967 of CAZKWA010000005.1, forward strand.
GATTCGTTGACCTTTTGCACGCTCCGCCTGCAAGCGTTCCTGAAACATCTCGACGGCATGCTCATAGGCCTGAGGGTACTGGTCACCCGGATTCATCCGGGCAAACAGCTCATAATCTCTGGGGAGGTAACGGATGACATGATCCCGAACCCCGTCCTCTGGCGCCTCATGGCCGTGCCAGGAACGCATCTGCAAAGCATAGGAAGACGGCTTGCGGCGGCTATAGCGCACCGGCTCAACAAAGCGTCGCGCACCGCGTTTGATTCCGCCGTTGGCGAGCAATTCGCGAGCGTAAATCGGCGCCAGGTCGTTCAATGCTTCCTTTGCCGTAACAGCCGCGGGCAACGACGTTCTGGCTACCGTTGGCTCCACATAGCAATGCGCTTCGTTGAACAGGCTCCGTAATGTTTTGGTGGCCACTGAGCGAGAACTTTCGTATCCGGATGGCAGATCGACCCAATGAGTCGGCGCAGGGAAGACAACCTCGTCCGCCACTTCTTTCCGATAGGCCACCAGAAACATCCTTTCGCGCATCTGCGGCACACCGAAATAAGCGGAATTCAGCAGCGTATAGCCACAGATATAGCCTTTATCCTGCAATACTTCACAGGTCTCTTCCGCAATATTCTGGCCGCCGTGGTTCAGGATATCCGGCACGTTCTCCATCAGAACCGCGAGCGGCCTGAATGCATCCACATATTCCAGGTATTTCTTGTAAAGCTGAGCACGCGGGTCGCGGATAAACGCCTCGGGGTGCGCCTCGATCTCCCGCAGCTTGGATCGACCGACTCTGGCAAAGGCCTGGCAAGGCGGGCCGCCCACGATAATGTCGAAAGCATCTTCCACGCTATCCAGCTTCAGCTTCTGGCACAGCTGCTCCGGCGAGGTGCTGGTGATATCGATCGCATCACAATGCTCCGGGGCGCCGCCGTGGAAATTAATCCCATGGGATTGCGCCGCCTGGGGGTCAAACTCAACGGCTCCCCGGATATCAAATCCGGCCGCCTCAAAACCCAGAGACAGACCGCCGCACCCGGCGAAGAGATCCAGTACGCGCGGCTTTGCACCCGCTTTATCAAGGCGCCCAAGTTTATGGCGAATCAACGCTTCATTCATTGGTTGGTTCCCTTTCTCGAAGAGAGGGGCAACGGCAGCTCAAGTTGCCCCTGCTGTTCATCCAGAAGACGCTGCACCGCCATCCTGATCACCCAGGCGGTCGACACACGATTGGCGTTAGCGAGAGCCAGCACCTGGCTATGGGCTTCTTCCGTAAGAATCACAGATGTTCTGACCGTCTTTCGGTCAGAAGCTACTACGGGGCTGGACATAGAGGGTTCCCAAGTCAGTCTGCTTTGAGGTGCATTCTGCACCACATTGCACCACTATGCACCACATCCCGAAGGGCAGTTACCTGAGGCTCTCTATCTCACTGATATAACTCAGTTTTCTCTTTGGGAAGATTAATACCGACCAAAGGGAACTGGCCATTTGGACAGTATATCTCCACAGCGAGGCCCTGCAAGCAGCATCGTCAAAAACATCGATGAGGTACCGGCGACCGCCCGGCAATGCAAGCCGCCGGCGGCGGATCAGGTGCCAGAAGGCTCGAGGGCCGCCGAGATCACCAAGCGGCCTTCGCTGACTTCCACCTCTAGCGGCGTGCCGATGGCGAAGCCGGCCTCAGCGAGCCAATAGCCCTTCACATGGACCCAGGGCACCGGGGGGCTTGGGCGGTCGGCTCAGATGGAGGTACAGAGGCGCGCCGGACGAGTAGTACTGACCGGGGTGGACCTTGAGGTGGCGAATATAGGGAAATTCGCGGTTGGGTTTGGGGGTTTCGCTTTTACCTACGCGAGCGCGTGGCTTATGATTGCGAGCAGCCATGATGGACTCCTTGTCAGTCTGTTGTGGTTAGCTGCCTTCGGGTGTTGCCGCACCCGGAGGCAGTGTCTCCACGCTAGCACAAGGCTCGAAAGCCCTCAATCACCAATCAACTCCCCAGCCTTCGCCATTAATATGGCCACTCTTTCCACCCTAAACTTCTCGTAATCATCCTCAAATAAAGAAGAAGGACATAACGCAGAGCCTGTAATTTGATTTCTTGATTTTTCGCTTGAACCCACCATTGCCTTATAAGCACTAGGTTTTTTATTCGATATCCGCCTATTGTCTGCGCCGTTAATAATAGCGAAATTATATAGCGCATTTATTTCTTCTTCGCCCACATCTTTTTTCTTTAGCTGTGCTTTAGGGTAAAGATGATGAAACTCAGCCCTGTTATATTTTTGAAGAACTTTATCCAAATCAACCGCACCCCCGGACAAAAAAGTTTTCGGCTTATTATTGATCAACATCAAAATAAAGGTCTTTGTGTTCGCAGAGCTAATCTTGAATACACTAGAGAAGAACTCCTCAGAAAGCCCGACGTCAATATCGTCTAGCCGACTTTCATAGCCGTTTTTCAGCTTGACTATTTCCTGTATATCCCTTTGGGAAGTTCTCTTCGTTTGACTGCTATATCTGCGATCAAAACATGATCTCCAGAACCATCTTTTTATAACATCTAAGGTCTCATCAGAATATGTGACATCCCTACCATCAGGCTCGGCAAAGAAAACCGAAAGAGGAACCAGTAAAGCATTATAAGGGAGACTTTTTAAATTAACGACATGCATTTGTTTACGCAAAAAGTCAATCGCACCCTTTATACCATTGGTCACTTTCGGGAAATTGGCACGAACATCACTACCATTCATTTCTATCAGCCTGTCCGGCGTACTATCGCCAGTCAAGATTGCAGAGGCGCACCTCAAAACCAAATTTGTATCTTCTCCAACATCAGAAAATCCAAACTCCTCCAAATCTTCTTTTAGATCATCAAATTCCTGCAGGAGATCAAAGTCCTCATTCCATGTCCAAGCAGATAATAGCTGAAGTGTATCAAGCTCCATTCCGAGCCGGTTAATCCTCTCAAATACAATTGCTACACTGCTTCGCTCTTCAGTGGTCAATATCTGAACCGGAATAGAAACTTCCTTGAACCTGGCCTGTAGATCATCAAGCATCCGCAGCTTTTCGGCATCATCAGCAAAAGGATCTGTAGCGCGGCGATATGCTACAGGATCAAAAAGGCAAGACAACGGAAAGTGTTTCGCCGGATCAATTTCATCTTCAAGCATTGGCGAAAACCTGCTTTCCTGATAATCATCATCAGCCACTAAGTTGAAATATATTTCCGGCCAACCACCCTCCACTGGTTTTAATTCGGTTTGAAAAACTGAAAAAATCGATGTTAGACGCTGCTGACCATCCAAAACGTAGTTAATTGGATATTCTTTCGGTGCTGATGGGAGTTCGAAAAGTCCAAGACGCCTCTCACTTGCCAGACTATTTTTTGTTCTCCAAAAAAGCAAAGATCCGAAAGGGTAATTCTTATAAATACTATCCATCAAGTAAGCAACACTATCATAGTTCCATACAAACCCCCTTTGGAAAGCAGGAATTCTAATTGCACCTTTAATAACATCATCTATCAATGCGCGTATAGAAAAAGACTGGTACTCCATACCCCACCTTATTGATTAACCCGATCTTCGAATACAAATTCAGCAAGAACGATACTGAAAAAAATGCCCATTGGAAATAAAAAAGGCCGCCCCAAAAGGAGCGGCCATCACCAAGGAAGCCTTGAATTAAAGAGTAAGGACTAACTCACCACATGGCGATTATGCGTCCCCTTTCTTCTTCGCCACCAGCGTGAGGATGTCGTAGCTGGCGACGAGTTCGTCGTTCTGGTTGGTGACCTGCACATCCCAGACCACCACACCTTGCGGCGTACCGTCGGGGGCGGCTTTGCCCTGGTCGATCTTGCGCTTGCAGGTGAGGCGGGCCTGGATGGTGTCGCCGGCACCGACGGGGTTGATGAAGCGCAGGGTGTCGAGGCCGTAGTTGGCGAGGACGGGGCCGGGGGCCGGGGAGACGAACAGGCCGGCGGCGGCGGAGAGGAGGAAGTAGCCGTGGGCGATGCGTTTGCCGAATTGGGAGTCTTTGGCGGCGATTTCGTCGAAGTGCATGTAGAAGTGGTCGCCGGAGAGGCAGCCGAAGTTGACGATATCGGCTTCGGTGACGGTGCGGCGGTGGGTGAGCAGGGATTCGCCGATGGCGAGGTCGTCGAAGTGGCGGCGGAAGGGGTGCACTTCGGTTTCCAGCACCTCGGCGCCGCGCACGTATTCGCCGGTGACGGCGGCGAGCATGGTGGGCGAGCCCTGGATGGCGGTGCGTTGCAGGTAGTGGTGGACGGCGCGGATGCCGCCGAGTTCTTCGCCGCCGCCGGCGCGGCCGGGGCCGCCGTGTTTGAGCATGGGGAGCGGCGCGCCGTGGCCGGTGGATTCTTTCGCGGCTTCGGCGTTGAGCACTTGCAGGCGGCCGTGTCGGGCGGCCAGGGCCGGGATGGCGCGGGCAGCGCTCTTCGGATCTTTGGTGGCGAAGGTGGTGACCAGGCTGCCTTTGCCTTTGGCGGCGAGTTCGACCGCTTCGTCGAGGTCGCCGTAGCCCATCAGGGTGCTGACGGGGCCGAAGGCTTCGATGTCGTGGGCACCGCCGTCGGCGTGGGGGTCGCGGCTGCGCAGCAGGCGCGGGGCGAAGAAGGCGCCGTTTTCGGTGCCTTTGCCGATGGGGGCGGCGCCGCCGTCAGCGCCGTGGATGCACTCGCTAGTGTTGAGCAGGTCGTTGACGGCGGCGGTGACGTCTTCTTTTTGCGCCAGGGAGGCAAGCGCGCCCATGCGTACGCCTTCTTCGTCCGGGTCGCCGAGGGTGATTTTTTCCAGGCGCTGAATCAGGCGTTCGCCGAAGGCGTCCAGGTGCTGCTGGGGCACCATGATGCGGCGGATGGCGGTGCACTTCTGGCCGGCTTTGACGGTCATCTCGCGGACGATTTCCTTGGCGAGCAGGTCGAATTCTTCGTCGTCGGGGGTGACGTCCGGGGCGAGGATGGCGCTGTTGAGGGAGTCCGCTTCGGCGTTGAAGGGGATGGAGCGGTTGATGACGTTGGGGTGCGCGCGCAGTTTGCGGGCGGTGTCCGCGGAGCCGGTGAAGGTGATCACGTCCTGTTCGTCGAGCTGGTCGAGCAGATCAGCGGTGCCGCCGATCACCAGTTGCAGGGCGCCTTCGGGCAGCGCGCCGGAATCCTGCATCAGGCGCACGCAGGCTTCGGTGACGTAGCTGGTGGCGGTGGCCGGTTTGACGATGCAGGGCATGCCGGCGAGGAAGTTGGCGGTGAATTTTTCCAGCATGCCCCAGACCGGGAAGTTGAAGGCGTTGATGTGCACGGCGACGCCGCCGCGCGGCACCAGGATGTGGGTGCCGGCGAAGTGGCTGTTTTTGCCGAGCGGGATCACCGGGCCTTCGTGGACCACGTTGCCGGAGGGCAGCTCTTTGCGGCCCATGCTGGCGTAGGCGAACAGGGTGCCGAAGCCGCCGTCGATGTCGAAGGCGTTATCGCCCTTGGTGGCGCCGGTGTGGCGCGACAGTTTATAGAGCTCTTTTTTGTGTTCCTGCAGGTGCAGCGCCATGGCTTTAAGGCGGGCGGCGCGCTCCTGGAAGTCGAGCTTGAGCAGTTCTTTGACGCCGGTGGTGCGGCCGTAGTGGACGGCGGCGGCGAAGTCCGGGGTGTCGTCGTGGGCGTGGGCGACGATCTCGCCGTTGATGGCGCTGGCCAGCGGTTTGCCGGGCTGGCTGCCGAGCCATTGGCCGGCGAGGTAGCTTTGGAGGACGGTCATGGCGTGGCTCCTTGTTGATCGGTGTGTTGTTCGCGGCGGGGCCGCTCATTCGCGGGCAGGGCCCGCTCCCACAAAGGCCTGGCGTCCTCGTTAGCTCCAGGGCCGCCTCTACAGCGGTTGCTCTTTTGTGGGAGCGGGCCTGCCCGCGAAGGTTTTAAGGTTGGTCGAAATCCAATACGACCTTGTCGGTGAGCGGGTAGCTCTGGCACGAGAGCACATAGCCCGCGTCGATTTCGTAGTCTTCCAGGGCGAAGTTGTTGTCCATCTCCACTTCGCCTTCCACCACCTTGCAGCGGCAGGTGGAGCAGACGCCGGCCTTGCAGGAGAACGGCAGGTCGGCGCCTTCTTTGTTGGCGGCGTCGAGGATGTTGACGCTGTCGCGGGGCACGCGGAAGTCGAGCTGGCGGCCGTCGCTGATAATGGAAACTTCAGTCTTCGCTTCGTCTTCGGCCACTTCTTCCGGGGCGCGGTGTTTGCGTTGCGGCTGCCCTTCCACGGCGAACAGTTCGAAATGCACGCGGCTCTTTTCCAGGCCGTTGGCGATCAGCCGGTCCTTGACGGTTTCGGTCATGGATTGCGGGCCGCACAGGAAGGCGGCGTGCAGGTTCGGGGTGTCCAGCCAGCGGCTGAAGATGGCGTCGCATTTGTGCGCGTCGATGCGGCCGTTATAGAGGTCCACGTCCTGCTGTTCGCGGCTGAACATATAGATGATGTTAAGCCGGCCCAGGTAGGCGTTTTTCAGATCGCTGAGCGCTTCGCGGAACAGGGTGGAGCCGCTGGAGCGGTTGCCGTAGATCAGGGTGAACTGGCTGTTCGGTTCGGTTTCCAGGGTGGTCTTGATAATGGATAAAATCGGAGTGATGCCGCTGCCGGCGGCCACCGCCAGGTAGTGCGCTTCGCGTTGCGGGTCCAGGTCGATGTGGAAATGGCCGGTGGGGGGCATCACTTCCAGGGTGTCGCCTTCCTTGAGTTCGCCGTTGGCGAAGCCGGAGAAGCGGCCGCCGGGGACTTTTTTCACCGCCACGCGCAGGTCGCCGTCGTTGACGCCGGTGCAGATGGAGTAGGAGCGGCGCACTTCCTCGCCATCCATGTGGGTGCGCACGATCAGGTGCTGGCCCTGGGTGAAGCGGAAGGTGTCGTTCAGTTCCGGCGGCACGTCGAAGGCGATGGACACCGCTTCGCGGGTTTCCGGGCGCACTTCGCGGATTGTCAGGGAGTGGAATTGGGTCATGGGTTCGCTCAAAGGCACTTGAAGTAATCGAACGGTTCCAGGCAGTCGCGGCACTTGTAGAGCGCCTTGCAGGCGGTGGAGCCGAATTCGCTGACTTGTTCGGTGGCGGTGCTGCCGCAGTGCGGACACTCGGCGGGGCCGGGATCCAATAAAGTGTCCCTGCCCTCTCCGACTGCCGGCGGCGCGATGCCGTAGTCGCGCAGCTGTTGGCGGCCTTTTTCGGTGATCCAGTCAGTGGTCCAGGCCGGTGCCAGCACGCGTTCGATGCGGGGGTCGCGGAAGCCGGTTTCGATCAGCGCCTGTTCCACGTCGCGCTCGATCACTTCGGTGGCCGGGCAGCCGGAATAGGTGGGCGAGACTTTTACGTGCAGGCGATCGTCTTCCCAGGCCACCGCGCGGATCATGCCCAGGTCGACGACGCTGACCACCGGCACTTCCGGGTCCATCACTTCACTCAGGCAGTCCCAGGCGCGCGGCAGGTCCGCTTCGCCCAGGGGCGTGCCGGTGAAGACCGCCCGCTCACGGAAGATCAGCTCACCAGGTCGCATCGGGGTAGGCCTGCGGCAGGTATTGCATTTCGGCGAGCAGAAAACCGAGCTGTTCGGTGTGCTTGCCGTTCTTGCCATCCAGGTAGAAGTGGCGCGCCGGTTCGGGCACGTCCAGGCCGGCCTGTTCCAGCACGCGGCTCACTTCCGCGCGCCAGGCGTCGCCCACGTTGCCGGCGCCGATGCCGGCTTCCGCGAGTTCATCTTCCAAGGCGTCGGTGTCGGTGAGCTCGTAGGTGAAGCGCCACAGGTTCCGCACGGCGTCGGCGAGGCGGCGGTGGCTTTCTTCGGTGCCCTGGCCCAGGCGCAGCATCCACTCGGTGGAGCGACGGCGGTGGTAGCTGGCTTCTTTGAGGCCCTTGGCGGCCAGACCGGCGATGCGTTCGTCGCCGGATTCGGTGAGCCGCGTGAGCACCAGGTGGTGCCAGACGTCGAAGAAGAACTGCTTGGCGGTGGTCACCGCGTAGTCGCCGCGCGGGTATTCCGCCAGCAGCAGGTTGCGGTATTCCCGCTCGTTGCGGCGGAAAGCGAGATGGTCGGCGTCGCGGCCGTCGTCCAGCAGCTCGGCGGCGTAGTCGTACCAGTTGCGTGCCTGGCCGAGCAGGTCCAGGCCCACGTTCATCATCGCCACTTCTTCTTCCAGGGCCGGCGCCTTGCCGCACCATTCGCACAGGCGCTGGGCCAGCACCATGTCGGTGTCGGCGAGGCGCAGCAGGTATTCAGTCAGTGCTTGGTTCTGGCTCATCACATCTGATCCACTTCCGGGGGCAGCTTGTAGAAGCTGGCATGGCGGTAGACCTTGTCTTCGGCCGGGTCGAAGAAAGCCTCTTTTTCGTCGCCGGCGGTGGCGGTGATCCGGGCGGCGGGCACCACCCAGATGCTTACGCCCTCGTTGCGGCGGGTGTAGAGCTCGCGGGCGTTTTCCAACGCCATGGTGGCGTCGGCCGCGTGCACGCTGCCCACGTGTTTGTGGTTGAGGCCGTGCTTGCTGCGCACGAAGACTTCAAAGAGGGTCCATTCAGCCATTTCGGTTCTCGTTGAATTAGTTCGGTTTAAGCGGCGTTCGCTTTCTGCTTGTCGGCATAGGCCACGGCGGCATCGCGCACCCACTTGCCGTCGTCGATGGCGCTCTTGCGCTGCTGGATGCGCTCGATGCCGGTGGGGCTGTGGCCTTTGAGCACGTCGAAGAATTCCTGCCAGTCGATCTCGCCGAAGTCGTAGTGGCCGGTTTCCTCGTTCCATTTCAGGTCCGGGTCCGGCGCGGTGCAGCCGAGGAATTCCAGCTGCGGGCGGAGTTGGGTGAGCTGTCGTCGGAGGGGCCGAACATCATCAGCGACGGCCACCAGAAACGGTTGATGGCGTCCTGCACCATGTCTTTCTGCTCGTCGGTGCCTTCGCGCATCATGGTCAACAGGATTTCGTAACCCTGGCGCTGGTGGAAGCTCTCTTCCTTGCACACACGGATCATGGCGCGGGCGTAGGGGCCGTAGGAGCAGCGCTGCAGCGGCACCTGGTTGACGATGGCGGCGCCGTCCACCAGCCAACCGATGGCGCCCATGTCCGCCCAGCTGAGCGTCGGGTAGGTGAAGATGGAGGAGAACTTCACTTCGCCCCGGTGCAGCTTTTCGATCTCTTCGTCACGGTCGGCGCCCAGGGTTTCCATGGCGCTGTACAGGTAGAGGCCGTGGCCGGCTTCGTCCTGAATCTTCGCCATCAGCTGCAGTTTGCGCTTGAGGGTCGGCGCACGGGTCAGCCAGTTGCCTTCCGGCAGCATGCCGACGATTTCCGAATGGGCGTGCTGGGAGATCTGGCGAATCAGCGTTTTGCGGTAACCGTCGGGCATCCAGTTCTTGGGCTCGATCCGGGTCTCCGCGTCCACCTTCTCTTGAAAGTGCCGCTCTTCCGGGCTCATTTCGTCCAGGCTTTTCAGGCCTTTACTGCCGGTATCCACCTGTTGTGCGTACATGGGGCGCCTCCGTAGTCCGCTGTGGCGGTCGTGCCACTCATGGATTCATTTTTATACGACACATAATTTAGTGTCAACACATGATTTATGTATCATTTATTTCGGAGGCACCCTCTCGCTCGCCCGGCCCACCCGTAAGGCGCTGATAGTGTTGATATTTAATGTCAGAAAGGGCCGTACTGACGGCCCTTCATGCCGTCTCTCCGGCGGACCGTTCTGGCTTTTGCGATACATGAAGGCACCGTTAATGAACCCCATAAGAGGCATGCGAACCAGCGCCCCGGGCGCCAATTTCGCGCCGAAGGGCGCTGAAACGAAGAAACAACGGTTTCAGCGGGTGTTTTTGGTATTCTTGCCGCTCATTTTTTAGTCGCCCAAAACCATGCCCGAACACTCGCCTTCCACCTTCCTGGTCAACGCCGGGGCGGAAACCTGGACGTTGTGGCTGAACATCATGGCCACCGGCGCGGCCGTGGCGTTGTTGCTGCTGCTGAGCGTGTTCACGCTGGCGCTGTATCTGTACCGCGACCGGGAGGCCCCGGCGGCGCTGCAGTTCGCTCTGGCCAACCTGTGCGCCACGGTGTACATCGCCGGCGATCTGGCGTCGCGGATGGACGCCGTGGCCGGCAACCTGGATGCGGTGATGATGCCCTACCGGCTGGCGCTGAGCGCGGTGGTGATGGGGCTGGCGGCGTTGATCTGCATGCATCGGGTGCTGCGCCGCCGGGGTGAGCCCCGCTGGCGACTGGCGGCGATCTACCTGGGCGCGGCCCTGGTGGCCGGCCTGCTGTGGGTGGACCATCCGGCGCTGATCATCGCCAGCGACCGGGCCACTATCGAAGGCAGTCAGGTGTTCGCGGATTACGGCGCCGCCGGCGCGCCCTTCTTTATCTTCTGCATGCTGGCGTTCAGCTATACCAACTGGCGGATGCTGCGCCGGGCCCGGCGGGCCGGCGGCACCCTGGCCTGGTGGCTGACGGTGACCGGCTTCACGCTGGTGTTTCTCACCGGCGTGCACGACACCTTGCGCGAGATGGGCATGGAAATGCTGCCGCTGAGCGCCCTGACGCCGGGTTTCGTGGCGTTTCAGGTGGCGGCGCTGGCGGCCATGGTGATTCACTACTCACACACGCTCAGTGAGCGCACCAAGACCGATCACCAACTGCGCCGCCTGGCGGACAAGGCCACCCGCGACCCGCTCTCGGGCCTGTTCAACCGGGCGTTCCTGGAAAGCCATTTGGATGAGCTCGGCGACAACGCCCGGGGCGGCCTGCTGTTCATCGACCTGGACCATTTCAAGGGCGTCAACGACCGCTTCGGCCACAGCCGTGGCGATGCCCTGCTGCGCACCGTGGCGCAACGCATCGAGCACACCATGCGCGACGGCGACATTGCCTGCCGCTGGGGAGGCGACGAGTTCGTGGTGTTTCTCGCCGAGGCCAACCCGGACGCGGCCAGTTCCATCGCCCGACGCCTGCTGGAGGCGTTCGACGATGTGGCCGCCGGCGACACGACGGACCTGCGCGTCGGTGCCAGCATGGGGTTCGCGGAGCTCACCGACGGCGATTGGCGGCGCACCCTGCGGCGCGCCGATCAGGCGCTGTACCAAGCCAAGGACCGCGGCCGGGGCGGCGTCGCCATCGCCTCCTGACGTCAGCCCGCCCGGTGAAAATCCATCTGCCGCGCCGTCGCCGCGGCCAGGGTACGCCCCTGTAACCGTTCCACGAGATGCAGGCTCATATCAATGCCCGCCGACACCCCGGCGGACGTGACGATATCGCCCTGATCCACCCAGCGTGGCCCTTCTTCCACGGCCAGCCGGGGGAAGCCGGCGCGCAGGGCGTCGGCATCCTCCCAGTGGGTGGTGACCCGGCGCCCGTCCAGCAGGCCGGCGGCGGCGAGCAGGAAGGCGCCGTTGCAGACCGAGGCGGTCAGCCGCGCGGTCGCCGACACCCCGGCGATCCAGCCCAGCACGGCGGCCTCATGCATGACCTCGTCCACCACGCCGCCGGGCACCAGCAGAACGTCGATCGGCGGATGATCCGCGAACGGGTAATCCGGCTGAATCACCACGCCCGCGCGGCTGGTGACCGGCCGCCGGCGGTCGGCCACCGAGAAGACCGAAAACGGCGCGCCCTCCGGGGCCAGCCGGTTGGCGGTGGTGAACACCTCGCAGGGGCCGGCGAAATCGAGCAGTTCCACCTCCGGGAACAGGTACACCCCGACGTTGAGGGTCATGGCGTCGCCTCCTCTACTTCTTCATGCCGAAGCAGTGTTCGTCGCCGGGGAAGTCGCCGCCACGCACCTCGCGCTCGTAATCGGCGAACACCGTTTTTATCCGCGCGCTCAGGTCCACATAGCGCTTGGCGAACTTGGGCGTGTAGTCGGAGAACAACCCGAGGATATCCTCGGTGACCAGCACCTGGCCGTCGCAGGCCCGCGACGCGCCGATGCCGATGGTGGGAATGGCCACCGCCTCGGTGATCGCCCGGGCGGCGCTTTCGAATACGCCTTCCACCAACAGCGAGAACGCACCGGCCGCCTCGAAGGCGCGGGCCTCCTCCACCAGGCGTTGGCTGGCGGCGTCGTCACGGCCCTGGGCACGGAAGCCGCCCTGGGCGTTGGCGTGTTGCGGGCGCAGCCCGATGTGTGGCATCACCGGAATACCCCGCTCGACCAGGAAAGCGACGGTGTCCACCAGTTCCAGGCCGCCCTCCATCTTCACCGCCTGGGCGCCGCTCTCCACCAGCACCCGGGCGGCGTTGCGGTAGGCCTGCTGCCGGCTCTCCTGGTAACTGCCGAACGGCATGTCCACCACCACGCAGGCGGACGCCGCGCCGCGCGTCACGGCGGCGCCGTGCTGGATCACCATGTCCAGGGTCACCGGCAGGGTGGAATCGAACCCGTAGGCGACCATGCCGGTGGAATCACCGACGATGATCAGGTCCACATAGGGGTCCATCAGCGCCGCCATGGGTTTGGTGTAGGCGGTCAGCGAGACGATGCTGCCCGGCCCCTTCATGGCGCGGATCCTGGTGGTGGTGGTCTTGGTGTTGGAGGTATGGGTGCTCACGGAAGCTCCTCTCGGACGGTGGGCGACACCCGCTTTTAGCCCCTTATGGGAGCGGTTGCAAGCCAGGCGCCGGGCCTCAGTCCCGGTCCGGCGCCCCGAGCGGAAAGAACGGTCGGTAGGGCCGGGCTTCATCCACCGCCCGGGCGAACGACGGCCGCCGCAGCAGTCGCTGGCGGTAGGCTTTAACGTGGGTGAACCGGTCGTCGATGGGGTGCGTCCAGTCGGCGTAGAAAAGAAACGGCGCGGCGGCGCAGTCGGCCAGGGTGAAGTCGCTTCCCGCCGCCCACTCGCGCCCGGCCAGGTGCGTGTCCAGCCAGCGGTACGCGGTCTCCAGCATTGCCTTCGCCTCGCTGACCCCTTGAGGATCCCGGTTGTGCTCGTCTCGCAGGGCATCGAACACCACCTTCTGCTGCGGCGTGGAAACGTAATTATCAAAGAAGCGATCCAGAAAGCGCACCTCCACGGCGGCGGCCCGGTCGTCCGGAATCAGCCGCACCGGACCGCGATGATGCACCGCCAGGTGCTCGATAATCACGGTGGCCTCGGGCACGATCCGGCCGTTATCGACCAATACCGGAAAACGCCGGATTGGCCACAGCGCATGGAACTCGGCCAGCGTCTCCGGATCGTCCGGCGTCAGCAGCCGGAATTCGAACGGCGTACCGTTCTCGTAGAGGGCGATCAGCGCCTTCTGGGAGTAAGAGGAAAAGGGATGGGCGTACAGCTGCAGGGACACGGGCGGCTCCTTCGGATTCGGATGTCCCCCTGGTCGCCCGGGAGCGGCCGGAATCGACAGGCACCGAAGGCGCGCCGCCGCTTCAGACCTTGTCGGCGCTCGGCACCAGCGTTAAACGCAGGTCGTCCCCGACGCGGCGCAGGTCGTGCCACCGCAGGCGCACCCGCTGGTCCATGCGCTCCAACGGCAGGTCGAGCAGGCCGCGGGCGTCGGCGCCCAGCAGGGCAGGCGCCAGGTAAACGATCAGTTCGTCGAACAGGGCATCGCGGACGAAGGCGCCGGCCAAGGTGGCGCCGCATTCCACCAGCACTTCGTTGCATTCGCGGCGGGTCAGCTCGGCGATCAGGGCGTGCAGGTCGAGGCCGCGCCGCTCCGCCCGGGTGGCGGCGCCGGACTCGGCGGGATCGCTGCCGGCGCGGGCGCGGGGCAGTGCCAGCAGCTCGGCGCCGGCGTGTTCGAGCGCCCGGCGCCGGTCGTCCGGGGCGGCATCCGGGCCGTCGGCGTGGACGATCAGGCAGGGGCCGTCGGCGGTGACCACCGGGCTGTCCAGCGGGGTGCGCAGGGCCGGGTCGAGGATCACCCGCAGCGGCGCGCGGACCGGGCCGCCGCCGTACTCGCCATGCCGCCATTGCTCCGGACGCACGGTGTAGGACGGCCGGTCCGCCAGCACCGTGCCGATGCCGGTGACGATGGCGCTGCTGCGCGCGCGCAGCCGCTGCACGTCCTCGCGGGCCTCGGGGCCGGTGATCCACTGGGATTCGCCGCTGGCCATGGCGGTGCGGCCGTCCAGGCTGGCGGCGGCCTTGATGCGGATCAGCGGCCGCCCCCGGTTCATGCGCAGAATAAAGCCCGGGTTCAGAGCGCGGGCGTCCGCTTCCAGCAGCCCCACGGCCACGTCCAGGCCGGCATCGGCCAGCCGCTTCAAACCCCGCCCCGCCACCCGCGGGTTGGGGTCTTCCATGGCGGCAACCACTCTGGCCACGCCCGCCTCCACCAGCGCGTCCGCGCAGGGACCGGTCCGCCCGGTATGGGAGCAGGGCTCCAGGGTCACATAGGCGGTCGCCCCGCGCGCCTTTTCTCCGGCAGCGACCAGAGCATGACGCTCGGCATGGGGCTCCCCCGCGCGGGCGTGAAAGCCTTCGCCGACAATGTTGCCATCACTCACCAGCACACACCCCACCCTGGGATTCGGGTCCGTGGTGTACAGCGCCTGTTCCGCCAGTCGCAGGGCGCGTGCCATGTATTGATGATCCAGCGAGGTAAACATGGCGGGCATTCTACTGGACGCCGGGGTTCGGTGTCGCAACAAAGCGACCGGCATCTTCAACAAAATCAGCCAGCACGGCGCGCCCTTCATCCTCCATGAACTGCTGGAAAGCCCGGGCGACCACGGACAACCGTTTTTTCGAGGGGCGCACCAGATACCATTGGGTCACGATGGGCAGCCCCACCACCTTCAACGGCACCAACCCGACCCAACCGCCCAGGTTGAGGGTGTGGGCCGAAAGGATGGAAATCCCCAGCCCGGCCATTACCGAGTGCCGAATGGCCTCGTTGCTCTCCACGGTCATCTTCACATTCAGCGTCTGCCCCTGTTGCCGCAGGTACTGCTCAATGGCATGCCGGGTTCCGGAACCGGACTCGCGCATCAGGAACGGCTCCCGGGCGATATCCGCCAGAGTCAGCGGCTGGCGCCGGGCCAGAGGGTGGTTCTCGGCCGCGATGGCGACCAGCGGATTATCCAGGAAGGCACTCGCCTCCAGCGGCGGCCCATCGGGGACATGACTGAACACATAGAAGTCATCCAGCCCCTGCTCCAAACGCTCGATGATCTGTCCCCGATTGCCCACATGAAAGGAGACGTCCACGCCAGGATAAAGCTTGCAAAAAGGCCCCAGCAGGTGCGGGACAAAATATTTCGCCGTGGTCACCACCGACAGGCGCAGGGTTCCGGCCTTGAGCCCGCGAAAATCCGCCAGGGTCATGTCCAGGTGCTCGAATTCCTCCATGACACGGCGGGCCGATGCCACCGCTGCCAGGCCCGCATCCGTGAACCGCAACTTCCGGCCATGCTGTTCATACAGGGGAATCCCCATGGCCTCCGTCAGCTTGTGCAGCTGCATGGATACGGTGGGCTGTGTCAGGTGGAGGGCCGCCGCTGCCGCCGTGACCGTGCCCATGTCATGAACGGCAAGCAGTATCTCCAGTTGTCTCAGGGTCCCCACGCGGGCGTGTAATCGGCTCATGATTAGATCTTTATCTATGCTTTACCTAGATAGTATCTATTTTTATCTAATGTTTCTTGTCCGGATAATGCCTTCGTTTTTCAACCGCGGAGGCCCATGTCATTGTTCACACGTCAACGTCTTTTCATTCTGTTCGTCGCCCTGACCCACCTGGGTCTGGGGATTCTATTGACCCTGAACGGGCACCCGGGCGTTCCTCTTGGCGTCATTGGTGTCGCGCTCTTGCCCGTGGCCTGGCTGGCGGGACGCAACCCGGCCAGACCTTCCCTGCCCCAGCCTGACGGGGACAGCTATGCCGCTTGACGCCGTGGTTCTGTTCTTTGTGCTGGGTCTGGCGGCCGGTATTCTGAAAGTGCGCCTGCCCTTTCCCGGCGGGCTGTATCAGAGCCTGACGCTGTTCCTGCTGCTGGCCATCGGCCTGAAGGGCGGGGCGGCCCTGGCCGAACACGCGAGCCTACGCATCGTCTGGCAGTCACTGGTGGTCGTCGGCTTCGGTACCCTCCTCCCCCTGCTGGCGTTTCCGCTTCTGCGGCATGTAGGCGGCCTGGACAGGATCAATGCCGCCGCCATTGCCGCCCATTACGGCAGTGTCAGTGTGGCGACCTATGCCGTCGCCGTGGCGGTACTGGACGCCTCCGGAGTCACCTATGAGCCCTATTTCCCGCTGTTTGTCGTGCTGCTGGAAATTCCCGCCATCATTGTTGGCCTGGCATTGGCCAAGGGAACGGCCGCCGGCCTGGCCAGCCGCAAGCTGGCCCATGAAACCCTGCTCAGCCCCGGGATCGTGCTGATGGTGGGCGGCCTCCTGATCGGCGCCTTTGCTGGCGACAGCCTGACCAGGATCAGCCCCTTTTTCATGGACCTGTTCCAGGGCGTCCTGGCGCTGTTCCTGCTGAAAATGGGTTTGATCACCACCGAGCAACTGGGCGCCCTGAAACAGGATGGACCGTTCCTGGCCGCCTTCGGCGTCTTCATGCCGCTCCTGGCCGGCGTGCTGGGAGCGCTGCTTGGCGATGGCCTGGGCCTTTCCGTGGGCGGCATCACCCTGTTGGCCGTGCTGGGGGCCAGCGCTTCCTACATCGCCGTCCCCGCCGCCCTGCGAGTAGCCCTGCCCCAGGCCAACGCGACGCTGTCCATGGCAGCCTCACTGGGCATCACCTTCCCATTCAATGTGCTGGCGGGCATCCCGGTTTATCTGCTGCTGACTCAGTGGCTGCACGGTCTCTGACCGAACAGGGCAGCGTTATACGAACGGGTTGCCACAACGAAAAAAGCCACCGATCACTCCACGATCGGTGGCTTTACCTGACTCTACAGCCGGCGGGGGACCTCAATCGTCTTTCTTGTCGCTCCTGCCACGCAGACGATCCACTTCCGCGGAGAACTCGGAAATGTCCTGAAAACTGCGATAGACCGATGCGAACCGCACATAGGCCACGTCATCGAGTTGCTGCAGCTCTTCCATCACGAACTCTCCCAGCTCCCGGGCCGGCAGCTCGCGCTCACCGGTGGCGCGCAAGCGGTGGCAGATCCGGCTGATCCCCGCCTCCAGGTCTTCCATGCTCACCGGCCGCTTCTCCAGTGCCCGCAGCATCCCGGCCCGCAACTTGGCCTCGTCAAACGGCTGCCGGGTGCCGTCGGACTTCACCAACCGCGGCATCACCAGCTCGGCGGTCTCGAAGGTGGTGAAGCGCTCGTTGCAGCTCAGGCATTCCCGGCGCCGGCGCACCTGCCCGCCGTCCGCGACCAGACGCGAATCGATGACTTTGGTATCTTGGGCAGCGCAGAACGGACAATACATAAGAGGCAGTTGACAGTTGATAGTTGACAGTTGATAGCGAAAAGACCAACAACCCGTGTTATCCGCGGCGCTTGGTGGTTCTGATGATGGCCGTCAGGATTCTTAGCAACTCTTTGGTATCGGACATCATAGACCCTCCGAACTGAGAATCTAAGTACCCGGACTCCGTCAATAGATCCAGCCAATATTCCGTTTCATTGGCTTCTTTCAGAGCGACAGACAGCTTATGAACAAAATCCGCCCGGCTCTCCGCCTGCTCCGCTTCGCGAATCAACGCGCCAATCGCCGTGCCGCTGCGAAGTAATTGCTTGCTCAACACGTACTCCCGCCTCTCCTCCTGGAGTAACCGGCAACACTTCACCACCCTTAACGCAAAAGCGCGGGATTTCTCCCGCGCCACGAATCTTACCGTCATCCCTGACGCCTCGTTTTGTTTTCGCTGTCAACTATCCACTGTCAACTGTCAACTCATCACTTATCGCTCGTAAACGGGCAGACGCTTACAAATCTCGGCGACCTTGCCACGTACCGCGTCGATCACCGCCTCGTCGCCCATGTTGTCGAGGATGTCGCAGATCCAGCCGGCCAGTTCGGTGGCATCGGCTTCAACGAAGCCGCGGCGGGTGATGGCCGGGGAGCCGATGCGCAGGCCGGAGGTGACGAACGGCGAGCGCGGGTCGTTGGGCACGGCGTTTTTGTTGACGGTGATGTGGGCGCGGCCGAGGGCGGCGTCCGCGTCCTTGCCGGTGATGTCCTGCTTGACCAGGCTGAGCAGGAACAGGTGGTTTTCGGTGCCGTTGGAGACCACGTCGAAGCCACGGTCGATGAACACCTTGGCCATCGCCTTGGCGTTCTTCACCACCTGCTGCTGGTAGGTCTTGAAGGACGGCTCCATGGCTTCCTTGAAGCAGATCGCCTTGGCGGCGATAACGTGCTCCAGGGGGCCGCCCTGACCGCCGGGGAAGACGGCGGAGTTGATCTTCTTCTGCAGGTCTTCGTTGGCGCGGCCCATGATCAGGCCGCCGCGCGGGCCGCCCAGGGTCTTGTGGGTGGTGGTGGTGGTGATGTCGGCGATGCCCACCGGGCTGGGGTAGACGCCGGCGGCGACCAGGCCGGCCACGTGGGCCATGTCCACCAGCAGGATGGCGCCCACTTCGTCGGCGATGTCACGGAAACGCTGCCAGTCGACGATCTGGGAGTAGGCGGAGAAACCGGCGACGATCATCTTCGGCTTGTGCTCGCGGGCGAGCTTTTCCACCTGATCGTAGTCGATCAGGCCGGTGTCGTTGTCCAGGCCGTACTGGATGGCGTTGTACATCTTGCCGGAGAAGTTCGGCTTGGCGCCGTGGGTCAGGTGGCCGCCGGCGTCCAGGCTCATGCCGAGCACGGTATCGCCGGGCTTGAGCACCGCCATGTAGACCGCCGCGTTGGCCTGGGAGCCGGCGTGGGGCTGGACGTTGGCCCAGTCGGCGCCGAACAGCTTGCAGGCCCGCTCGATGGCCAGATTCTCGACCACGTCCACGTTCTCGCAACCGCCGTAGTAGCGCTTGCCCGGGTAGCCCTCGGCGTACTTGTTGGTGAGTACGGAGCCCTGGGCTTCCATGGCCCGGGGCGAGGCGTAGTTCTCGGAGGCGATCAGCTCGATGTGCTGCTCCTGGCGCTCGCGCTCGGCGTCGATGGCGGCCTGGATTTCCGGGTCGAACTCGGCGATGGACATGGATTTAGAGAACATGGGCTACCTGTGGGTCGGATTGCGGGATCGGGGGCGCGTATTCTAACCAAAAGCAGTGGCTTTGACACATGAAAGCCCCTCATCACGGTCGTGAGAGGGGCTCATGGGGGTTGGAATCAGAAACCGGGGGATCAGGCCGCGCGGTCACGCCACGGGTCGCCGACCCGGTCCACGGCCCGCAGGGTAGGCAAGCGCTCTTCCCCGGCGGCATCGACCTGGAGGTCCTGGCCGCTGAGGCGGAAGGTGGCGATCAGCGCGGCCAGTTGCTCGGCCTGGTGGCGCATCTCTTCGGCGGCGGAGCTGGTTTCTTCCACCATGGAGGCGTTGTGCTGGGTCATGGTGTCCAGCTCGGCGACCGCGGTGTTGACCTGGCCGATGCCCTGGCTCTGTTCCTGGGCGCCGGTGCTGATCTCGCTGATCACGCGGGTCACCTTGTCGATGCTGGCGACGATGTCTTCCATGGTGCGTCCGGCGTTCTTGACCAGGCCGGCGCCGGTCTGGGTGCTGGTCACGGAGCGGTCCACCAGCTCACGGATTTCCCGCGAGGCGTCGCCGGAGCGGCCCGCCAGGGTGCGCACTTCCTGGGCCACCACCGCGAAGCCGCGGCCGTGCTCGCCGGCACGCGCGGCTTCCACGGAGGCGTTCAGGGCCAGGATGTTGGTCTGGAAGGCGATGCCGTCGATCAGGGTGATGATTTCGTTGATCTTCTCCGCGGAGGCGGAGATTTCGCCCATGGTGGTTTCCACTTCGCGCATGGCGTCCTGGCCGCGCCGGGCCACCTGCACCGTGGACTGCACCAGTTCGTCCGCCTGGCGGGCGGCGTCGGAGGTATTGCGCACGGTGGTGGTGATCTCTTCCATGGAGGCGGAAGTCTGCTGCAGGTTGGCGGCGGACTGCTCGGTGCGTGAGGCCAGTTCCTGGCTGCCCTTGGCGATCTCGTCGGAGGCCTGGTTGACGCTCAGCGTGCTGGTGCGCACCGATTGCAGCGTGGTGTCGATACGCTCGATAAAGCGGTTGAACTGCTCGGCCAGTTCGCCGATTTCGTCCTTGCGGTGGCTCTGGATGCGGGCGGTCAGGTCGCCGTCACCTTCGGTGATCTCGCGAATCCGGGCACTGACCTGGCCAATCGCCTTGGACATCAGATGCGGGCCGATCAGGGCGATGGCGATGGCCACCAGGCCGACCACCGCGGCGAAGCCGATCACCAGGGTTTGCTGGCGGCTGACCTGGGCCAGGGTGGCGGCCTCCAGTTCGGCGACGCGGGCGTCCACGGACTGGCCGGTGGCGTCATAGAAGGTGCGCAGTGTCTCAAAGCTTTCCAGGGACACCCCGTCGACCTGCTCCATGGCGCCGCCGACGTCTTCGTTGGCGTACATCTCGAACGACCGCCGGGACTCTTCCCGCCAGCGGGCGTAGAGCTTTTCGAACCGGGCCACGTCCTCGGACACGTCGCCGTAGTTGGCCATCAGACCCGCCACTTGCTCGATACGCTCCCGGGCCTGGATGGCGTTCTCTTCATAGGCGGCGACCTGCGCCTCGGCCTCCGGGGTCCCCGGAATGCCGCGCAGGTAGGCCATTTCGGCCAGGCGCGCCTGGTACAGGTCGCGGTCCGCGTTAAGCACCAGCGAAATGGCCTTGTTGAGGGTCGAGGTGACCTCGACCATGCGCTCCTTCACGGAGTTGACCAGCAGGGCATTGGCGGTGACCACCACCAGCAAGGCCAGGGCCACGCCGATGAAGGCGGCGCCATATTTGATATTGATCCGGTTGAATTTTGCGAACACAGCACAACTCCTGCTCAGCACAACGGGCAGGCGCCCGATAGTAAAACCTGATTTCACGATTGATATCGGCCAGGCCGGCTTTAACTTGAGTGTTCGTCCGCCCCGCCCTGCGCAACCCCCCGCCGGCGGCCCGGACTTTCATCCCGGGCCGGGTTCGGTTAGTTTAGGCGCCAACCCGCCCGTGCCCCGTCATACGGGCTTTTCTTACGTTTTCAGGCATCTCTCTTTTTATGGCCCAATATATTTTCACCATGGATAAGGTGGGCAAGGTTGTCCCGCCCAAGAAGCAAATCCTGAAGGACATTTCCCTGTCCTTTTTCCCGGGCGCCAAGATCGGCGTGCTGGGCCTCAACGGCTCCGGTAAATCCACCCTGCTGCGCATCATGGCCGGCATCGACAAGGACTACCTGGGCGAGGCGCGCCCGCAGCCGGGCATCAACATCGGCTACCTGCCCCAGGAGCCGGAGCTGGACCCGGACAAG
>CAZKWA010000006.1:0-66717 GCA_964556345.1 uncultured Alcanivorax sp.
GCACCACCTTCATCGAGGCCCTGGAACTGTTCCAGAACGATCCGCAAACCGAAGCCATCGTGATGGTCGGTGAGATCGGCGGTACCGCCGAGGACGAAGCGGCGGCCTATATCAAGGACAACGTGACCAAACCGGTGGTCAGCTATATCGCCGGTGTCACCGCGCCCCCTGGTAAGCGTATGGGCCATGCGGGCGCCATCATCGCCGGCGGCAAGGGCACCGCGGACGAGAAGTTCGCCGCCCTGGAAGCGGCCGGTGTGGTCACCGTCCGCAACCCCGCCGAAATCGGCGAAGGAGTGAAAAAAGCCACCGGCTGGTAGTCCCGCGACGTACCAGAGTGGTTAATAAAAAGGCCGGCAATCGCCGGCCTTTTTTATTACCCCGCCACCGTCAGTGCAGGATGTCCTCGTCATCGTCGTCCATGTTGAAGAATTCGTAATCCCCCAGCTCACGCCTGAGGCGACGCTCCTCCAACCGGTCTTCGATGCGGTGTCTCATGTCCATGTTGAAACTGCGTGAACGGGCTGCTTTCTCTTCCTGGAGATCGTCGTCCACGCCGTCTTCGAGTTCAAAATCATCGTTCATCAGTAAATCATCCGACTCATAGTCATTCTCAGTGCGTCGGTCACTCATGGTCGCCTCCTTCGGAAACGGAACCGCCGTAAACAACCGGGTACCGAGCGAGCCCCCTTGCGGGACGCCAGCCCTGACCACCTCAGCGCCTGTATAACGTCAGTTTTTTATTCAGACAAGCATTTTTTAATGAAATCCGATGACCGGTAATCCGGGGTCGGGTCACGGGCGCGCCGGGAGGCCGGCGGGTGTGACCACCGTCATACCCCGGGTGCCGCGACGGCGGCGTGGGGGTGAAAGTGTGGATTGACCGGGTGAGGCTTTGTAAGCTGAGCTTTACTATGGCGCTAGTACGCCGGCCCCTTGGCCGGCCATCGGGGAGAGCATAATAAAATGGCGGAATGGCTATTGGTGGCCGGCCTCAGCCTGTTGATCATGGCCACGGTGGGGCTGGTGAGGCAGGCCGCGTTTCGTGGCGACAGCACGCTGCTTTTTTTCATCCCCCTGGCGGGCTTGCGCCAGGTTCAGGAAAACTGGGAAACCTATGGCCTGCTGGCCCTGCTGCGGGTGCTGGGCACGGTCTGCCTGCTGGTCGGCGCCGGGCTGCTTTACGTGCAACACGAGAGGCGGGCGCCGATGGACGCGGTCCCCGGCCAGGTGCTGCGCGGCGCCAAGACGCCGGCGGCCACCACCTTCGTACGCTCCCCGGAAGCGGCGCTGTTAATGGTCCGTGGCGACGGCAAGCCCCTGTCCGGGGTGATCCATGGCCAGCCGTTGATGAACCCGGTGCGGGTCACCTTGATCAACGGCGTGCTCAGTATTCACCAGGGGGAAGCCTTCCTTCCCGATCTCTCCGTCAGCATTCTGCTCGGATGGCGCCCGGAAGACATCAGCGAACGGCGCACCCTGCTGATCACCCCGGCGGAGGCCGGCGGCCCGCCGGTACACGTGTCCTGGAAGCCCGAGGGCCGCAGCTACCCGGAAACGCGCATTTTCAAGGAGGGCTACCGGCTCGAACTGGCACTGGCGCCGCTCGGCGATCAGCAGTTCACCGGCGCGCTTCAGCTGGTACTGCCGGACACGCTCAAGAGCTACCTGGTCGGGGATTTCACGGTGCAGACCAACCACCTGCGCTATCGTAACGGCAAGGTGGACCTGTTCTTCGACCATCCGGACACCCTGGGCTACGTGGCCCGGGAATATCTGCACACCCAGTTCCCCGCCGGCGCCGTGGCCTCGATACGGATCGAGAACGTCAATCTCCGGCGCGCCGCCCGGGAAGGCGAGGTGCAGGCCCTGGTACGGCTGGCGGACGGCACCGTGGAACGGCGTCATCTGCAGTTGGAAGAGAACAGTGTCGGCTGGGCGGTAACGCCGGGCTCCATGGAAACGCGGGTGCTGGAAGCGGGCGCCGGCGAGCCCGCCGAGGACGGCGCCATGCCGGCGGCGGGCGCGCCACGGGCCCCCAGCGTGACCCTGCGGCTGCACCGCTTCACCGATCTGGCCTCCTATCTGGGGCAGCGCGTTACGGTGACGGAACAGGACGGCCAGCGCAGCGAGGGCACCCTGACCCGGGTCAACGATCAGCGCCTCTGGCTGGAAATGGCCATGGGCTCCGGGCGGGCGGAGATCAACCTGCCGGCGGCAAGGGTGCGCGAGCTGGCCCTGGCCGACGGCACCCGGCTGGTGCTGGAGAACGCCGCCCCGGAGGAAACCGCGCGGCCCGCCACGGAGGAGGACCCGGCCACGGCGCCGACGGCGGGGGAGACGCCTTACCAGGCCTTGATCGGCCGGCCGGTGACCGTGATCCTGGACACCGGGGAGCGGCACCGGGGTACCCTGTTGGCGGTCGCCGACCGGCGCCTGACGCTGGAGGTGGCCATGGGCGCCGGCAAGGTCGAGTACTTCTTCGATCTTGACGACGTCGCTTCAGTCAAGGAGGCGCGATGAAGGTTCTGGTAACCGGTGGCAGCGGCTTTATCGGCGGTGAGCTGTGCCGGCGGCTGTCCGCGCAAGGTCACGCCTTGACCGTGCTGAGCCGTTCACCGGCGCGGGCCCGCGCGGGCCTGCCGGAGGGCACCCGGGTGATCGCCTCGCTGGACGAGATCGAAGACCGGGAAACCGTCGACGGCATCGTCAATCTGGCCGGCGAGAATCTGTTTACCCGGCGCTGGAGCGAGTCCCGCAAACGCACCCTGATGGCCTCCCGGCTGGACACCACCCGCGACCTGGTGGCGCTCTGCCGCCGCCTGACGACCCCGCCCTCGGTGATGGTCAGCGGCTCGGCGGTGGGCTTCTACGGCGACGCCGGCGACGCCGAACTGACCGAACACAGCTCCGCCCGCCGCAAGGATTTCGGCTATCGCCTCTGTGACGCCTGGGAGCAGGCCGCCCGGGAAGTGACTGGCGAAGGTGTCCGCCTGTGCCTTATCCGCACCGGCGTGGTGCTCGGTCGCGGCGGCGGCATGCTGAAGCGCCTGTGGCCGGTGTACCGGCTGGGCCTCGGCGCCCGTCTCGGCGACGGCAGTCAGTGGCTGAGCTGGATCCATATCGACGATATGGTGGCGATCCTGGCCCGCGCCCTGGAGACCCCGGGCGTGGAAGGTATTTTCAACGCCACCGCGCCGCAGCCCGTCACCCAGCGCCACTTCCACCGGGCACTGGCCAGCGCCGCCCACCGCCCCGCGCCCTGGGTCGCGCCGGCGCCGCTGCTGCGGCTCGGCCTGGGCGAATTGTCCGGCCTGCTATTGGGCGGCCAGCGGGTCTATCCGCGCCGCCTGGAAGACCAGGGCTTCACCTTTCGCTTTCCGCGCCTCGAAGAGGCTCTGGACGATCTCGCCAACGCCTCCTGAATGGCAACTTGTGGGAGCGGGCCCCGCCCGCGAAAGGCAAGCCCTGCTTGCCGGCAGGATACCAGCGAGCTCTCCAAGCGGGCATAAAAGAGGTCTCTGGTATCCCGCCGGGAGCTTCGCTCCCTTTCGCGGGCGGGGCCCGCTCCCACAAACACCACTCCGTAGAGAGGTCTGGACCTTGAAAAAGGCCGCCCGGGTGCCTATCTAGAACCTCGCGGTGCCGGGCAGGGCGCCGTGTGTTCAGTGATTATCCGGCGGAGAAGAATCTATGAGTCAAGACCGCGAAACCCGTGGTTTTCAGGCGGAAGTGTCCCGCCTTCTGCACCTGATGGTGCATTCGTTGTACAGCAACCGTGAAATTTTTCTGCGCGAGCTGATATCCAACGCTTCCGATGCCTGCGACAAGCTGCGCTTCCGGGCCCTGGACGACGCCGGGCTGATGGAAAACGATCCGGAGCCCTGGATCCGCCTGTCGGTGGACAAGGACGAAGGCACGCTGACCATCGCCGACAACGGCATCGGCATGAACCGCGAGGAGGTGGTCGACAATCTCGGCACCATCGCCCGTTCCGGCACCGAGAAATTTCTCGCCAACCTGACCGGCGACCGCCGTAAGGACGCCCAGCTGATCGGTCAGTTCGGGGTCGGCTTCTACTCCGCCTTTATCGTCGCCGCCCGCGTGGAGGTGTTCAGCCGCCGTGCCGGCGATCCCGCCGACCAGGGCGTGCGCTGGGAAAGCGACGGCCAGGGCGAGTTCACGGTGGAAACCGTGGAGCGCGCCCAGCGCGGCACGGCGGTGGTCCTGCACCTGCGCGACGACGCCAGGGAGTTTCTGGACGATCAGAAAGTACGCGCCACCGTGCAACAGTATTCCGATCATGTGGCCTTTCCGATTCTGATGCCGACGCCGGCGGAAACCGGTGGCGAGGGCGAGAACAAGGACAGCGAGTGGCAAACCATCAACTCCGCCACCGCGCTCTGGCAACGGCCCCGTCAGGAAATCAGTGACGAGGAATACCAGAATTTCTACCGCCACCTGAGCCATGATTTCCAGGACGCGCTGACCTGGAGCCACAACAAGGTGGAAGGCGCGCTGGAGTACACCAGCCTGCTGTACATCCCGGCGCGGGCACCGTTCGACCTCTACCACCGCGAGGCCAGCCGGGGCCTGAAGCTGTATGTGCAGCGCGTGTTCATCATGGACGACGCGGAGCAGTTCCTGCCCCTGTACCTGCGCTTCGTGAAAGGGGTGATCGACGCGCCCAACCTGCCGCTCAACGTGAGCCGCGAACTGCTGCAGGACTACGGCCCGGTGCGCAAGATCCGCGCCGCGCTCACCAAGCGGGTGCTGCAGATGCTCAAGAAGCTGAGCAACGACGAGGAAAAATACGCCACCTTCTGGTCGCAGTTCGGCGAAGTGCTCAAGGAAGGCGTCGGCGAGGACCCGGACAACCGCGAGGCGATCGCCGCCCTGCTGCGCTTCCCGTCCACCGAGGACGTTCGCCCCGGCGCCGTGGGCCTCGACCAGTACCTGGAGCGCGCCGGCGAAAAGCAGGACAAAATCTATTACCTGCTCGCCGATAACCTGAACGCGGCGCGCAACAGCCCGCATCTGGAAGTGTTCCGCAAGAAAGGCATCGAAGTGCTGCTGCTCACCGAGCGGGTGGACGAGTGGATGGCCGGCTACCTGGGCGAGTACAAAGGCTGCAAGCTGGTCAACGCCGCCCGGGGCCAGTTGGACATGGACCAGGAAGACCAGCAGCGCGCCGACCAGGACAAGCAGGCGCCGCTGATCGGCCGCCTCAGCGAAAGCCTGGGCGAGCAGGTGGCCGAGGTACGGCCCACCAGCCGGCTGGTGGATTCACCCGCCTGCCTGGTATTGGCCGAGGACGAGCTGGGCCCGCAGATGCGCATGATGTTGGAAGCGGCCGGCCAGCCGGTGCCGGAAAGCAAGCCGACCCTGGAGGTGAATCTGGCGCACCCGCTGCTGCAACGGCTGGAAGGCATCGAGGAAAGCGCGACCTTCACCGAACTGGCCGAGCTGCTGCTGGACCAGGCGCTGCTCGCCGAGGGGCAACTGCCCTCGGATCCGGCGGCCACCGCCCGGCGCCTGAACCGGCTGCTGCAGGAGCGCGCCGGCGAGGCCTGATCAGCGTGGGCCGGGCGCATTGCCTGGCCTTCTGGAGGCGCTTATGATGCCCCCTTTGGTGACCCACCCGCCCGAAAAGAGGGGCTCTTGATGGAGCAGCGCAAACACACCGCCGCGATTCTCGGCGGTGGCAGTTTCGGCACCGCCACCGCCAGTATCCTGGCCGAGAACGGCCACCGCACCCGTCTCTGGGTGCGCGACCCGGAAACCGCCGCCGCCATTAACGAGGAAGGTGAGAACCCCCGTTACCTGCCCGGTCAGGCGCTGCCCGCCGGCGTGCACGCCACCGAGCATCTCGACGAGGTGCTCGACGGCGCCGACCTGATCTTCGTGGCGGTGCCCTCCGGCGCCTTCGTGGAGGTGCTGCGCCAGGCCCGGCCGCTGGTCAAGGACGGCACCCTGGTGGTGAGCTGCACCAAGGGGATCCACGAAGACGGGTTTCTGCTGATGAGCCAGTTGCTGAAGAGGGAATGGGACCATACCCGTATCGGCGTGCTCAGCGGCCCGAACCTGGCGCGGGAGATCGTCGAGCGCAAGTTCACCGGCTCGGTGATCGCCAGCCCGGATGAAGCGCTCTGCCACACCATCCAACAGGCGCTCAGCTGCGACTACTTCCGCGTCTACGACAACCCGGACATTTACGGCGTGGAACTGGGCGGCGCGCTGAAGAACATCTACGCGGTGGCCTCGGGCATGGCCGCCGCCATCGACATCGGTGAAAACAGCCGCAGCTTCATGCTCACCCGGGCGTTGGCGGAAATGAGCCGCTTCGCCGTGGAACTGGGCGCCAACCCGCTGACGTTCCTGGGGCTGTCCGGGGTCGGCGACCTGATCGCCACCTGCTCCTCGCCGCTGTCGCGCAACTACCGTCTGGGTTACCAGCTGGGTCAGGGCCAGGCGCTGCAGGAGGCGCTCGACGCGCTCGGGCAGACCGCCGAGGGCCTGAACACCATTCGCCTGGTGGCCACCCACGCGGAAAAGCTTAACGTCTACATGCCACTCGCCACCGCGCTCTACGAGATCATCTACCAGGGCAAGCCGCTGGAAACCATGATCGCCCGGCTGATGGGCGGCGAGCACAAGCACGACGTGGAGTTCAGCTTCCACGGGGGGGCGGGTTGAGAGTCTATCTTTGCCGTCATGGCGAAGCCGTGGCCCAGGCGCCCACCGACGCCGAGCGCCCGCTCACCGAACGCGGTCGTCTGGAAGTCATGGCGTTATGGCAACAGCTCCGCGAGGAGGGCGTCACCGTTGACCGGCTGATCGCCAGCCCCTACCGGCGCGCCCAGCAAACCGCCCTGTGTATCGCCCGGGCCTACGGGGGCATGGACCAGGAAGCCTGCGGGTACCTGGTGCCGGAGGCCGGCCCCGAGCAGTTTCTCGACTGGCTGCTGCGGCAACCGGAAGGCGACAACCTGGCGCTGGTCAGTCATATGCCGCTGGTGTCGTTGCTCAGCGCCGTCTGGGTCGGCGAGCCCCGCTCCCGGCCCGGTTTCCGGGTTGGCAGCGTGGCGGCCTTCGATGTGGACGTGGCCGCGCCGGGCGGGGCACGCCTGCTTTGGCTGCGCGCGCCCGAATAACGCGCCGGGGCGCGTTTCAGTCCTCGTTTTTCCAGTGCTGGACCGCCACCTGATCCTTCACGTGGTCAAGGATCTCCAGCAGGGTTTCCTTGATCATTTCGTTGAGCTGCTCACCGCCGCCGCTGGACGCCGTCAGAAGATTGTCCACCAGGGCATCCAGGTGCTGCCGGTTGGCCGGCGCGCTGATGTCCTCCACGATTTGCGCCACCAGCGCGGTGCCGCCGTCGCGCACGGTGTCGCCGAGCAGCGCGATGGCGCGCGGGCCGGCCACCGGGATCGCCGCCAGGCGCCGGCCGGCGGGGGTGCGTTGCACCGCTTCGTCGGTGACGTGCACCAGGTATTCGGACAGTTCGTCGCGGTACTGGTCGTGGCTGCGGCGGGTGGCGTCGGCGATGCGGCCGGCCAGATAGTCCACCAGCTGCGCGCGGCGCGGCGCCAGCACGTCCTGCTCGATGCGGTGCATCATCGGGCCGCCGCTGCGGATTTCCCGCTGGGCGCCGTCGAGCACATTGATAACCACCCGGTCGGAAATCTCTTCCATGATCACGCCGTAATACTTGAGCACCGTGGCGCCCACCGCGGTATCCCGGAAATCCACCACGCCCATTTTCTGCAACCGGTACATCAGGCTCACCACGCGCAGTATCCGCAGCCAGCGGAAGCTGCCCACCGGAATGCAGCCGAGCAGGTCATACCAGTGCACGAAGGGGTAGAAGAACCAGCGGTGGTAGGTGTGCCGGGCGATGGCCACGGCCCAGCGAATCACGAATTCGGTGAGGTAGACGCTGACGAAGGCCAGATCGATTTCAAAGAAATGGGCGTGGATCCTGTCCGTGTAGAAGCGATAAAAGTCCGGGGTATGGCTTTGCAGTACGGACTGCACGGCCTCCACCCGGTAGATCCAGTCGAACAGGATCAGGCTCAGGTTGGCGATCACCAGCAGGATCATGCCCACGTCGATCAGAAAACCGAGCCCGTCCAGGTTGGGCTTTAGCCGTTTGAAATTAAAATGGACGCTCATGGGGCGAGGTTATCGAACCGGCTCCACACCGGGCAGTGGTCGGAAGGGCGCTGCATGGCGCGAATGTCATAATCCACGCCGCAGTCGGTCAGTTGCGCCGCCAGCGGCGCGGTGGCGAGCACGGTGTCGATCCGCAGGCCACGGCGCGGGTCCCGCTCAAAGCCCCTGGAGCGGTAGTCGAACCAGGAAAACACATCGTCGGTGTCCGGGTAGTGGCACCGGAAGGTGTCTTTCAGCCCCCAATCCACCAGGCGCTGCCACCATTCCCGTTCTTCGGGCAGGAAACTGGTCTTGCCTTCGCGCAGCCAGCGTTTGCGATTGGCTTCGCCGATGCCGATATCGCGGTCGGTGGAGGAAATATTGAAGTCGCCCATGATCGCCAGCTTCTCGCCGGGGTCATGGTGCGTTTCCAGGTAGGTCTGCAGATCCCGGTAGAACTTTTCCTTGGCGGGAAACTTGACCGGATGCGCCCGGTTCTCGCCCTGCGGAAAATAGCCGTTCAGCACCGTCACCGGCTGACCCTCGCCGTCGCGCAGCCGACCGATGATCATGCGCCGTTGGGCGTCCTCGCCGTCGGTGGGAAAACCGTACTGTACGTCTTCCAGCGGTTCGCGGGTGAGCAGCGCCACGCCATAGTGGCCTTTCTGCCCGTGGTAGTAGGGGTGATAGCCCAGATCGCGGACCGCCTGTTCCGGAAACTCGCTGTCCTGGACCTTGGTTTCCTGCAGCCCCACCAGCGCCGGTTTGTACTTGCCCAGCAGCTCTTCGAGCTGATGCAGGCGAGCGCGAATACCGTTGATATTGAAAGAGATCAGCGTCATGACACCTCCTGTTTGTCGCGCATTGTACAATCCCCGACGCGAACTGTCCGCGCGTTGGCGGATTTGGCCATGGGTTTGCCGCCAGGGGCGGTTATCATGGACGCTTTTGAATTGCCGATGTTTCGAGGAGAGCGGTGGATGAACACCCAAGCGGCGGCGCCGGGTCGCAAACCGGTGCTGGCCTTCGCGCACGCCAACGGCGTGCCCGGGCACAGCTACGACACCTTCCTGGCGCCCCTCGCCGAACACTACGACATTCATGTGGTGGACTGTCTCGGCCAGGACCCCCGGTACCCGGTGGATCGGGACTGGAAAAGCCTGAGCCTGGAGCTGGAAGCCTTCCTCGAGCCGCTGCCCAAACCGATCATCGGCCTGGGGCATTCCATGGGCTCGGTGCTGATGTTCTGGGTGGCCCATCGTCATCCGGACTGGTTCCGGGCCCAGGTGATGCTCGACCCGCCCCTGGCGAACGGCCCGCAGGGCCTGGTCTACCGGCTGGCCAGGCTGATCGGGCAGGGCGAGCGGTTCTCCCCGGCGAAAAAGAGTAAAGGCCGGCTGGACTACTGGGCCAGCTGGGACGATGTGGAGAGCTACTTCAACTCCCGGGGCCTGTTCCAGGCCTTCGACCCCCGTTCCCTGAAGAATTATCTGGACGCCGGCCTGGAGCGCCACGGCGACGGCTGGCGTCTGCGTTTTCGCCCGGACGTGGAAGTGGCGGTGTTCCGCGAAACCCCCACCGGGGTCACCGCGTTGCCACGCACCAAGGTGCCCGGGGTACTGGTCACCGGCGAGAAGTCGCCGCCGCTGTTTCATCTCGGCGGTGCCCGCCATGCCCGCCGCCACCGCCTGAAGCGACTGTTCGCCCCGGGCAGTCATATGTACCCCCTGGAGCGCCCCGAGGGCACGGCCGAACTGGTGCTCGAGGCGCTGGACGGGGTGCTCGGCCCGGCCCACCGGCGGCACACGGAGGACCAGGACAATGCCCGCTAGCCCTGCCGACGCGCCGGTGGAGCGCCGCTTCCGGGCCTACGGCCAGGAGCTGGCCGGTCTGCAGTGGCCGGGCACCGGCGAGCCGGTGCTGGCGTTGCACGGCTGGCTGGATAATGCCGCTTCGTTTCAGCCCCTGGCCGCGCCCCTGGGGCATCCCATGGTGGCGCTGGATTTCGCCGGTCACGGCCACTCCGAGCATCGCCCCCGCCACCAGGCCACCCACTACGTGGACCATGTCCGCGACGTACTGGCGGTGGCCGACCAGCTCGGCTGGGACCGGTTCGTGCTGGTCGGGCACTCCATGGGCGCCGGCGTGGCCTGTCTGTTCGCCGCCACCTTTCCGGAACGGGTCAGCCGGCTGGTGCTGATAGAAGGGTTGGGGCCGCCGGCCACCGCCGCCGAGGACGTGGCGCCCACCCTGCGCAAAGCGATCGACCAGATGCAGGCGCTGCCGGACAAGCGCAAACCGGTGTACGCCGACCCGGAGCAGGCGGTGGCGGCCCGGCTGCCGGCGCTGGGCGGTCTTGAGGAAAGCTCGGCCCGGCTGCTCTGCGAGCGCGGCCTGGAGCAGGTCGACGGCGGCTGGACCTGGCGCACCGACGCGCGCCTGCGAATCACTTCCTCGTTGCGGCTCACCGACGATCAGGTCAAAGGCTTCGTGGAAGGCATCACCGCGCCCACCCTGCTGGTGCTCGGCAATCAGGGGCTGGGCGGCGACGGGCGTTTCGACCATCGTATCGGCTGGCTGCGGGACGCGCGGGTGGTGCGCCTGCCCGGGCGTCACCATCTGCATATGGACGACCCGCAACCGGTGGCGGACGCCATCAAAGCCTTCCTCGGTTGACCAAAACACTGCCGGCGGCGAGCCATCCCGTCATGGCGGCGCCGGCGGGCGTGGTTATCCTCGCGGTATCGAAACGTCATAAGAACGCGAGGAGAGCCGGGCATGAAAGTGGTGGAAGCCGCACAGATCAGTGAGTACGTCGGCGAGGACATGGGTGCCTCGCAATGGTTCACCATCGACCAGGGGCGCATCAACGACTTCGCCGCCGCCACCCTGGATCATCAGTTCATCCATGTGGACCCGGAGCGGGCCAGGGCCACGCCGTTCGGTACCACCATCGCGCACGGCTACCTGACCCTGTCGCTGCTGCCGTACCTGCAGACCAGCATCGATGATTTTCTGGTGCCGCGCGGCATGAAAATGGGCATGAACTACGGCTTCGACAAACTGCGCTTCATGGCCCCGGTGAAGGTGGACTCACGGATCCGCGCCCGCGCCACCCTGATCGAAGCCAGCGAGAAAAAGCCCGGACAGTGGCTGTTGAAGTTCCTTTTCACCGTGGACATCGAGGGCGAGGAAAAACCCGCCCTGGTGGCCGAATGGCTGTTGATGTATTTCGTGTGAGTCAGGCTTCGCGCTCGAACACCATGCCGGCGGCCTGAAGCCGTTCGATCAGGCGGTCGCCGAGCGCCATCACCGGCGTCACCACGCCGGTGTGTTTCGGATAACCGTCGTCCAGAGCCAGCCCCATCAGGGTTTCCGACAGCATCCTGGCGGTTTCGTCGTAGCCGGGGTCGCCGCCGGCCACCCGACACAGCACTTCGCTGTCGCCGCAACGGGCGCGCACCCGCACCTGGAACCAGGACCGTGCGCGGGTGGCTTCGTCCGGGCCCTGGCCGGCCGGGTTGAGCTTCATCAGACGGCGCCGCAGCGGCCCGACCTGGGCCGCCAGCACCAGGCCGCCGACGCCGGCGGCGCCGCCGATCAGCTTGCCGAGCCCGCCGGTGACCAGATAGTGGCCATAGCGGAACTCCGGGCCGTAGTCGTCCAGGGCCCGTGCCGAGCGCATCACCACCATCGGATCAATGGTCGGCATGGGCGCCAGCCAACCGCCCAGGGCGGCGTCCTTGCGCGGCTTGAGGGCCAGGCTGCCCACCTTGCGCGGGTACCACTGCTTGAGCCGCGCCTGGGCGTCGCGCTGGCTGCGCTGGTTGGCGCCGGGGCGGGCGAAGGCCTCCAGCGCCGAGCGCCAGGTGCCGCCGGAAAACCTGGCGGAGAAGGATACCGCGCCTTCGGCGGTAACCGGCCCGTCCAGCTCGCCGCCGTGCTCGCGGGCCAGTTCACGCACCGCGAACAGCACGCCGGCATCATAGGGAATGGAATCGAAGCCACAGCAGTTCACCAGCGCGCAGCCGGTGGCCCGGGCCGCTTCGTGGTAGCGGCAGAGCAGGGTGTTGACGAATTCCGGCTCGCCGGTCAGGTCGCAATAATGGGTGCCCTGTTCCACGCAGGCGCGCACCAGCGGTTCCCCGTACTGCATGTAGGGGCCGACGGTGGTGGCCAGGGCGCGGGTTTGCGCCGCCAGGGCGCTCAGGCTGGCCGGGTCGTCACTGTCCGCCTCGATCAGGCCGGGCGGGTTGTCACCGGGCAGTCCGGCGGCGACCTGCTCCAGCTTGGCGCGGTTGCGGCCCGCCAGGGCCCAGGGGGTGCCTTCGGGCAGGTGGCGGGCCAGATACCGG
This sequence comes from uncultured Alcanivorax sp., assembly GCA_964556345.1. Lineage (GTDB taxonomy): Bacteria > Pseudomonadota > Gammaproteobacteria > Pseudomonadales > Alcanivoracaceae > Alloalcanivorax. The sequence continues at coordinate 12,510 of CAZKWA010000006.1, forward strand.
GCGCACAGGCCGCCGGTGAAACCGGTGGCGCCGAACAGAACCAGGGCGTACGGACGGGGGGTGCTCATGGTTGCTCCTTAACCTTTGACGGGGCGATCACGGGGAATTGAAATGGCCTCCCGCCGCAGTGTAGCTTTGCGGTCGCCTCGGGCCTACCGCGAAGCCGGCGATTGGCCCTTTATCACTTGGGAGAGAACCATGGACGTCACCGCGGAACGCCGCTATCCGGTGAATGTTGAAGAGCTGTACGGCATTCTCACCAGCCGGGCGTTCTTCGAGCACCGCTACCTGTGGGGCAAAGTGCAGGATTACCGCTTCGAGGTGTTCGAACCGGCCGGCGACGGCTTTCGCATTCGTATCGTGCAACCGATCGAGATCCGTCTCGACAAGGTTCCGGCGTTCGCGCGCAAATTATTGCCGTCCGAGGCGGACCTGGCCACCGAGTTTCACTGGCGCCCGGCCACCGGTGGCTACCAGGCGGATTACCGCTTCCAGCTCGGCAGTGTGCCGGTCAAGGTGAGCGGCACCATGACACTGCTCGCCGACGGCGACCAGTCCCGTCAGATCACCCGCGTGGCGGTGCATTCAGCCCTGCCGCTGGTGGGCCGCAAGCTTGAGCGGTTGATCGGCGAGCGTTTCGACAGCGCGCTGGAGGGCGATTACCGCCACACCCTGCGCTACATCGAGGAAGTGCATCAGCGGTAACGGCGCAGCGCGCGGCCCAGTTTCGCCATGCGCGCCACGAAGCGTTCCGGGCGCCAGCGCTTTTTGCGCCACTCGCGCCGGGCTTCCGGCTGGGGGAACAGATACAGCGGCCGTTTGCCCATCTGTTTGAGAATGGTTTCCGCCACCTGGGCGGCGCTTTCCGGCGCGTCGTCCATGGCCCGCTGCAAGCGCGCGCGGCTGAGCGGGTCGGCGGCGGGCATGCGGTGGCTCATGTCACTGGCGAACAGGTCCGGGCAGACCACGCTGACAGCAATATTGAGGCCGTCCAGCTCCGCCGCCAGAGCTTCACTGAAGCGGATCAGCGCCCCATTGCAGGCCGCGTAGGCGGCCATGCCCGGCGGCGCGGTAATGCCCGCCAGTGCCGCCACGTTGATCAGATGGCCGCCGCCCTGGCGTTTCATCAGGGTCAGCGCGGACCGGCAGCCGTTGACCGCCCCCATCACGTTGATTCGCCACAGCTGCTCCCAGCTCTCCGGAGACAACCCCTCGAAGGGCCCCATGGCGGCGACGCCGGCGTTATTGATGACGATGTCCAGCCGGTCCCAGCGCCGCTGCACCCGGTCCAGGGCGTGGCGCCAGTCCGCTTCCACGGCCACGTCCGCGTGCAGGAACAGCACCTCCGCGCCGGCCTGGCGCAGCGTCTCGGCCAGGTGCTCACCGGCCACCCGCTCGCGGTCGAGTAGCGCCAGCCGGTAATCCCGCGCGGCCCCCAGGGCGAGGGCCCGGCCCAGGCCGTGGGCGGCGCCGGTGATAAGAAGAACAGGCCTCATGCGCTCAGGCCCGTTCCGGCTCGAGGTCTTTCATCGAGGTGCGCAGCACATCCTCCTCGCCCTCGCTGCGCGCCAGGATCACGGCGCCCACGCTGTCGCCCCAGACGTTGACCGCGGTGCGGCACATGTCGAGCAGACGGTCGGTCACCAGAATCAGGCCGATCGCCTCGGCGGGCAGGCCGATGGTGCCCAGGATCACGGTAATCGCCACCAGGCTGGCCGCGGGGATGCTGGCCACCCCGATGGAGGTGAGCAGGGCGGTGAGCACGATCACGAACTGCGTGGTCAGGGACAGATCCATGCCATAGGCCTGGGCGATGAAGATCGCCGCCACGCACTCGTAGAGCGCGGTGCCGTCCATGTTGACGGTGGCGCCCAGCGGCAGCACGAAGCTGGAGGTGCGCTTGGACACCCCGGAACGCTTTTGCACGCAATCCATGCTCAGCGGCAGGGTCGCCGCGGAGCTCGCCGACGAGAACGCGGTCATCAGCGCCGGCGCCATGGCCTGGAGGTGGCGCCACGGCGAGCGCCGGGCCAACAGCCGGATCAGCAGCGGCATGACGCCGAACATGTGAATGGCCAGGGCCAGCAGCACGGTGAAAAAGAACAACGCCAGCGGTTCCACCGCGTCGAGGCCGGTGCGGGTGACGGTGGCGGCGATCAGCCCGAACACCCCCAGCGGCGCGAAGCGGATGATCACCATGGTGATGCGCATGGTCACCTGATAGAGGCCTTCCACGGTCTGGCGCAGGTGTTCGCCGGGGGCGCCGGAGAGCGTACGCAGAAAGAAACCGAAGAACAGGGAAAACACAATCAGGCCCAGCATCTGGGTCTCGGCGGCCGCCTGGAACAGGTTGGGGGGCAACAATTGGCGCACGATTTCGGTGAACTCACCGGCGCCACGGCCCTCGATGCTGGCCAGGGCGCGGCCGGTGTCCGCCGACAGGCCGAGAAGATCCCGGGCCGGCTGGCCGTCGATCACGCCCGGGGCGATCAGATTCACCACCACCAGGCCCACCAGCACCGCGATCAGACTGGTCGCCAGGTAGAACGCCACCGTCTTCAGGCCCAGCCGGCCCAGATCGTCGCCGTCGCCGACATTGATCATGCCGCTGATAATCGCGGTGGTGATCAGCGGCACCACCACCATCTTCAGGGCGTTGATGAACAGATCGCCGATCAGGTCGTAGGCGGGAAGCAGCGGCAGCCCCAGAAGACGGGTGCTTTCCTGGGTCAGCGCGCCGGCAATACCGCCCAGCACCATGGCCAGAAAGATCTGGTGATGTAATTTCATTCAGCGCCCCGATGAAAAGATCAGGCTAGCATAATGACCCCTTGGAACCGGTGGCAAGCCACCCGGGCCGCGGGGTAGGGCGCGCGGCGCGTTAGTACACGGCGGGGACGGGCGGCTGGCCGGGGGTCAGGTCCGGCTCGCAGCGGGCGAGAATCTGCTGGTACTGGCGATCGGTGATGTGCTGGATCGACAGGCGCGGGCGGATCAGCAGCTCCATGTCGGCGAATTCCGGCACGTCGCGCATGTCGGCCAGGCTCAGCGGGTGTTGATAGAGCGCCACGAAACGCAGGTCCACCTGAAACCAGCGCGGCAGGTCTTCACTGCTGCGCGGATCGAAGCCCGGGTGGTCCTGCTGGAATTGGGTGGGGTCCGGGTACGGGCCGGAGACCACTTGCGCCTCGCCGACAATGGACGGATTGCGGCCACGGGAATGGTAAATCAGCACCCGGTCTCCGTTCTGAACCTCGTCACGGAGGCGGTTGCGGGCCTGATAATTGCGTACACCGTTCCAGCCGGTGATCTGGTCCGGGGCGTCGCGCAGATCGCGGATGCTGAAGTCGTCCGGTTCGGTCTTGAAAAGCCAAGTGCGCATGGAAGCCTCGTTTTCCCTGAAGGCGCAATTTAACAGGTTTGGCAACAATGTCATCTGTATTTACGTTTCATCCTGCGTCAGCATGCGGGCCCGGCATGTCAGTCCGGTGACCGCCGCCGGCCCGGGGCGCCGGGCCTCGCCCTGTGGCAGAATGTGGTACTCTTTCGCGCCCGTTTGGAGCCAAGACGTGATTGAACCCCGCGAACAGCAGCAGGCCCTGGCCACCCTCAAGACGCCCCGTGATTGTCTGCGCTGGGGCGAGTCCGCCCTGCGCCGCGCCGGGGTCTACCTGGGGCACGGCACCGACGATCACGGCGATGAGTGCCTGGCGCTGCTGTTGCACGTGCTGGCGCTGCCGCTGGACACCGACCCGCGCATGCTCGACGCGCGCCTGCTGCCCGACGAGATCGAGCGCTTCGTCGCCTTGCTGACGCGGCGCGCCAACGAGCGGGTGCCGGTGCCGTACCTCACCGGGCAGGCCTGGTTCTGCGGGCTGCCGTTCTTCGTCGACGAACGGGTGCTGATCCCCCGTTCGCCGCTGGCCGAGCTGATCGAGGCGGGCTTCCAGCCGTGGCTGGCGCCGGAACGGATCGGCCGGGTGCTGGACCTGTGCACCGGCAGCGGCTGCATCGCCATCGCCTGCGCCTACGCGCTGCCCGACGCCCGGGTGGACGCCAGCGATATTTCCGAACAGGCCCTGGCGGTTTGCCGGCGCAATATCGACGAGCACGGGCTCGCCGAGCGGGTCACGGCGGTACAGGCGGACGGCCTGGACGGGCTGGACGGCCCCTACGATCTGATTATCTCCAACCCGCCCTACGTGGACGCCGAGGACCTGGCCGCCATGCCCGACGAATACCGCCACGAGCCGGAGCTGGCGCTGGCCTCGGGCCGGGACGGCCTGGATTTCACCCGGCGCCTGCTGGCCGGCGCCGCCGAGCGGCTGTCCGAGGATGGCGTGCTGATCGTCGAGGTGGGCAACAGCGACCGCCACATGGCCGCCCTGTGGCCGGAGGTGCCGTTCCTGTGGTTTGAATTTGAACGCGGCGGGCACGGCGTTTTCATGCTGGATCGCCGTCAACTGCTAGAATTCCGGGATCAGTTTATCGCCGCCTGAGGCGTCCTAAGGAGCACTATGTCTGGGAACAGTTTCGGTGAGCGCTTTCGCGTCACCACTTTCGGGGAAAGTCACGGCGTCGCGTTGGGCGCGGTGGTGGAGGGCTGCCCGCCGGGTCTGGAGATCAGCGAGGCGGATCTGCAGCACGAGCTGGACCGTCGCAAACCCGGCACCAGCCGCTACACCACCCAGCGCAAAGAGCCCGACCAGGTGCGTATTCTCTCCGGGGTGTTCGAAGGCAAAACCACCGGTACCTCCATCGGCCTGCTGATCGAGAACACCGACCAGAAGTCCAAGGACTACAGCAACATCGCCGAGACCTTCCGCCCCGGCCACGCCGACTACACCTACACCCAGAAGTACGGCTTCCGCGATTACCGTGGCGGCGGGCGCTCCTCGGCCCGGGAAACCGCCATGCGCGTGGCCGCCGGCGCCATCGCCCGCAAGTATCTGCAACAGCGCCTGGGCGTGCGCATTTACGGCGGTGTCGAGCAGATCGGCACCATCCGCGCCGAGCGTTTCGACTGGCACAGCGTCGACGACAACCCGTTCTTCTTCCCGGACGCCGACAAGGTGCCGGCCCTGGAGCAGCTGATCAACGATCTGCGCAAGGACGGCTCCTCGATCGGCGCGCGGGTCACGGTGTTCGCCGAGGGCGTGCCACCGGGCTGGGGCGAGCCGGTGTTCGACCGTCTGGACGCGGATCTGGCCAAGGCGCTGATGTCGATCAACGCGGTTAAAGGCGTGGAAATCGGCGACGGTTTCGAGGTGGTCAACCAGCGCGGCGAGCAGCACCGCGACGAAATGACTCCGGAAGGCTTCGTCAGCAACCACGCTGGCGGCGTGCTGGGCGGCATCACCTCCGGGCAGATCGTGCGCGCCAGCATGGCGCTCAAGCCCACCTCCAGCATCACCATCCCCGGGCGCAGCATTAATCTGCGCGGCGAGCCCACCGAGGTGGTCACCAAGGGGCGCCACGACCCCTGCGTGGGGGTGCGCGCCACGCCCATCGCCGAGGCCATGCTGGCGCTGGTGCTGATCGACCACTATCTGCGCCACCGGGCCCAGAACGGAGACGTGACGCCGCCGCTGGCGCCGATTCCCGGCGGATTCTGAGAAAGGGGCGCCGCATGCCGTTTTACTGGCGCCTGTCCGGGTTCTATTTCCTCTACTTCGGCCTGCTCGGCACGCTGGTGCCGTACTGGTCGCTGTACCTGAAGGATCTCGGCTTCAGCCCCCTGGCCATCGGCGTGCTGATGGCGGTGCCGCAGATCACCAAGATCGGCGCGCCCAACCTGTGGGGCTGGCTCGCCGACCGCACCGGCGCCCGCCTGCGCATCATCCGCCTCGGCAACCTGGCCGCCGCGCTGGCGTTTCTGCCGGTGTTCTGGGTCGATCAGGTGTGGAGCATGGCGATCCTGCTCGCCACCTTCAGCTTTTTCTGGAACGCGGTGCTGGCGCAGTTCGAAGTGATTACCCTGCGCACGCTCGGCGACCAGGCGCACCGCTACAGCCATGTGCGGCTGTGGGGCTCGCTGGGGTTCATCAGCGCGGTGCTGCTGGTGGGCTGGGCCCTGGATCACCTGCCCATTGAGCTGCTGCCCTGGGTGATGTCGGGGCTGCTGTGGTTGCTGTGGCTGACCACCCAATCACTGCCCTCCGGCGGCGCCGAGCAGCCGCGCCCGCGCCCCGGCGGCGTCCGCGCGCTGCTGCGCCGGCGCGATGTCCAGGCGTTCATCGTCGCCGCCTTCCTGATGCAGGCCTCCCACGGGCCTTACTACACCTTCTACAGCATTCACCTGGAAGACCTGGGCTTTCGCAAATTCACCGTCGGTGTTCTGTGGGCGCTGGGTGTGGCCGCCGAGGTGGGCATCTTCCTAGTCATGCACCGGCTGATGCGGCGCTTCGCGCTGGCCCGGGTACTGTTCGTCAGCCTGCTGCTGGCCACCCTGCGCTGGCTGATCATCGCCCTGTGCGGCGCCGACCTCTGGTGGCTGGCCCCCGCCCAGCTGCTGCACGCGGCCAGCTACGGCAGCTTCCACGCCGCCAGCATCGCCTGGGTGCAGCACACCTTCGGCGACGCCCACGCCGGCCAGGGCCAGGCGCTCTACTCAAGCCTCGGCTACGGCGCCGGCTGGGCGCTGGGCGCCGGCCTCAGCGGCCTCTACTGGGCCCGCTGGGGCGCCGACAGCTTCCTGGTGGCGGCCGCCACGGCGGCGGTGGCTGCCCTGGTGGTGTGGCGCTGGCTGCTCAGCCGCCGCGATTGAGGATATCGAGGAAGGCGCCGGCGGCGTTGGAGCGGCTGCGGCCGGGGTGGGTGACCACGCCCAGGCGGCGCACCGGCAGGGCGGTGTCCACGTTCAGGCGCACCACGCTGTCGTCGAGCATGGTTTCCGGTAGCACGCTCCAGCCCAGCCCGATGGACACCATCATATGGATGGTCTCCAGGTAGTTGGTGGACATGGAGATGTTCAGGGTCAGGGCCTGTTCCTCGAACAGGCTTTCCACGATGCGCCGGGTGAACGTCACCGGCGAGGGCAGGATGGCGCTGTAACCGGTGAGCGTTTCCAGGGGCACCCGGTCCAGGCGCGCCAGCGGGTGTTCCGGGGCCGCCATGAACACCAGCGGGTCCTGCCACACCGACTGGCTGTGCAGGCGCGGGTCCGGCTGCGGGGGCAGGGTCACCACCCCCATTTCCAGGTCGCCGTGCAGCACCGCTTCCCAGGCTTCTTCCGAGTCGATGAAATGGATGTCCAGCTTGACGTCCGGGTACTCCCGGGAAAACCGGCGCAGCACCGGCGGCAGGCGGTGCAGGCCGATATGATGGCTGGTGCCGATACGCAGGGTGCCGGACACCGTGCCGGTCAGGTTGCTGATCGCCCGGCTCATGTCCTCCAGGTCGAGCAGTACCTGGCGGGCCGGCGGCAGCAGGGCCTGGCCGGCCTCGGTAAGGCGGATGCGACGGCCCACCCGGTCGAACAGCCGGGTGCCGAGTTGCTGTTCCAGCTGGGCGATGCGCTTGCTCACCGCCGGCTGGGTGAGAAACAGGCGCTCCGCGGCGGCGGAAAACGAGCCGCTCTCGGCGACCGCCATGAAGGCGGTGAGGGATTGGGTGTCCATGGGGTGGGGCGACTCCCGGGTTTCGGATAACTAACTGGAATCCTAAACATAAAAAATATGAATTGGAATTATCGAAAAGCCCTGCGTAAGGTGTGGCTATCAAACGGAGAGCACGTTATGGCAGGCAAGACACTGTACGACAAGTTGTGGGACGCCCACCTCGTGACCGAGCGCGAGGACGGCTCCGCGCTGATTTATATCGATCGCCAGATTATCCACGAAGTGACCTCGCCGCAGGCCTTCGAGGGGCTGCGTCTGGCCGGCCGTCAGCCGTGGCGGTCCGGTGCGTCGGTGGCCACCATCGATCACAACGTGCCGACCACGCCGTTCAACAACGCCTCGGACATTGTCGACGACACCTCGCGCATCCAGGTGCAGACGCTGCAGGACAACACCCGCCAGTTCGGTATCACCGAATACGGCATCGGCGACGTGCGCCAGGGCATTGTCCACGTGATGGCGCCGGAGCAGGGCGCGGTGCTGCCCGGCATGACGGTGGTGTGCGGCGATTCCCACACCTCCACCAACGGCGCTCTGGGCTGTCTCGCCCATGGCATCGGCACCAGTGAGGTGGAGCATGTGCTCGCCACCCAGACCCTGGTGGCGCAGAAGATGAAGAACATGCAGGTGCGCGTGGAGGGCGAACTGGGCCCCGGCGTCACCGCCAAGGATGTGGTGCTGCACATTATCGGCGTGATCGGCACCGCCGGCGGCAACGGCCATGCCATTGAGTTCGCCGGCAGCGCGATTCGCTCCCTGAGCCTGGAAGGGCGCATGACGGTGTGCAACATGTCCATCGAAGCGGGCGCCCGCGCCGGCATGGTGGCGGTGGACGACACCACCATTGAGTACGTGCGCGGCCGCCCCGGCGCGCCCAGGGGCGCGGACTGGGATAAGGCGGAAGCCTACTGGCGCGGTCTGGTGTCCGACGACGACGCGGAATTCGACACCCTGGTGGAAATCGACGCCGCCGATATCCGGCCGCAGGTGTCCTGGGGCACCAGCCCGGAAATGGTGGTGCCGGTGGACGGCCGGTTGCCGGACCCGGCCGCCGAGGCCGACGAGGTGAAGCGCTCCGGCATGGAACGCGCCTATCAGTACATGGGCCTCAAGCCGGGCATCCGCACCAGCGACATCAAGCTCGACCGGGTGTTCATCGGCTCGTGCACCAATTCCCGCATCGAGGATTTGCGCGCCGCCGCCCAGGTGGTCAAGGGCCACAAAAAGGCGGATTCCGTGAAGCAGGTGCTGGTGGTGCCCGGCTCCGGCCTGGTCAAGCAGCAGGCGGAAAAGGAAGGCCTGGACAAGATCTTCATCGACGCCGGTTTCGAGTGGCGCCAGCCCGGCTGCTCCATGTGTCTGGCGATGAACCCGGACCGGCTGCAGCCCGGCGAGCACTGTGCCTCCACCTCGAACCGCAATTTCGAGGGGCGCCAGGGCAATGGCGGCCGTACCCATCTGGTGAGCCCGGCGATGGCCGCGGCGGCGGCGGTGGCCGGTCATTTCGTGGACATTCGGGATCTCGCCCCGGCGGATCCGGCTCAGGAGCGGTAACATGGAACAATTCGTGAAACACACCGGTTTGGTGGCGCCGCTCGATCGGGCCAACGTGGACACCGACCAGATCATTCCCAAGCAGTTTCTCAAGTCGATCAAGCGGACCGGCTTCGGCCCCAATCTGTTCGACGAGTGGCGGTATCTGGACGAGGGTTTCCCCGGCCAGGACAACGAGGCGCGCCCGAAAAACCCGGACTTCGTGCTCAATCAGCCGGAGTACCAGGGCGCCAGCGTGCTGCTCACGCGCCGCAATTTCGGCTGCGGTTCAAGCCGGGAGCACGCCCCCTGGGCCCTGATGGATTTCGGCTTCCGGGCGATCATCGCGCCCAGCTACGCGGACATCTTCTACAATAACTGCTTCAAGAACGGCCTGTTGCCGATTGTGCTGCCGGAAGCTACCGTTGACGGGCTTTTTAAAGCCGAAGCGGCCAGCGCCGGTTTCCAGCTCACCATCGACCTGGAAAATCAGCGGGTGGTTACCCCGCAAGGTGAGGCGATCGGGTTCGAGATCGACGAGTTCCGCAAGCATTGTCTGCTCAATGGTCTTGATGAGATCGGGCTGACCCTGCAGCAGGCGGACGCGATCCGCGATTACGAACGCCGCCGCGTGGCCGCCGAGCCCTGGATATTCCAGGAGCCGCAAAAACAATAAAACGAGGAGGCACCCCATGATAATTCGTAGCGCTGGCCTGTTGCTGGCTCTGGCCCTGGCGGTCACCGGCTGTACCCGCACCGCCATGTACCACCCGCCCGGCGACGGCGACCCCCGGGCGCGCCTGAGCATCGAGAGCGCGCTGGGCAGCAATGAAGAGAGCAGCGGCTGGCAGATGCCGGGCGCCGGCGAAAGCACCGTGGCCATCTTTAAAGTGGATGGCGAACGGGTGGCCGAGAAGGGCGGCGCGCCGCGTGTGTTCGTCGAGCCCGGCGAACGCAGCATCGAGATTTTCGCCGACCATCAGGGCATCCTGCGCTTCGGTATTCTGACGCACCAGTTCAAAGCCGATCGCGACTACCGGATCCTGGTTGACGAGGGCGACGGCGACAAGCGCTACAGCGCGGTACTGGTGCCCCAGGGCAGCGGCGTGACGAACGTCCATGACGAAACCCGGTTCTGACCGGGTTGAACGGAAACCTTAAGGAATGTGAATGAGCAGTATCCTGGTGTTGCCGGGCGATGGTATCGGCCCGGAAATCGTCGACGAGGCGCTGCGCGTGCTGAAGGCCGCGCAGAAGCGTTTTGATTTGGATATCGAGCTGGACCATGCACTGGTCGGCGGCGCGGCCTATGACGCCGAGGGCGACCCGCTTCCCGAGAGCACGCTGGCCAAGGCGCGCGCCGCCGACGCCATCCTGTTCGGCAGCATCGGCGGCCCCAAGTGGGACACTATTGAACGGGATAAACGCCCCGAGCGCGGCCTGCTGCGTCTGCGCTCGTCGCTGGGCCTGTTCGCCAACCTGCGTCCGGCGATTCTGTTTCCGCAGCTGGCGGAAGCGTCCAGCCTCAAGCCGGAAGTGGTGTCCGGTCTGGATATTCTGATCGTCCGCGAGCTCACCGGCGGCATCTACTTCGGCCAGCCGCGCGGGATCAGGGAAGAAAACGGCGAGCGGGTCGGCTTCAACACCTATGTCTATTCCGAATCGGAAATGAAGCGCATCGCCCGGGTCGCCTTCGATCTGGCCATGCAGCGCGGCAAGCGTGTCTGTTCGGTGGACAAAGCCAATGTGCTGGAAGTCACCGAACTGTGGAAAGAGGTGGTCACCGAGGAGGCCAAGGCCTACCCGGAGATCGAGCTTTCCCACATGTACGTGGACAACGCCGCCATGCAACTGGTGCGCGCCCCCAAACAATTCGATGTGATTGTCACCGGTAATCTGTTCGGTGACATCCTGTCCGATGAAGCCGCCATGCTCACCGGCTCCATCGGCATGCTGCCCTCCGCGTCCCTGGACGAAAACCGCAAGGGGCTGTACGAGCCCTGCCACGGTTCGGCGCCGGACATCGCCGGCCAGGGCATCGCCAATCCACTGGCCACCATCATGTCGCTGGCCATGTTGATGCGCTACAGCCTGCAGCGTGACGATGTGGCCGACGCCATTGAAGCGGCGGTGGAAAAGGTCCTGGATCAGGGTCTGCGGACCGGCGATATTTACACCGAGGGCACCCGGAAGGTCAGCACCGGGGAAATGGGTTCCGCCGTGGCCGAAGCACTGGCCGGCGTCTGAGCCCCGCTGAACGAGCAGGCGACACAAGTAGCTATCCATTCATAGAGAAAGGCAGCGGCCTTTCAGGAGATTCGTCTCAATGAATAAAGTCGGTTTTATCGGCTGGCGCGGCATGGTCGGTTCCGTATTGATGGACCGCATGCGCGCGGAAAATGATTTCAAGGACATCGAACCGGTGTTCTTCTCCACTTCCCAGGTGGGGCAGCAGGGCCCGGACGTGGGCAAGGATATCCCGCCGCTGGGCGACGCCAAGAGCATTGACGAGCTGAAAGCACTGGACGTGATCGTCACCTGCCAGGGCGGCGACTACACCAACGAGGTGTATCCGAAACTTCGCGAAGCCGGCTGGAAAGGCTACTGGATCGACGCGGCCTCGGCCCTGCGCATGGCGGACGACAGCGTGATCGTTCTGGATCCGGTCAACCGCAAGGTGATCGACCAGGCCCTGGACAAGGGTATTCGTGACTTCGTCGGCGGCAACTGCACCGTGAGCCTGATGCTGATGGCCATGGGCGGTTTGTTCAACGCCGATCTGGTGGAGTGGGCCAGCGCCCAGACCTACCAGGCCGCGTCCGGCTCCGGTGCCCAGCACATGCGTGAGCTGATCGCGCAGATGGGCGCCATCCACGGCGACGTGACCGCCGAACTGGCCGATCCGGCCAGCGCCATTCTGGAAATCGACCGCAAGGTGGCCGCCACCATGCGCGGCGACACGCTGCCCCACGAACACTTCGGCTTTCCGCTGGCCGGTTCGCTGCTGCCGTGGATCGACAAGGAAATGGAGAACGGCCAGAGCAAGGAAGAGTGGAAGGCGCAGGCGGAAACCAACAAGATTCTCGGCCGTGGCGCCCAGCCGATTCCCCTGGACGGCACCTGCGTGCGCATCGGCGCCATGCGCTGCCACGCCCAGGCGCTGACCGTGAAGCTCAAGAAAGACGTGCCCCTGGATGAGATCCATGATCTGATCGGCCAGGCCAACGACTGGGTGAAAGTGGTGCCCAACGAGAAAGAGGCGACCCTGCGCGACCTGACCCCCACGGCGGTGACCGGCACCCTGACCGTGCCCGTCGGACGCTTGCGTAAGCTGAACATGGGCGGTGAGTTCCTCAACGCCTTCACCGTTGGCGACCAGCTGCTGTGGGGCGCGGCGGAGCCGCTGCGCCGCATGCTGCGCATTTTGTTGGAGCACTGATGAGTATTGACCTCGCCCTGGTGGGCGCCACCGGCCTGGTGGGCGAGGCCATTCTCGAACAACTCGCTCACCGGGATCTGCCGGTGGGCGAGTTATTCGTTCTGGCCTCGGAAAACAGCGAAGGCAAAAGCCTGCGCGTGGGCAAGAAATCCCTGCAGGTGCAAAAGGCCCAGGACTTCGATTTCTCACGGGTGCAACTGGCGGTATTCGCCGCCGGCGCCACCGTCTCCCAGGAACTGGCGCCGCGCGCCGCCGACGCCGGGGCGCTGGTGCTCGACCTGTCGCCGGCGTTCCGCTATGAGCCCGACGTGCCGTTGCTGGTCGCCGGAGTCAACGACGAGCAGCTCGGCGCCGCCCGCGAACGCAACCTGGTGGCCGCCGCCGACGCCGCCACGGTGCAACTGCTGCTGGCCCTGAAGCCCCTGATGGCGCTGGGCGATCTGACCCGGGTCACGGTGACCCAGATGCAGAGCGCCTCGTCATCCGGGCGGGTCGGCGTGGAACGCCTGGCCCGGCAGAGCGCGCGGCTGCTCAACGGCCTGGAGGCCAGCGAAGGGCCGGAGTCCCAGTACGCCTTCAATATGCTGCCCATGGCCGGGCGCCGGCAGGACAACGGCTATACCAGCGAAGAGCTGAAACTGATGCTGGAGGCACGCCGCGTGCTCGGCCAGCCGCAGCTGGCGGTGGATGTCAGCTGTGTCCAGGTACCGGTGTTCCACGGGCTGTCGCAGACCGTGGTGGTGCAGGGCACTCTGCCGATCACCCTGGCGCAGGCGGAAGCCTGTTGGCGGGATGCCCCGGGCCTGCAGCTGGACGCCGACGACGAGGCGGATGGCGCTTCGCCGGTGCGGCAGATCCGCGCCGATCTCGGCGTGAGAATTGCACGGGTCCGCGAGGACATCGACGGGCAGGGCGATTTAAGCTTCTGGACCGTGGCCGATAACATTAAAACCGGCGCCGCGTACAATGCGGTCCTGCTGGTCGAGAAGTTGCTAAAAGACTATCTGTAATGGATACTTACCGAGATTATGTGACGCAGTTTCTAGGTGTGTCGCGTAATTTCCTGCACAATCCCCGGTAGCGATTCTTGGCAATCAAAGACCGCATCGGGATAATTTGGCGGCCTGCCGGCTGAGAGGGCGGGGAAAGATAATAAGTAAAGGGTTCGATCAATGCTCCGAAAACTTGGGATAGGCTTTATCGCTCTGGCGACCATGGCGCCCGGGCTGGCGGCTGCACTGGGGGTGGGTGAGTACGAGCTGAACTCGTATTTGAACGAGCCGCTGGACATGACCGTGGAACTGCACGATCTGGGCGGCCTGTCCGAGGATGAGATTCTCGCCAACCTGGCCACGCAGGAGGCATTCGATGCCGCCGGCGTGGATCGCGGCTACTTCCTCAACGATCTTAAGTTCGATGTGACCGTCAATGGCGACACCGGTGTGTTGCGCATTCGCTCCAAGCAGCCGGTACGCGAACCCTATCTTAATTTCCTGGTGGAGTTTCTTTGGCCCACCGGGCGTCTGATGCGCGAATACACGGTGCTGCTCGACCCGCCCAGCTACGCCGACGATGACAGCGTGCAGCCGGCCGCCTCGCAGCCGTCCCCGCGTCCGGCCAGCCGGCCGGAGGCGTCATCCGAACCGGCGCGGCAGCGCCCGGCCGAGCCGGCGGCGCGGCCGCAAAGCCGCCCCGCGCCCACGGCGCCCGCGGACAGCGAAGTGGCCGGGCGCGACACGGACACCGGCGGCGAGACCACCTACCGGGTGCGCGGCTCCGACACCCTGTGGCGCATCGCCAGCCAGCAGCGTCCCGCCTCGGACGTATCCGTGCAGCAGATGATGCTGGCCATTCAGGACAACAACCCCGACGCCTTTATCAACGACAACGTGAACCTGGTGCGCGAGGGCGCGGTACTGCGCATCCCCTCCGAGGAGCAGGTGCGCCGTCTGTCCAGCCGCGAAGCGCTCTCGCGGGTGGCCTCCCAGAACCGGGAATGGCGCGGCATGCGCCCGGAGCCGGCCAGCGGGCAGCCGCAGCGGGCCCCGATTGACGCCACCGGCCGTGATCGTGGCGACCAGGTCGCCGACGGCGGCGACGGCCAGGGCCAGGTCACCCTGGTGAGCCCGGACAGCGAAGGCGGCGTGCGCGACGGCGACGCCACCGGCGGTCGCAGCGGCGACGCCGACACCGCCGCGCTGCAGAATGAACTGGCGATCCGTGATGAAAACCTGGACCGCCTGAACCGTGAAAACAACGAACTGCGCAGCCGCCTGGACGCCCTCGACGAGCAGGTGAGCACCAGCCAGCAGTTGCTGGAAATGCGCAGCGAGAAAATCGCCGCGCTGCAGGCTGAACTGCGCCGTCTGCGCGAAGAGCAGGACGTGGATGTGGACCCGTCGCTGTTGGAAGCGCCGCGGCCGGCGGACAGCACCGACGACGTTGCTGATGACGCCGGTAACGAGCCCATTGGCGGCGAAGGCGGTGAAACCGACGGCGCCGGCGATGACCAGACCGCGTCCGGCGACGATGAAACCATGGCGCTGGGCGCCCCCGGACAGAACGGCGGCGCCGACGGCGGTCAGCCGCCGCCGGATCCGGGCGGTGGGGGTGACGGCGGCGAGCGCACCGGCACGGTGACCCCGCCGGAAAAGCCGGAACCGGCCACCCTTGATCAGGCCGGCACCGACCAGACCACCCCCGACCAGGCCAACGCCGGCGGGGGCATTCTCGGTTTGGTCCGTGACAATTTGTTGTATATCGGTGCCGCCCTCGCGGTGCTGCTCCTGTTATTACTGCTGACCCTGCGACGCCGTCAGAGCGCCGCCTCCGAAGAGGACGACGCGGACGACGACAGCGGCTTCGGTGATGATTTCGAGGCGCCGGTGGTGGCCGGCGCCGAGGATCACGGCGACAGCGCCGACCTGGAAGAAGACCTCGCCGACGACCAGATGGACCCCATGGAGCGCGCCGACGTCTACGTGGCCTACGGTCAATACCCCCAGGCGGTGGATTTCCTGCGTAACGAAATCAACCTGGCCCCGGAGCGCGGTGATCTGAAAATCCGCCTGCTGGAGCTGTTGCACGAGAGCAATGACCAGCGCGGCTTCGACCAGCAGGCCGCCGCGTTCGCCGGCACCAGCCCGGCGGTGGACGCCGCCATCAAACGGCTTGGCGGTGATCCGGGCGTGCACGATTACGGGGACAACGCCTACGCCGCGTCGCCGGAATCCGGTGGCAACGACGACGAATTGTCCCTGGATGATCTGGAGCTGGATCTGGCGTCCGATCTGTCGGACCAGCCGGACACCACGGACCGCCATTCCGGTGCCGCCGTGGCGGGGGCGGCGGGCGCCGCCGCCGGTTTCGCCGCCGGCCGGCGGTCATCCGACCAGGACGACGCGGATCAGGAGCAACAGGACGACGCCCTGGAACTGGACGATTTCGATTTCACCCTCGAAGACGAAGAGCCGGAGACCCGCGATCTTCGTGACGAAACGCCCCTGGAGCTGGACGACCTGGTGCTCGACGACGGCACCGACGCCGGGAGCGACGAGGAGGATGACGGCCTGGAGTTCTCCCTCGACGACGAGCTCGACGGTGACAACGCCTTTAGCGAGGACGAACTGGCGGCGCTGGACGGGGCTGAAACCTCGGCCACCGGGCTCGGCGACGGCGACGACGACCAGCTGGAAGGTTTCGACGACCTGGAGCTGGACGATCTGGATGTCGCCCTGACCGACGACCGTACCGCTGCCGAGGCGCCGGCGCCGGCTTCCGAAGCCGCCGATGACGACCTGGCCGATCTGTCCCTGGAGGACGATCAGGCGCCGCGGTCCGGCGAAACGTCTGAAGAGCCGGACCTGTCCCTGGACGATTTGAATCTCGAAGACGACGAGCCGGCGTCGCCGACCGGTGCGGACGACGGCGCGCTCGACGATCTGGACCTGGAACTGGACGACGGCGAGGAGGACGTCCCGCCGACGCCGGAGCCTTCCCCCGAGCCGCGAACGGCGTCCACGTCGCCGGCGGCCGCCAGTGAGGTAACCGACGACATGCTCGGCGACGACGATGACTTCGACTTCCTGGGTGAAACCGACGAGAACGCCACCAAGCTCGATCTGGCCCGCGCCTACATCGACATGGGCGACGCGGAAGGCGCCCGGGATATCCTCAACGAGGTGCTCAGCGAAGGCAGCGACGAGCAGCAGGGCGAAGCCAAGGAGCTGCTTGCCCGCGTCAGCTGATATCAGTAAAGAGCCGCTAACAGTATTGATGTCCGCGGCTCGAAACTGGTTGGTCAGGGGGCGATGCCTTAATGTATCGCCCCCTTTTTAATGGTGCATCGCGCTTTAGCGGGAAAGCTGGTGCTGTGGTTCCGTAGCCGGCTTTGTGGGAGCGGGCCATGCCCGCGAAAGGGAGCGAAGCTCCCGGCAGGATGCCAGAGAGATTTCTAACGGTAGCACCATCAGTGTCTCTGGGATCCTGCCGGCCGGCTTTGCCGGCCTTTCGCTTGCAAGGCAAGCTCCCACAACTCCAGCTTCGTAGAAAGGTTCGGCGCTGGCGATAACCCGGGGCGGAACACAGACCCGCGCCCGGATGGAGGGTTCTTCCCGTAAATCGCGATGAACCTTTTTAATGCTCGCTTACGGACCGCTAGGACGGCTTGATGGCGCGAATCGCAGTGGCGGTGGAATACGACGGCTCCGGGTTCCACGGCTGGCAAACCCAGGAATCCGGTGTGCGCACCGTGCAGGAAGAGCTGGAAAAGGCCCTGTCGCGGGTGGCCGACCACCCGGTGACGCTGGTCTGCGCCGGGCGCACCGACGCCGGCGTGCACGCCACCGGCCAGATCTGCCACTTTGATTCGAACGCCGCGCGCAGCACCAAAAGCTGGGTGATGGGCGCCAACCGCTTTCTCCCCGACGACGTTTCGGTGCAGTGGGCGCGGCCGGTGGCGGACGACTTCCATGCCCGCTTCAAGGCCAACCGGCGCCGCTACCGCTACGTGATTTACAATCACGCCACGCCGCCGGCGCTGTTCCGCCGCCAGGTGACCTGGAACTACCGGCCGCTGGACGTGGACGCCATGATCGAGGCGAGCGGCTATCTGCGCGGCACCCATGATTTCACCTCCTACCGCAGCGTGCACTGCCAGGCCAAGTCGCCGGTGAAAACCCTGACCCGTTTCGACATCCACCGGCAGGGGCCGCTGATCGTGCTGGAAGTGGAGGGCAACGCCTTCCTGATGCACATGGTGCGCAACATGGCCGGCGTCCTGATGAGCATCGGCGCCGGCAAACATCCGCCGGCCTGGGCGCGCGACGTCCTCGAGGCCCGCGACCGCCGCAAGGGCGGCGTCACCGCGCCGCCTTTCGGCCTCTATCTGGTGGATATCGGCTATCCGGAGCACTTCGTGCTGCCGCGTCCGCCGCTGGGACCGCTCTGGCTGACCACGCTGAACACGGCTGACGGCGCCGGGCCGGATGCCCCATAATTGACGCCCTGACCACCACGGTCTGCTATCATAGGCAACGAATGAACACACCCCGGGTCAAAATTTGCGGCATCACGCGGCCGGACGACGGGCGCCACGCGGCGCGCGCCGGCGCCGACGCCATCGGCCTGGTGTTTTACCCGCCCAGCCCCCGTTATGTCAGCCCGCGCCAGGCCGCCGGAATCATCGCCGCCTTGCCGCCGTTCGTGACCACCGTGGGGTTGTTCGTGAACGCACCGGCGGACCGGATCGCCGCGCTGTTGGAACAGGTGCCGCTGGATATGCTGCAGTTCCACGGTGATGAGTCGCCGGAGTACTGCGCCGGCTTTCGTCGTCCCTGGATCAAGGCCCTGCGCATGCGCGACGGCGTCGACCCGCTCGCCGAGGCGGACCGCTACGGCGCCGCCGGCGCCCGCGGTTTGCTGGTGGACAGCTATGTGCCCGGCGTGCCCGGCGGCACCGGCGAACGGTTCGACTGGGACCGGTTGCCCGCCAACCCCTCGCTGCCGCTGGTGCTGGCCGGCGGCCTCGACCCGGACAATGTGGCCGAGGCGGTGCGGCGGGCGCGCCCCTGGGCCGTGGATGTGAGCGGCGGGGTGGAAATCATCGGCGTCGACGGTCGCCGGCAAGGCGGCGTCAAGGACCCCGGCGCGGTGAGCGCGTTCATACGCGCGGCGCGCGGTTGATCCCTTTTTCAAACGGCACCACCACGAGGAGCATTCGGTGACACAGTCTTCTGCAAGCAGTGGGCCCGATTACAAGGCATTTCCCGATCAGAACGGCCATTTTGGACGCTTCGGCGGACGCTTCGTCTCCGAAACCCTGATGGCCGCGCTCGACGAACTGGATGTCATGTATCGGCGTCTGAAAGACGATCCCCAGTTCCAGGCGGATTTCGACCACGATCTGGCTCACTACGTGGGCCGGCCCTCGCCGCTGTATCTGGCCGAGCGCTGGACCAAGCAGCTCGGCGGTGCCCGCGTCTGGCTCAAGCGCGAGGACCTGAACCACACCGGCGCCCACAAGGTGAACAACACCATCGGCCAGGCGCTGCTCGCCAAGCACATGGGCAAGAAGCGGGTGATCGCGGAAACCGGCGCCGGCCAGCACGGCGTGGCCTCGGCCACCGTGGCCGCGCGCCTGGGCCTGGAGTGCCACGTCTTCATGGGCGAGGAAGACATCCGCCGCCAGCGCCTCAACGTCTATCGCATGAAGCTGCTGGGCGCCAACGTGGTGCCGGTGACGTCCGGCTCGCGCACCCTCAAGGACGCCATGAACGAGGCCATGCGGGACTGGGTCACCAACGTGGACGACACCTTCTACATCATCGGCACCGTGGCCGGGCCGCACCCGTACCCGATGCTGGTGCGCGATTTCCAGTCGGTGATCGGCCGCGAGGCCCGCGAGCAGAGCCTCAAGCAGGCCGGCAAGCTGCCGGACGCCCTGGTCGCCTGCGTGGGCGGCGGCTCCAACGCCATCGGCCTGTTCCACCCCTTCCTGGAGGACCAGGAAGTGGCCATGTACGGCGTCGAAGCCGCCGGCGACGGCATTGAAACCGGGCGGCACGCGGCGCCGCTGACCGCCGGCCGCCCCGGCGTGCTGCACGGCAACCGCACCTACCTGATGGAAGACGACAACGGCCAGATCATCGAGACCCATTCGGTGTCCGCCGGCCTCGACTACCCCGGCGTGGGCCCCGAGCATTCCTGGCTCAAGGACATCGGCCGGGTCAACTATGTGTCCGCCGACGACAACGAGGCGCTGGCCGCGTTTCGCGAGCTGACCCGCATCGAGGGCATCATGCCGGCGCTGGAATCCGCCCATGCGCTGGCCCATGCCCGTAAGCTGGCGCCGCGAATGGACGCCGACCAGGACATCATCGTCAACCTGTCGGGCCGCGGGGATAAAGACATCCTCACGGTGGCGGAAATCGACGGCATTCATTTTTAATTCCGGGGAAGGATATGAGTCGTATTGAAGCCTGCTTCGCCTCGCTCAAGGAGCAGCAGCGTAAGGCCCTGATCCCTTACATCACCGCCGGCGATCCCAACAAGGCGGTCACCGTGCCGGTAATGCACGCCATGGTGGAGGCGGGCGCCGACGTGATCGAGCTGGGAGTGCCGTTTTCCGACCCGATGGCGGACGGCCCGGTGATCCAGAAGGCCTGCGAGCGGGCCCTGGTCGCCGGCACCGGCCTGCGTGACGTGCTCGCCATGGTGGCCGAGTTCCGCCGCGACAACGACACCACGCCGGTGGTCCTGATGGGCTACCTGAATCCGGTGGAAATCATGGGCTACGAGCGTTTCGCCGACGCTTGCGTGGACGCCGGCGTCGACGGCGTGCTGCTGGTGGATCTGCCGCCGGAGGAGTGCGACGAGGTGGCGCCGCTGTTCAAGGCGCGCGGCATCGATCTGATCTTCCTGATCGCGCCCACCACCACCGACGCGCGGATCAGCCGCATCGCCGCCGCCGCCAGCGGCTATCTGTATTACGTGTCCCTGAAAGGCGTCACCGGCTCCGCCAGCCTCAATGTGGAGGAAGTGGCGGGGCGCGTTGAAACAATTCGCAACCTTGCCCAATTGCCCATTGGCGTGGGCTTTGGTATCAAAGACGCGCAATCGGCACGGGCGGTCAGCCGGGTATCCGACGGCGTGGTGGTCGGCAGTGCGCTGGTCAACCAGGCCGCCGAGAACGTGGACACCCCGGACCGCATCGCCCCCGCGGTGGCGGCGATTCTCGCCGACATGCGTGCCGCCATGGATAAACAGTGATCAAGCACTGAGCGTACGAGGTCCCGACTGATGAGCAACAACTGGCTGGAAAAGATCCTCCCCGCGGTGCGCCGCCCGCAGGAAAACCGGCGCAGCACCATTCCCGAGGGTCTGTGGCGCAAGTGCCCGCGCTGCGACAGCGTGCTCTACCGTCCGGAGCTGGAACGCAACCTGGAAGTGTGCCCCAAGTGCGAGCATCACCTGCGCGTCGGCGCTCGCAAGCGTCTCAAGATGTTCCTGGACGACGGCCCGGTGAGCGAAATCGGCGCCGATCTGGCGCCGGTGGACCGGCTCAAGTTCAAGGACTCCAAGAAATACAAGGACCGCCTGGTGGCGGCGCAGAAAGACACCCAGGAAAGAGACGCCCTGATCGCCATGAAAGGCAAGCTCCACGACCTGCCGGTGGTGGCGGTGGCGTTTGAATTCCGCTTCATGGGCGGCTCCATGGGTTCGGTGGTCGGCGAGCGCTTCGTGCGCGCGGTGGACAGCTGCCTGGAACACCGCACGCCGCTGGTGTGTTTCGCCGCCAGTGGCGGCGCGCGCATGCAGGAAGCGCTGTTCTCCCTGATGCAGATGGCCAAGACCTCCGCCGCCCTGGAGCGCCTGCGTGAAGCCGGGCTGCCGTTTATTTCCGTGCTCACCGATCCGGTTTACGGCGGCGTGTCCGCGTCGCTGGCGATGCTCGGTGACGTCAATGTGGCGGAACCCAATGCGTTGATCGGTTTCGCCGGGCCGCGGGTGATCGAGCAGACCGTGCGGCAGAAACTGCCGGAAGGCTTCCAGCGCAGTGAATTCCTGCTCGAGCACGGCGCCATCGATATGATCGTCGAGCGCCAGCACATGCGCGATACCCTGCATCGCATCCTCGCCAACCTGACCGGGGCGCCGCTGGCCGAACCCGCCGAACTATGAGCGTCGGCCTGGACGCCTGGCTGGCGCGCATTGAACAGCTCCACCCCCGGGAAATCGAACTGGGCCTGGAGCGGGTGCGCCGGGTGGCCGGGGCGCTCGGCGTGACGAGCCTGCCGATGCCGGTGATCACCGTCGCCGGCACCAACGGCAAGGGCTCGGTGGTGGCGCTCACCCGCGCGCTGGCGGAGGCCGCCGGTCGCCGGGTCTGCGTGTACACCTCCCCCCATCTGCAACACTTCAACGAACGGATCAGGCTGCCCGAAGGCCCGGTGGACGACGGCGCCCTGTGCGCGGCGTTCGAGCGGGTGGACGCGGCGCGCGGCGACACCGCGCTGACCTATTTCGAATTCACCACCCTGGCCGCCCTGTGGCTGTTCCGCGACAGCGGCGCCGACCTCGCCGTGCTGGAAGTGGGGCTGGGCGGTCGCCTGGACGCGGTCAATCTGATCGACGCGGATGTGGCGGTGGTCACCTCCGTGGGCCTGGATCATGTCGACTGGTTGGGCGACAGCCGGGAAAAAGTGGCGGTGGAAAAGCTGGGCATTGGCCGGGCAGGGCGGCCGCTGGTGTACGGCGAGGAAAACGCGCCCGCCAATCTGGACACGGAACTGGCGCGTCTCAAGGCGGTGCCGCTGCGCGCCGGACGGGAATTCCAGGTCGAGCCGGCGCGGCTGTCGATCCGCGACGCCGGCCGCCAACGCTATTACCCCTTGCCGCTGCCGCCGCGCCTGGGCGCCGACAACCTGGCCACCGCCTGCCAGGCGCTCACCGCCGCCGGCCTGGCACCGGCGGACGATGCCCCCCACCGGGTGGCGGACACCGGGCTGGTCGGGCGTTGCCAGGTACGCCGTTACCGTGGCGTGCAGTGCGTGCTCGACGTGGGGCATAATCTGGAAGCGCTGACCCGGTTGCGTGAACGTTTGCCCGCCCACGCCGGCCGGCGCCGCCTGGTATTGGGCATGATGGCCGATAAACCGGTGGAAGCGGTGGTGGCCCTGTTCGCCGACGCGGTGGACAACTGGTACCTGGCGCGGCCGGTGGTGACCCGGGCGGCGGACACCGCCCGGCTGGCCCGGGCACTGCCCGCGCACGCCCCGGCGCGCTGCTTCGACAGCGTGGCGGCGGCCCTGGCGCAGGCCGTGGCCGACAGTGGCGCCGGCGATCAGGTGCTGGTGGTGGGCTCCTTCTTTACCGTCGCCGAGGCGTTGAACGCCATGGATCAGGGAGACTAGCGGTGCAATTGCGAACTCGCCAACGTGTGATCGGGCTGCTGTTGTTGCTGCTTCTGGCCGCGATACTGGCGCCGCTGGTATTGCGCTCGCCGGAGCAGGTGCGCCTGGCGCTGGATATGTCGATCCCGGAAGCGCCGCTCACCAGCGAGCCGGACATCGCGCCGGTGATCAGCGAGGCAGAGCAGGCCGACACCGACCGTCAGATCGACGAAGAGCAGCAGCAGGTGGCCGCCGGCACGCCCATCGGGCAGGACGCGCCCGCCGGGGAGGCCGCGCCGGACGAGCCGCCGGTGGCGGCGCAACCGGCGCCGTCCGCCGAAGAAAAGCCGTCCACCGAAGACCCGTCACCCGCCGGGGACCCGGCCCGCCAGGACGCCCCGCAACCCGGCTTCACCGTGCAGGTGGCCAGTTTCAGCGATGTCGCCAACGCCGAGGCGCTGGTGGCGCGTCTGCGCGAGGCCGGGTACAGCGCCTATCACCGCGAGGTGAAGCAGGACGGCAACACCTGGCAGCGCGTCTTCGTGGGCCCCGAGATCAAGCGCGAGCAGGCCGAGACGCTGCGCCAGCGACTCGCCGACGACAAAGCCTTCGCCCTGGAAGGCCTGGTACGCACCTTTGTGCCGTAAACCGGCGCGGGCCGATAAAGCCCTGTGCCCGCCCGGGGCGCTCTGATAGAATCGCGGGCCTGTTTTAACCACGCGCGTGTTCATGAATCTGGCAGACGGCATCATTCTGTTTATCATCGCCGCCTCGGCACTGATCAGTGTGCGTCGTGGTTTCACGCGTGAAGCGTTTTCCCTGCTCACCTGGGTGGCGGCCTTCATCGTCGCCCGCCTGTTCAGCCCGGCCCTGGAGGTACTCCTGGCCGATTCCATCGAGACGCCCAGCCTGCGCCTGGCCGTCGCCTTCGGTCTGTTGTTCACTGTCACCCTGATCGTGGGCGCGTTGATCAATCACCTGCTCGGTGAATTGATCCGCGTCACCGGCCTGAGTGGCACCGACCGTTTGCTGGGCATGGTGTTCGGCGCCTTGCGCGGCGCCCTGGTGGTGGTTGTACTGGTGGCCCTGGGCCACCATTTGTTCGCCGAGGATGCCTGGTGGCGCGAGTCGCTTCTGGTCCCGCATTTCGCCATGCTGGAGGACTGGACCCGTCGCGTCGCCGGGGATCTGATCGCTTATCTCATGAACGTCAGCGGAAGCTAGCTAGCTCGAGGATACGCAAATGTGCGGCATTGTTGGCATTGTCGGCCACTCCTACGTCAACCAGGCGATCTACGACGCCTTGACGGTTCTTCAGCACCGGGGACAGGACGCCGCCGGCATCGTCACCTGCGACGGGGACCGCCTGTTCCTGCGCAAGGACAACGGCATGGTCCGCGACGTGTTCCGGAACCGCCATATGCGCCGCCTGGTCGGTAACATGGGCATCGGCCATGTCCGTTACCCCACCGCCGGCAGCTCCAGCTCCGCGGAGGCGCAGCCGTTCTACGTGAACTCGCCCTACGGCCTGACGCTGGCCCATAACGGCAACCTGACCAATTCAGAGGCCCTCGCCGAGCACCTCTACCGTTCCGATCTGCGCCACATCAACACCACCTCGGATTCCGAAGTGCTGCTGAACGTGTTCGCCCATGAGCTGCACGAGCGCGGCAAGGGCAAGCTGCGCCCGGAGCCGGGCGATATCTTCGACGCCGTGTCCGCCGTGCATCGACGCGCCGAGGGCGCCTACGCGGTGGTCGCCATGATCACCGGCTACGGCATCCTGGCGTTCCGCGACCCGCTCGGTATCCGCCCGGTCTGCTTCGGCAAGAAAGAGACCGAGCACGGCCCCGAGTACATGGTGGCGTCGGAATCGGTGGCGCTGTCGTCCCTGGGCTTCCAACTGGTGCGCGACCTGGCGCCCGGCGAGGCCATCTACATCACCGCCGAAGGCGAGCTGCACACCCGATCCTGCCACGACCAGCCGAAGCTCACCCCCTGCATTTTCGAGCAGGTCTATCTGGCCCGCCCGGATTCGATCATCGACGATATTTCGGTCTACAAGGCGCGCCTGCGCATGGGCGAAAAGCTGGCGGAAAAAGTGGAGCGGGTATGGCCGGATCACGATATCGACGTGGTGATTCCGATCCCGGACACCAGCCGGACTTCCGCGCTGCAGATGGCCAACCGTCTGAACGTGAAATACCGGGAAGGCTTCATTAAAAACCGCTACATCGGCCGCACCTTTATCATGCCCGGCCAGCAGCAGCGCCGGAAATCGGTGCGCCAGAAGCTCAACGCCATCGAGCTGGAATTCTCCGGCAAGAACGTGCTGCTGGTGGACGATTCCATCGTCCGTGGCACGACCTGCCACGAGATCATTCAGATGGCCCGCGAAGCGGGGGCCCGCAAGGTGTACTTCGCCTCCGCCGCGCCGGCCGTGAAATACCCCAATGTCTATGGCATTGATATGCCGTCCGCCGGCGAGCTGATCGCCCATGGCCGCAGCGACGATGAAGTCTGTCAGTTGATCGGCGCGGACAAGCTGATCTACCAGGATCTGGAAGATCTGGTCAGCGCCTGCCAGGAAGGCAACGCGGATATCGAGGAGTTTGATTGTTCGGTGTTTAACGGCCACTATCTGGCCGGTAATATCGACGGTCAGTATCTGTCCGATCTGGAAACGCGCCGCAACGACGACGCCAAGAAAAGCCGGGAAAAAACCCGCGCCCTGGCGGACAACGAAGTGATCGATCTGCACAACTCCAACTGAACCACGGGCGGCCCGGCCGCCCGCACCGAGGTAACGATGAGCGACACACCGGATCCCCGCGACCTGCATACCGACACCCTGGCGATTCGCTGGGCGCAGTTGCGCACCGATGAGATGGCGCACTCGGATCCGATTTTCCTCACCTCCAGCTTCGTCTACGACAGCGCCGCCCAGGCCGCCGCCCGTTTCTCCGGCGACGAGCCGGGCAACGTCTATTCGCGCTTCACCAATCCCACGGTGCGCTCCTTCGAGCAACGCCTGGCGGCGATGGAAGGCGGCGAGAGCTGTGTGGCGCTGGCGTCCGGCATGGCGGCGATCAGCAGCACCTTCTTCACCCTGCTGGCGCCCGGCGATCACGTGATCAGTTCACGCAGTGTGTTCGGCACCACCAATGTGATCTACGACCGCTATCTGAAGAAGTTCAACATCGACACCACGCTGGTGGACCTGGACGACCTGGATCAGTGGCGCGCGGCGATTCGTCCGGAAACCAGGCTGCTGTACCTGGAAACGCCGTCCAACCCGCTTTCCGAAGTGGGCGACATCGAAGCGCTGGCCCGGCTGGCCCA
This sequence comes from uncultured Alcanivorax sp., assembly GCA_964556345.1. Taxonomy (GTDB): domain Bacteria; phylum Pseudomonadota; class Gammaproteobacteria; order Pseudomonadales; family Alcanivoracaceae; genus Alloalcanivorax. The sequence continues at coordinate 38,834 of CAZKWA010000006.1, forward strand.
TGACAACGGCGCGTTGCTGATCGTCGATAACTGCTTCTGTACGCCGGCGCTGCAGAAACCCCTGGAACTGGGCGCGGATCTGGTGATTCACAGCGCCACCAAGTATCTGGATGGCCAGGGCCGCTGCCTGGGCGGCGCCGTGGTCGGGCCCGAAGAGATCCTCAAGGAAATCCACGGTTTCGTGCGTTCCGCCGGGCCTTGCATGAGCCCGTTCAACGCCTGGGTGTTCCTCAAGGGTCTGGAAACCCTGGGGCTGCGCATGAAGGCGCATTCCGAGAACGCGATGCAGTTGGCGCAATGGCTGGAGCAGCAGCCGGGCATCGCCCGGGTGCACTACGCCGGCCTCGACAGCCACCCGCAAAAAGCCCTGGCCGAGCGCCAGCAGAAAGGGTTCGGCGCGGTGATCGCCATTGAAGTGGAAGACAGCGACGGCCGGGCCGACCGTCAGGCGGCCTGGCGCTTTATCGACGCCACCCGCTTGCTCTCCATCACCGCCAACCTGGGCGACGTGAAATCCACCGTCACCCATCCCGCCACCACTACCCACGGGCGCGTGGCGGCGGAGGAAAAAGAGCGCGCCGGGATCAGCGAAAACCTGATCCGTATCGCGGTGGGGCTGGAAGACGTGGGCGATCTGAAGACCGATCTGGGGCTCGGCATCAAAGCGCTCGGCTTCGAATAACAGACGGCTTACGCCGCCGATACAGGTGCCGCCCCTGTATCCGGATTCTTGGGGTTGTTATGCAGGCTTTGGATAAAGCGCTGGCCCAGGTGGGCAGCGTGCTACTGGGGAAACCGGAGCAACTGAAACTGGCGCTGGCCTGCATGCTGGCCGGCGGCCATCTGTTGATCGAGGACCTGCCCGGCATGGGCAAGACCACCCTGGCCCATGCGCTGGCCCGGGTGTTCCGTCTCGACTACCGGCGCGTGCAGTTCACCAGCGACATGCTGCCCGCGGATATCCTCGGCGTGTCCGTGTTCGATCCGGAAAGCCAGCAGTTCAGCCTGCGCGAAGGCCCGGTGTTCTGCCAGTTGCTGCTCGCCGACGAGATCAACCGCGCCACCCCCAAGACCCAGGGCGCCCTGCTCGAGGCGATGGAAGAACGGCAGGTGACCCTGGACGGTGTCAGTCGGCCGTTGCCGTCGCCGTTTTTCGTGGTCGCCACCCAGAACCCGGTGACCCAGGCCGGCACCTTCGTGCTGCCGGAATCCCAGCTCGACCGCTTTCTGATGCGCATTTCCCTGGGCTACCCGGCCCCGGACGTGGAGCTGTCCCTGCTCGCCGGCGGCGACCTGCGCGACGCGGTGCGCGAGCTGAAGCCCATCATTGAGCCCAGTGGTCTGGTCAAACTGGTGGCCCATGTGGGCAAGGTGCGCGCCACCCGTGATCTGCTCGACTATGTGCAGCGCCTGCTGGAAGCGACCCGCGCCGACGACCGCCTGGTGACCGGGCTGTCGCCGCGCGCCGGGCTTGGCCTGCTGCGCGCCGCCCGTGCCTGGGCGCTGATCCACGACCGCGACTACGTGCTGCCCGAGGACGTGCAGGCGGTCTGGCCCTCGGTGGCCGAGCACCGCCTGCAAGCCCGCGAGGGCGGCCAGGTGTCGGCGATGACCCAGGCGCTGCTGCAAACCGTGCCGGTGGTGCGCCACTAGCCGATCAAGGGGGGGACGCCGTGCTCAAGCAAGCCTGGCAGCGTTGGCTCGACCGCCGGCTTCCCCGGGCCCGCCAGGTGCAACTGGACCAGCGGCGTATTTTTATTTTTCCCACCGGCTACGGCTTCCTCTACCTGCTGGTCTCCGTGTTGCTGTTTTTCGGCGGCATCAACTACGAGAACAACCTGATTCTCGGCCTCTGCTTTCTGATGGTCAGCCTGTTCCTGGTCGCCATTCTGCACACCTTCCGCAATTTATCCGGCCTGTCCCTGCGTGCCGGCGCCAGCCGTTCCGGCTTCGTCGGCGGGCAGGGTAGCGTGGAAGTGGTGCTGATCGCCCAGCGGCGGCCGCACCGGGCGCTGTGGCTGCGCTGGCTGGACCAGCCGGCCCAGGAAATCAGCGTGGAACCCGGTGAAGAAAGCGCCCTGTGGCTGAACCTGCCGCTGACGCGGCGCGGCCGCGCCCGGCCGCCGCGTCTGCGCGTGGAGAGCCGTTACCCCCTGGGTCTGTTGCGCAGCTGGTCGCTGGTGGCGCTGGACCAGGTCTGCCTGGCCTGGCCGCGCCCCCAGGAAAGCCGGGACTGCCCCGCCGACGGCGGCGACCGGGAGCGGCAGGTGGCCAGCGCCGGGCAAAGCGGCAGCGAGGAGTTCCAGGGCCTGCGCGGCTATGTGCCCGGCGACTCCCTCGGCCAGGTGGACTGGAAAGGCTATGCCCGCGGCCGGGGCCTTAACGTCAAGCTGTTCGAGGAGCCTGCCAGCGGCCGCCTGTGGCTGCGCTACGACCGCATCGAAGGCGAGCCGGTGGAACGGCGTCTGTCGATCCTCTGTTTCTGGGTGCTGCGCCTGAGCCGCGAAAACCGGCCCTTCGCGCTGGTCCTGCCCGGCGCCGAGCTGCCGCCGGGGCAGGGCGAAGAGCAACGCCTGCGCGCCCTGAACCTGCTCGCCCGTCATGGGGAGGCGGACTGATGGCGCGCATCTATCAGATACCCAGCCACGCCCGTGGCTGGCTGACCCTGGCGATTGTCGCCGCCTCGCTGCCACAGCTGTGGGGCGGCCCCTTGTGGCAGGCGGCGCTGCTCGCCCTGGTGCTGGCGTGGCGCGCGCTGATGGACCGCCAGCGGCTGGTGCTGCCGGGGCGGGTCGTGCGGCTGGTGCTGCTGGTCGCCACCGTCGGCGCCACCTTCTACAGCTTCGGTCGCCTGCACGGACCGGAAGCCGGCACCGCCCTGATCACCAGCCTGTTCGCCCTGAAATACCTGGAGCTGGTCAGCAAAAGAGACGCCTATGTACTGATCGTGCTGGGCTATTTCGTGTGCGCCACCATTCTGCTGTTCCATCGTGGCCCGGCCATGGCGCTCTATGTGATCGGCTGCCTGATCCTGCTCACCGCCAGCCTCGCCGGCATCAATTACAGCGACACCCACGCCCGCCGCCGCCAGCACCTCTCGGTGGCGGCGGTGATGGTACTCCAGGCACTGCCGCTGGCCATCGCCCTGTTCGTGCTGGTGCCGCGCATTGCGCCGCTGTGGAATATGCAGCTCGACAGCGGCCAGGCGCGCACCGGCATGAGCGACAGCATGTCGCCGGGGCAGGTCAGCCGCCTCACCGAATCCAGCGAGCTGGCGTTCCGCGTCCAGTTCGAGGGCCAGCCGCCGCCGCCCCGCGAGCGCTACTGGCGCGGTCTCACCTACAGCTATTTCGACGGCACCACCTGGCGCCAGGCCAGCCCGCCCGGCTGGGAGCGGGCGCAACTGTTCTATGACGGTCGCGGCCCGGCGCCGGACTGGTATCAAACGTTGCTCAACGAAGCCGGCGACCGCACCGGCTACCGTTACCGGGTGATCATGGAGCCCTCCCGGCAGCGCTGGCTGTACGCCCTGGCGGTGCCGTTCACCGACTTCGACGGCAACGCCCTGGCGCGGGATTTCCGGCTGGTGGCGGACGGGCCTGTGAACGGCGCCTTCAGTTATCAAGTGCGCAGCGTGGACGTGACCGGCGCGGTGCCGGCCCTCGGCGACGCGGAACGGCGGCTGATGCTCGACCTGCCGAAGCAGGGCAACGCCCAGGCCCGCGCCCTGGCGCAACGATGGCGCCAGCAATACCGCGACGACCGCGCCCTGGTGGACGCCGCGCTCAGCTATTTCCGCGAGCAGCCGTTCTTCTACACCCTGGAGCCGCCCCGCATCGCCGGCGACACCGTGGACGAATTCCTGTTCGGCACCCGCCAGGGCTTCTGCGAGCACTACGCGTCCAGCTTCACCTTCCTGATGCGGGCCGCCGACATCCCCGCCCGGGTGGTGGCCGGCTACCAGGGCGGCGAGATGAACGCCGGCGACTACCTGCAGGTACGCCAGTACGACGCCCACGCCTGGGCGGAAGTGTGGCTGCCAGGCCGGGGCTGGATGCAGGTGGACCCCACCGCCGCGGTGGCCCCGGAGCGAGTTGAACTCGGTCTGCGCGGCGCCTTTGAGAGCGCCGCCGATGGGGGCGCCGGGGAATTCGAAGGCCTGAACCGCCTGCCGGTGCTGTTCCAATTGCAGCAGTGGGCGGATTACGTGGATTTCAACTGGCAGAAATGGGTGCTCGGCTACCGCCAGCAGTCCCAGCGTGATCTGCTGGAACGGCTGCTCGGCGCCGTGACGCCGCTGCGCGTGGGGCTGGCGCTGCTCACCGTGCTGCTGGTGTTCACCGCCGTGCTGGGGGTGCTGGTGCTGAGCCGCCGCCGGGACACGCCCGTCAGCCCCCTGGAGCGGGAATTCGCGCGCCTGCACCGCTCCCTCAGCCAGCGCGGTCTGCGCGCCCCGGCCACGCTGTCCGCCGCGCAGCTGGAAGCGGCGGTGACACGGCGCTGGCCCTCGGCGGCGGGGGCCGCCGGGCACTGGCGGCGCCTGTTCGAGCACCTCGCCTACCGGGAGCAGGGCACGCCCGGCGCCGCCGAGCTGGGCGCCCTGCGCCGACGCCGTCGCGCCCTGGTAGCCTCACTGGCATCCCCACGGAGAGCGAAGTAGGCTCTTTCCTTCCAGAACTCTTCCTGGCATAAAAAAAGGAGAACAACATGGCCGTCGCCCGCTATAAGGAAGCTCTGACACTCACCGAACACGCCCCCTGGGCGCAACGATTCTGGGACGCGCTGGTGCCGCTCAAGGACCGCGTCGCCCACCATCCGCTGTTCGTGGAAATGGGCGACGGCTCGCTGTCCCTGGGCCGCTTCCGCGACGCCCTGCTGCATTTCTATCCCCTGGTGGAACACTTCCCCAAATACATGGGCCTGGCCCTGGCGAAAACCCGCCCCGGGCTCTACCCGGGCCACGAAGAAACCAAGAACTGGCTGATCGGCAACATCAAGATCGAGCAGCGCCACGCCTACTGGTACCAGGACTGGGCCGCCGGCTTCGGCCTCGACACCGAGCGCCTGGAACACACCCGCCCGCCGGCGGCCATGGACGCCGTCAACCAGTTCCTCTGGGCCACCGGCCACCAGGGCACCCTGGAAGAGAGCATCGCCGCCACCAACCTGGCCATCGAATGGGCCACCGGCGAATGGAGCCAGCGCGTGGTCAGCGGCATGAAACATTACGCCGAGCAGGGCAGCGCCAACATCAACCGCCACACCATGGCCTGGCTGCGCGCCCACGCCAGCTACGACGACGCCCACCCCCACGAAGCCATGGAGCTGGTCAAGCGCCTGGCGACGGACGAACCCGCCCGCCAGCGCGCCTTCGCCGCCGCCCGTCGCGGCCTGGAGTACTACGTTTTAGCGCTCGATGATTGCTATCGGTTTGGCGAGGACAGAAATGAGGAAGCGGTACCGCTCCTTTTTGATGGCCCGACGGATAGACAGTAAACGCACGTTCGGAGGCTACGGGAAAGTTCTCTCCAGCGGGGGCGCGGGTCTGTGTTATTGCCCTTCCGGGAACGCCGTGAATACGTCCCTGTAGGCTCCCTGTCGAACGTCCTGTTCTCCAGGGTCCCGGAAGGGGCAATAACACAGACCCGCTCCGGGGATAGCTTCCGACGCTCCGGGTCATCGCTGGCACCGGAACATTCTACGAAGCGTGAGTTTTGTGGGAGCTTGCCTTGCAAGCGAAAGGGTGGCTTTAGCCACCCGGCAGGATTCCAGAGAGTTTGTTTGTGGTGCCGTTAGAAAGGTCTCTGGGATCCTGCCGGGAGCTTCGCTCCCTTTCGCGAGCATGGCTCGCTCCCACAAACCCGGCTCCGTAGAAAAGTTCGGCGCCCCCGCTGGAGAATAGCCCCGCCAACACGCGACCAACCAAAAATAAGGGCGCAGTGCCCCCGACGCGACAGCCATTTCCGATAAGATGTCGCCATGACTCAACCTCGTTATTCCGCTCTCCCGGTGGACGCCGCGCTGCCGGAATTGTGCCGCTGTCTGGCCGAGCAGGGCGGCGCCGTGCTCGAGGCGCCGCCCGGCGCCGGCAAGTCCACCCGGGTGCCGCTGGTGCTGCTGGACGCGCCCTGGCGCGGTGACGGCCGCATTCTGGTGCTGGAGCCGCGCCGGGTGGCGGCGCGGGCGGTGGCCGGGTTCATGGCGCACCAGCTCGGTGAACCGGTCGGGCAAACCGTGGGCTACCGCACCCGGCTGGACACCCGGGTGAGCGCCGCGACGCGCATCGAGGTGGTCACCGAAGGGGTGCTGACCCGAATGCTGAGCGCCGACCCGGCGCTGGACGGCTACGCGGCGGTGCTGTTCGACGAGTTCCACGAGCGCTCCCTGCAGGCGGACCTGGGCCTGGCGCTGGTGCAGGAGGTGCGCCAGGCGCTGCGCGAGGACCTGCGGCTGCTGGTGATGTCGGCCACCCTGGAAGTGGGCCCCCTGGCCGAGGGGCTGTCGCTGCCCACGGTGCGCAGCGAGGGTCGCGTTTTCCCCGTGGGTGTGAGTTATGCGCCGCCCGGCCGCGATCAGGATCTTTGGGATCACTGCGCCCGCCAAGTGGAAGCGCTGGCCGGCGAGGGCACCGTGCTGGTGTTCCTGCCCGGCGTGGGTGAGATCGAGCGCCTGCGCGATCGTTTGTCGGTGTCGATACCGGTGCAGGTCCTGCACGGCCGCCTGGCCGGCGATGCCCAGGCGGCGGTGCTGGCAGCGCCCGCCGGGCCGCGGGTGGTGCTGGCCACCAATGTGGCGGAGACCAGTGTCACCATCGAAGGCGTCACCGTGGTGGTGGACGCCGGCCTGGAGCGGCGCCCCAGCTACGACCCCCGCCGTCACCGCAGCCGGCTGGTGACGCGCCGGATCAGCCAGGCCAACGCGGATCAGCGTGCCGGCCGCGCCGGGCGGCTGGGGCCGGGTCGCTGCGTGCGGCTGTGGGCGCGGGAAGAGGTGCTGGCCCGGCATATCGAGCCGGAGATCCACCAGACCGGGCTGGAAAGCCTGGTGCTGGACCTGACCCGCTGGGGCTGCCGGGACCCGGATCAATTGTTTTGGCTGGACCCGCCGCCGTCGGGCCCCTGGCGGGCGGCGGTGCAGCGCCTGCGGGCGCTGGGCGCCCTGGACGGGGAGGACGCGATCACCGAGCTGGGGCGGCGGCTCAACGATTTACCCCTGGCCCCGGAACTGGCGGCGCTGGTGGTGCGTGGCCGCGATGCGGGCCTGGCCGCCAGCGCCGCCCGGGTGGCGGTGCTGCTCAGCGAGCGGATGCCGGGCCTGGACCGGCAGGTGGACCTGGCCGAGCGGCTGCGCCGCTTGAACGCGCGCCCCGGAGACTGGCCGCTGCTGGCGCGTGCCCTGGCCCGGCTGAACGGCGACCGCAAGGACCGCGAGGACCCGGGCGAAGCGCTGGGCGGGCTGCTCGCCGACACCTTCCCCGACCGGGTGGCGCGGCGCCGGGAGGGCGACGACGACCGTTACCTGCTCGCCGACGGCAGCGGCGTTCGCCTGCCGCCGGGCTCGCCGCTGGCCGGGCGCGAGTGGCTGGTGGTGCTGGACACCGATGGCCGCCCCCGCGACGCCCTGATCCGGCTGGCCTGGGGCCTGCGCTCACCGGAGGTGCCGGCGCTGCTGGCCCGGCATGCCGAATGGCGGGATCAGGTGGCCTGGGACGACAAACTGCAGAAAGTGCGGGCGGAGCGGCGCTATGCCCTGGGCGCCATCACCGTGGAGAGCCAGCCGCTGGCGTCGCCCTCACCGGCGCAGATCGAGCAGGGGCTCTTGGACGGCGTGCGCCAGCAGGGCCTGCGCGTGCTGCCCTGGACGGACACGGCGCGCCAATGGCGGGCCCGGGCGGGCTGGCTGCACCGGCTGGAGCCGGCGCGCTGGCCGGCCATGGACGACGCGGCCCTGCTCGCCGACCTGGACACCTGGCTGCTGCCGTTCCTGGCCGGCCGCCGCACGCTGCGCGATTTGAAGAGCCTGCCCCTGGTGGAGGCCCTGAAACTGCGGCTGGGTCCGGGGCAGGCCGGTGAGCTGGCGAGGGTGCTGCCGGAGCGGGTCACCGTGGCGTCCGGACGGGCGGTGACCCTCAACTATGACGCCGAGGGTGGGCCGCGCCTGGCCGTCAAACTGCAGGAGTGCTTCGGCATGGAAAGCCTGCCGGCGCTGGCCGACGGACGCCTGCCGTTGACCGCCGAACTGCTCACTCCCGCCGGTCGACCGGCGGCGATCACCGCCGATCTGGCCGGTTTCTGGCGCGCCGGTTACGGGGAAGTGCGCAAGGCCCTGCGCGGCCGCTACCCCAAGCACCCCTGGCCGGAAGACCCGCTCGCCGCGCCGGCCACCGGCCGCGCCAAGGCGCGCGGCGGACGCTGAGCGTTTCTGTCCTTTCCTTGGGCGCCCGGCTCTGCTATCAATAGCCGCTTTCGGTGGGAGCGCATTATGAAATTTGATTCCATTATCGATGCCGCCGCCGGGAATCGCATGACGGTTCCCGAGGGCTGGGGGCAGGGCAGAGCCACGTTCGGCGGTCTGGTGGGCGCCATTCTGATTCGTCATATGGACGCCCACCTGGGCGAGGGCGCGCCGCCGTTGCGCAGCTTCACGATTTCGTTCGTGGCGCCCATGGTGCCGGGGCCGGTGGACCTGGAAGCGACCACGTTGCGCGCCGGCAAATCGGTCACCCAGGTGCAGGTGACGGCCCGCCAGGAAGGCCAGGTGGTGGCCACCATGCTGGGTAGCCTGGGCCACGGCCGTGAGTCCAGCATCCGCGTGCCGGGCCCCGAGGCGCCGCGCTGGAAAGCGCCCGAGGACTGCTTCAAGTTGCCTTACATGGAAGGCCTGTCGCCCACCTTTCTGCGCTTTTTCGATATGCGCATCGCCGGCGGCAATATGATCTTCTCCGGTTCCAAGGAGCCGGATTTCCACGGCTACATGCGTTTCGACGAGCCCGGCCAGACCCAGGACGTGGCCACCCTGGCGTGCCTGGTGGACACCTGGCCGGCCGGCGTTCTGCCCATGCTCAGCAAGCCGGCGCCCGCCAGCTCGCTGACCTGGACCATGGAGTTGTTGGAAGACCCGCGCGAGCTGGAGCCGGTGGATTTCTGGCAGTATCAGGTGGTCACCGATGCGTTCGCCGACGGCTACGGCCAGTGCCAGGCGACGGTCTGGGACGAGCGCGGCCGGCCGGTGGCGCTGAGCCGCCAGACCGTGGTGGTGTTCGGCTGATGAGCGATCTGCCGCCGCTGATCCCGGACGCCATCGGCGCGCGGGTGCCACGCCGCGGCCACTGGCTGGCGGCCGCGCTCGGGCGTGCCGTTCTGCGCCTGATCGGCTGGAAAGTGGTGGGCGAACTGCCGGACGTGCCACGGGCGGTGATGATCGCCGCGCCGCACACCTCCAACTACGATGGGTTGGTGGGCATCAGCGCGATTCAGAGTTTGCGGCTGGATATCCGTTTCATGGCCAAGCACTCCCTGTTCCGGGGGCCGGCGGGCTGGTTGCTGCGGGCGCTGGGCGGCATTCCCGTCGACCGGGCCCGTTCCGGCGGCCTGGTGGAAGACACCAAGAAGGTGATGACCGGCGGTCAGCCGTTCTGGCTGGGTATCACGCCGGAGGGCACCCGCACCGGCGCGGACCAGTGGAAGACCGGCTTCCACCGTATCGCCGTGGATCTGGGTCTGCCGATTATCGTGGTGACGTTCTGCTACCGGCGTAAGGAAGCGCGTATTCTGAACGCGTTCTGGCCCGGTGGGGACCAGGAAGCGGACATGGACGCCATCTACGCCATGCTGGACGATGTCCAGCCGGCCCATCCGGAACGGCTGTCGGCGCCGCTGCGTCGCCGGCGGGGCTGAACGCTAGGCCTGGCCGGCCTCTTGCCGGTGGCGGCGGATGTAGTCTTCCCGGCCCACGGCGGCCATCAGCGCATAGGCCAGCGGTGACGCCAGGGATTCCAGCAGGGTGCGGGTGTGGTCGTCGAACGGCTCCAGGGCCGCCAGCTCGATCACGCCCAGCGCCTGGTCGCCCTGCCAGATCGGCAGCAACAGCAGCTCCCCCGGGCGCACCGCGCCATGGGCGGTCTCCAGGTCCAGGTAGCCGGCCGGCACGTTGTGCCGCACGGTGACACCGGCACCGCGTTCCAGAGCGCCGCCCAGCAGGCCGTCCACGGGCACGTCATCGCGCTCCAGCGCCTGCCGGTTGAGGCCGCGCGCGGCTTCCTGACGGAAACGATCCTCATCCAGCCGGTAGGCCGCGCCGGCGATGGCGTGGGTGTGATCCAGCATGAAGGTGAGCGCCTGATCCATCAGCACCTCGACTCTCGGGTTGCCGGCGATGTGCGCCATGAATTCGTTCAGGGTGCGCTGGCGCAGGGCTTCCCGGTCGGCGTTGTCGCGCCACTGGCGCAGCCGCGCCGACTCCCGCCCGAGCAGCAGATTGTTGGCGTAGGAACCGCGCGCGCTGGCGTCCAGCATGTAGCCGTTGAGCGCGCACACCACCAGCGGAAAGCCGTAGAACAACATCAGCGACACCGGGTCCACGTCCCAGCGTTGCAGCAGCGCCACGGCCAGCGCCACCACCAGTGAGCCCAGGCACCAGAACAGGGTGCGCGTGGGCGGCAGACGCAGAATCGAAAAGCCGATGATCAGCACATAGATGGTTTCGAACGCGGCCACCTGGCCGAGAAAGGTGTCCGCCAGATGCAGGGCGCCCAGCAGGGTGCCGGCCAGGGACGTCATCAACGCCAGGCCGATCAGGGTGGTCACCCAACGTTCCAGCGCGCTCACCTTCACGGCCACGAACAGCAACGCCAGGGAGATCGCGATCGGGTAGACCCCATAGGCCAGCCACAGGTCGCGATTGTGCGCCTCGGACAGTAACGACACCGGCACCGTGACGATCAGGAACAGGGCGATCAGAATATACAGCGAACGCTGAATCAGTTTGGCCGCGCGCCGCTCGGCGTAGTGGCGGTAGCGGTCTTCCAGAGAGCCCGGAAAACGGACCCACAGGGTCTGCACCGCCTGCTTGAGATCCCGCTCCTGGCGGGCGTCCAGCTCAGGCGCGGACGTGGACGTGGTGGAACTCGTCATCGGGGTCCCCATTATTGTTGCGCTGTCCCGCGCTGTTGTTCAAAGTGAAACAGCTCGCCGCGTCCGCCCCCCGACGGACCGCGGCCCAGGGACCCTTTCAGGGTTCCCTAAGAATCAATAGCCAACTAACAGGTGAGAATAATGGCGGATAAAGCCCAGTTTGAACAGGCCCAGAAAGACGTTAAAACGCTGTCGAAAAAACCGGACAACGACGACCTGCTGTTCCTCTACGCCCACTACAAGCAGGGCAGCACCGGCGACGTCTCCGGCAAACGCCCGGGCATGCTGGATATGGTGGGCCGCGCCAAGTACGACGCCTGGGCCAAACTGAAAGGCATGAGCCCCGACGAGGCGATGCAGAAATACATCGACAAAGTCGAGGCCCTCCTAAAGAGCCATAAATAACCGCCGGTAGGAGCGGGCCCCGCCCGCGAAAGGGTGGCTTTAGCCACCCGGCAAAGGTTGCCCCGCGGGATCCCAGAGACCTCTTTCGAGTCACTCAAATCAAGCCTCTGGAATCCCGCCGGCCGGCCTTTCGCGGGCGGGGCCCGCTCCCACCTTCCAAAGAGGCGGGCTCAAGGGCAGCGGGCCCCTCTGGAGAGAACCTCCGCTCTAAAAACATCGCCATCGGCGCGGCGATAAACATCGACGAACTGGTCCCCACCACGATCCCGAACAGCACCGGCAGGGCGAAGCTGGTCACCGCCGGCCCGCCCGCCAGCCCCATGGGCAGGATCGCCAGGAAGGTGGTCACCGAAGTGAACAGCGTCCGCCGCAACGTCTGGGTCAGGCTCAGGTCGATGATCTCCTCCAGAGCGCGCTCCGGTTCCAGCGCCCGGTTCTCCCGCATCCGGTCGAACACCACCACCTTGTCGTTCACCGAGTAACCGATCAGCGTGAGCAGGGCGGCCACCGTGGTGAGATTGAACTCCAGGCCGGTGAGCACCAGAAACCCCAGTGTCTTGCTCAGATCCAGCACCAGGGTGAGCAGCGCCGCCCAGGCGAAGTGCGCGGCGAAGCGCAAACGCAGATACACCAGCATGCCGGCGCCGGCGAGCAGCACCGCGAGAATGCTGGTCTCCACGAAGCCGCCACTGACGCTGGGGCCGACCACGTCCAGGCGCGGATAGGTGGCCTCCGGCGACACCGCGCTCAGCGCCGCCCGGGCGGTCTCGACGCGGGCGTCGCTGTCGGCGCCGGCGGGCAGCCGCAGCAGGTATTCGCCGTCGGCGCCGAAGCGCTGCAGGCTGCCTTCCAGCCCCGAGGCGGCAAGACCGCCGCGCAGGGTGTCGATGGTCGCCGGCGTACGCACCTCCATGGCCACGCCGCCCTGGAAGTCGATGCCGGTGTGCAGCCCCGGCCATACCAGGGCCGCCAGGGACACCGCCGAGAGGATCAGCGACAGGGCAATGCCCCGGCCGCGCACCGCCATGAAGCGGATAGGCCGTTGCCGGCGTTCGGCGCCCAGCCAGTCCGGGCCGGGCAGGGTGAGGGTGCCGCGCGTTTGCCGGCGCAACCGCCATTCCATCAGCAGGCGGGTCACCGAGATCGACGTGAACAGGGACACCAGCAGGCCCACCGCCATGGTCACCGCGAAGCCGCGCACCGGCCCGGCGCCGAACTGGAACAGCAGCCCCACCGCGATCAGGGTGGTGATGTTGGAATCGAGAATGGTGGCGTAGGCACGCTGAAAACCCGCCTGCAAAGCGCCGCGCCCGCTGCGCCCGCGGCGCGCCTCTTCGCGGACCCGTTCGTTGATCAGGATGTTGGCGTCCACCGCCATGCCGGCACTGAGGATCAGCCCGGCGATGCCCGGCAGCGTCAGGGTGGCGCCCAGGGACGCCAGCACGCCCACCACCAGCCCCAGGTTAATCACCAGGGCGGTATTGGCGATCAGCCCCCAGCGGCGGTAGGCGAGCACCATGAAGGCCAGCACCAGCGAGGCGCCCAGCAGGCCGGTGGTGATGCCCATGCGGATCTGATCGGCGCCCAGATCGGGGCCCACGGTGCGCTGTTCGACCACCTCCAGCGGCGCCGGCAAGGCGCCGGCGCGCAGCAGCAGGGCCAGATCGCCGGCCTCGCGGGCGTCGAAGCCGCCGCTGATCTGGCCGCGCCCGGCGGTGATCGGCGAGCGGATCACCGGGGCGGTGATCACCTGGCCATCGAGCACCACGGCGAACGGATCGCCGACATGGCGGGTGGTGATATCGGCGAACCGCCCGGCGCCGTCCTCGTCCAGCTGGAAATTCACCACCGGTTCGCCGGTGCGCGGATCGAAACCGAGCCGGGCGTCTTCCAGGTTGCCGCCGTCCAGCAGCGGCAGCGGGTTAAGCGGATACACCGGTCCGCCCTCGCTGGCGGGCAACCGGCGCGCCGGTGCGCCGGGTTCGGCGAGCAGGTGAAAACTGAGCCTGGCGGTGCGGCCCAGCAACGCTTTGATGCGTTCCGGGTCGGTGACGCCGGGCAGCTGCACCACGATGCCGTCCTCCCCCTGACGCACGATCAGGGGTTCCACCACCCCGGTTTCGTTCAGGCGGCGGCGCACCACCTCCAGGCTGCGTTCCACCGCGTCGTCGCGGATGGCGGCGGCGTCGCGGGCGTTTTTGCCCCGCGTCAGGTCGTCGGTGTCGACTTTCATCAGCAGGTGCGAGCCGCCCTGCAGATCCAGCCCCAGGGTCAGGGTGTGTGCCCGGTAGGCGTCCGGTAGGCCGCTCAGCCAGGCCGGCGGCAGCAGGCTGGGCAGCGCGGTGGCCAGGCCCAGCACGATCACCAGGCCGTAGGTGACGGCCCGGATCCAGAATCGGTTCATAGCAAGTGTCTCTAAACGGTTCCAAACCGCCCGAAACGGGCGGGCTCAGGCGGATAGCCGGTTAGAGAGGGGGCGCGCGTGGCGCGCTTTGGTGGTAACGGGGAAAGCGCGGCGCCAGGACGGGCGCGGCCACCGCCCGTGGTGGGCGGGTCGCAACCGGCAGGGCCAGCGCCAGGATGGCGAGGGGGCCCTGGATCGGTTCCGGGTCCCAGCCCGGATCACCACCGCCGTCACGGCGCTGCCACTGGCCGCCGGCATCGCGGGGCAGGGCCAGGCCGAACAAACCGCTGTCGTCCACCAGCACCGGCGACGAGGCCGGAGGCGTCGCCGCCTGGGCCGGCCACACCGACAGGCCCACCGCCAGCCATAGCAGCAGCGCCCAGAACGGGAAGGCGGAGCGATGCGGCAGTCGTGGAGCGGTCATCGGAATCGTCAGTGGGGAGAACGACAAGATGCTAGGCCGGTCCGGTCTCCCGCGCAAGAGGATCCTTGGGGCTCAGGCGAGCCACTGTTTCAGCACGCGGCGCACGCTGGCCCAGCGGTTGACCACCAGGGACAGGAAGATCAGGAAGCAGCCCGCCACCTGCACCGCGGACATGGTCTCGCCGAACCAGATCGCCGCGAACAGCGCCGTCCACATCGGCTCCAGCACCATGATCACCACGCCGTGGCTGTGCACGGAGAGACTCTGGGCGTAGGTCTGCACGAAAAAGCGCGCGGCGGTGCCCACCGTGGCGCTGGCGATCACCCAGCCGGCCATCACCGGCGTGAAGGCGCCGAAGGCGGCGGGCCAGTCTTCCAGCAGCAGCGAGCCGGAGCCGGTGACCAGGCTGACGGTGAATAGCACCACCGTGGTCAGCGCCAGCGCCGGCACCCGGTTGCGCGTGGTCACCCGGCCGGAGGCGCCGGTCACGGTGGCGTTGTTGGCGGCGCGGGTGTTGAGCGTGAAATAGAGCGCGAAGATGCAGGCGGCGGCGACAAAGAACAGCTGCCCCGGCTCCGCGTGCAGACCGCCCCGCAGGGACAGCAATGCCAGCCCGGCGGCGGCCACCGGCAGCGCCACCCAGGTGCTGGCCGGCGGCTTTTCCTTGAACACCAGCCGCGCCATCACCGGCACCAGTACCACGCCCAGACTGGTCAGGAAGGCGCCTTCGCCCACATGGGTGCCGAAATGCAGCCCCATGATCCAGAAGCTCATGGCCAGGCCGAACACCAGCCCGACCTTGACGCTGCGCTTGTACTGGTCGGCGTCCAGGCGCAACAGCTGCCGCCACCCGACCAGCGCCAGCACCAGACCGGCGAGCAGGAAACGCAGCGCCATGAACAGCAGCGGCGGCATCAGCAACACCGCCTCCTTGGAGAAAATCCAGCTGATGCCGGCCAGCAGCGTCACCGCCACCAGCAGTAAATCGGCCTTGCCGGACCCGCCGCCGTTCTGCGCGGTCACGGCTAGAGGTACCGACCCGCGGAGGCCACCACCACCACGATCAGACCGAGGGTCAGATTCACCGCCACCAGCTTGCGGATCTGCCCGACGCGGCGCGCGCCTTCACTGGTGTCGTTGTTGGCCACGGCCTGCTTGAGGCGGCGGAACGGCGCGAAGTACACATGGGCGAACAGCAGCATCATCAGGATGCCCAGGCCGATCATGGCGTGGATGTGCCACTCCACATTGGCCATGCCCTTATAGACGCCGAACACCATGCCGAAGCCGGTGGCCAGCAGCAGCACCACCGCCGCCCACACCCAGCGGAAAAACCGTTCCAGGGTGGCCGCCCACAGCGCCGGGCGCTGGGCCGGATCAATCACCTGCACCACCGCCGGGCGCATGGCCAGGTAGGCGTAGAACATGCCGCCCACCCAGACGACGGCGGCGAGCAAATGCAGGGCGAGGGGAAGGGCCATAGCGATAACCATGAAAGGCTCCGTGGTCAGGGGAATTCGGGGGCGGGCATTGTAGCAGAGTGACCCTCTGGCATCCTGCGGGGCAACCTTTGCCGGTCGCTTCGCTCCCTTTCGCGGGCAGGGCCCGCTCCCACAAAAAAAGGGGGCCGGGTATCTCCCCAAATGGCGGGCGAATTGCTACCTTGGGCGCCCGTTGCCTTCGCAACGGTCCCCGTGCCCGTCGGCCGGGGTGGGCGCTGCATACCTGGAAGAGGACCCCAATGACCATCGAGGCCATCCGCGTAGAAGATTATTACGATCCGGTGGTGTTCCGCCGCATCAAGGACCTGGCCGACACCAAGGAGACCCCCTTCGTGGTGATCGACACGGAAACCGTGGGCAAACACTACGATCAGCTGATCGACCAGTTTCCGTTCGCCAAGGTGCACTACGCGGTGAAGGCCAACCCGGCCGCCGAACTGATTACCCTGTTGCGGGATCGCGGCGCTAATTTCGATATCGCCTCGATCTACGAGCTGGAAAAAGTGATGGGCCTGGGGGTGTCGCCGGAGCGCTGCATTTTCGGCAATACCATTAAAAAGGCCCGCGACATCCGCGCTTTCTATGAAAAGGGCGTGCGCATGTTCGCCACCGATTCGGAAGCGGACCTGCGCAATATCGCCAAGGCGGCGCCGGGTTCACGGGTGTATGTGCGCATCCTTACCGAAGGCACCCACACCGCAGACTGGCCGCTGTCGCGCAAGTTCGGCTGCCAGACCGACATGGCGCTTGATCTGATGATCCTGGCCCGCGACCTGGGGCTGGTGCCCTATGGCGTGTCCTTCCACGTGGGTTCCCAGCAGCGCGACATCGGCGCCTGGGACGCGGCCATCGGCAAGGTGAAGATCATGTTCGAGCGCCTGCGCGAGGAAGTGGGCATCGAACTCAAGATGATCAACCTGGGCGGCGGCTTTCCGGCCAACTACATCGCCAAGACCAACGACCTGGAAACCTATGCGTCGGAAATCATCCGTTTCCTGAAAGAAGATTTCGGCGAACAGTTGCCGGAAATCATTCTCGAGCCGGGCCGTTCCCTGATCGCCAATGCCGGGGTGCTGGTCAGCGAAGTGGTGTTGATTTCCCGTAAGTCGCGCACCGCGCTGCAACGCTGGGTGTTCACCGATGTGGGTAAATTCTCGGGCCTCATCGAGACGCTGGACGAAGCCATCAAGTACCCGATCCACACGGAAAAGAAAGGGGAAATGGAAGAGGTGGTGATCGCCGGCCCCACCTGCGACAGCGCCGACATCATGTATGAAAACTACAAGTACGGTCTGCCGCTTAACCTGGCCATCGGCGACCGCCTGTACTGGTTCTCCACCGGTGCCTACACCACCAGCTACAGCGCCGTGGAGTTCAACGGCTTCCCGCCGTTGAAGGCGTATTACATCTGAATACCCCACCATAAGGCTGCGACGAAGCCAGAATTGTAGGAGCGGGCCCCGCCCGCGAAAGGCAAGCAACGCTTGCCGGCTAAAAGCTACCCTTTCGCGGGCAGGGCCCTCTCCCACAATGAGCGCTTCGTAGCGACGGTTGTTCGCGCCCTCAGTACCTGACCTCCACGCCCGCGAACATCGGGCCGACCGCCCAGTCCACATAGATCGGCAGGACCGCACCGTTGGCCTTGACCCGGAAATCCGGCTGCCTTTCCAGGAAGTGGGTGGCGGTGTCGGGCCGGGTGCGCACGTTGAGTTCGGTGGTCAGCATGCCGGTGGCGAAGTTCACCCAGCCGTCGCCGGGGCGGTTGTCTTCCACGCCGATGGCGAGCCCGGCCAGACCGTTGACGATCAAACCGCCGAGCCGGCTTTGCCAGCGCCGTTGGCGGGCTTCCTCCTCGGCCAGTCCGGCGATCAGTATGCGCGTGGCGGCGCGCGCTTCCGGCGTGTCCTTATCGCTCAGTGCCTGGTATTCCCGGTAGGCGTCGCCGTGGGCCGGCGCGAACAGCAGGGTGCCGGCGAGCCCCAGGGCCGCCTTGGTGGCGTTGATGTAGTCGTCATAGCGGTCGTCCGGATCGTCGGTGTCGCGGGCGTGCGCCAGGGAGTAGGCGCTGCTGCCGCCGTAGAAAGCGCCCCAGCCCCATTGCCAGTAGCGCGCCTGGTCGGCGCCGCTGCGTAGCGCCGACGCCGCCTCGGTCGTTTCCTGGGCGTGGGCCGCGTGGCCGAGCAGCAGCAGGGTAAGCAAGGGCAGCAGGCGATACGGGGCGGTCATGGCGACTCCTTCCATGGGCGGTGTTTTGTTTTGCAGTGTTTATCTAAACCGCTTTGCGTCCGCCTGGCAAAAGCGGCAAGCTTTGCGGTCCCCCTCTCCATGCTAGGAAGACCATGTTCGGACCTGTTCGAGGCTGGTTGGAAAATCGCAAACTGGCGCGTTTGCCGGTGACCCGGGCGCAGTGGGAAAACGCGGTTTCCGGCTGGCCGGTGGCGGCGCGTTATCGAGGTGCCGACCGTGACCGGCTGTTTGATCTGGCGCGCCGGTTTCTGGTGCGCAAGGAAATCGCCGCCGGGGGCGATTTTCCCATCACCGATGACATGCGGTTGCTGATCGCCACCATGGCGGTGGTGCCGGTGTTCGGCCTGGGCCTGGACTGGTACGACGGCTGGTACACGCTGATTCTTTACGAGGACACCTTCGTGACCCCGGATAACGAGATGGACGAGTTCGGCATCGTCCACGATGAGGGCCGGGCGCTGGCCGGGGAGGCCTGGTTGCAGGGCCCGGTGATTTTGTCCTGGGGCGATGTCCTCGAGTCCGGCGGCGAGGACGGTTACAACGTGGTGCTGCACGAACTGGCCCACAAACTGGATATGCGCAGCGAGGGACCCAACGGCGCGCCGCCGCTGCACGCCGGCATGGACCCGCGGCGCTGGCATGATGTCTTCACCGAGGCCTGGCGGGCCCTGGAGCGGTCGGAGCAGGGCGGCGAGCCCCTTCTAGACCCCTATGCCCTGGAGGACGCCGGCGAATTCTTCGCGGTGGCCACCGAAAGCTTCTTTGAATCGCCGGCCCACCTGCGGCGAACGCTGCCGGAGCTGTACCAGCAACTGAGCCTGTTCTACCGCCAGGACCCGGCCGCCTAATCCAGGAAGCGGTTCAGCCGTTGTCGGAGCTGTTCGTTTTCGCGGCGCAGCGTGTCGATCTCATCGAGCAGCTCCAGCGCCAGGGCGACGCCGGGCCAGTCCAGGGCCAGCTCCTCGTGCAGGCGCGCGGCCCGGCTGACCACCACCACGGTCTGGTTGTCGAACCGCCAGGTGCGTGACGAGCCGGCCACCGGTTCGACGATGCCGACTTCAACGATTTCGATCACCGCGTGTTCCGGCAAGGACACCCGGTGGCACAGTTCGGTCAGTGTCAGCGTGTTCATTGCCCGGCCTCCTTTGTCTGCTGAGCGCGGGTCCGGTCACCGCCGGCCCAGCCCGCCCGGGGATCAAAGTCCGATTGCTCGGCCAGCGCCCGCCAGAGCTCACGGTCGCTCTCGGAAATGCGCTCGGGCATGACGATCTTGAGCACCGCGTAGAGATCGCCCCGGGTCTTCTTCCCGGCCAGACCTTTGCCTTTGACGCGCAGACGGCGGCCGGTCTGACTGCCGGCGGGGACGGTCAGGTTGATGCGGCCGCTCAGGGTGGGCACCTCCAACCGGGTGCCCAGGGCCGCCTCCCAGGGCGCCACCGGCACGGTGACGATCAGATCGTGGCCGTCCACATCGAAGACCGGGTGGGGCACCAGCCGCACGCGCAGATAGAGGTCGCCCGCCGGCGCGCCGTCGCTGCCGGGTTCCCCCTGGCCCTTCAGCCGTATGCGTTCGTTGTCGCCGGTGCCGGCGGGGATATTCACGTTCAGGGTGCGGCCATGCACGGTAACCGGCTTGCGGGTGTCCGCCACCGTGTCCTCGAGGAACAACGGCAGTTCCATTTCCAGGTCGCGGCCCGGACGCGGTCCGCCGCGCCGGGCGAAACCGCCGCCGAACAGCGATTCAAAAAAGTCGGAAAAATCCGCCTGCGGACCGCTTGAGCGGGACGCGCCGCCCGGGCTTTGCCAGCCCGGCGGCGGCTGGAAGCCACCGCCGGCGTCACGAAACTGACGCAGCTGGTCGTACTCGGCGCGCTTTTCGGGGTCCTTCAAAACCTTGTAGGCTTCCGCCACTTCCTTGAACTTGCCTTCCGCGTCGGCGTCGCTGTTGACGTCCGGGTGGTACTTGCGGGCCAGCTTCCGGTACGCGGCTTTGATCTCCTTTTCGTCCGCTTCGGGTCGCAGGCCCAGAATCTGGTAATAGTCCTTGAATTCCATCGCTACCGTGCTCCCTTTGATGAAGCTCTTTAGCCGCATAATGGCGACGGGCCGCGCTTTTACAAGCCTTTACCAAGGCGTGCAGCCTGCTTTTACGGTCGATGCTATCTTAGTGTCACTGCTTGTTTTTGACGGAAATCAGTCAGTTGTGGACGATGGCGCGAACGACGAGACCGTCGCCGCCGGAAGACTAACGGCCAGCCAGGGAATGACCGACGCCCTGGGCCAAGTGGGAAAGGGAGAACCGCTTGAGAATTCTGGATACCACACTTTTTTATACCCAGGCCAGTGGCGGTGTTCGCACTTATATCGACGGTAAACGCCAGGCGTTGTTGCGCCGGGAGAACACCAGCCACAAGGTGGTGATGCCGGGCCGGGAAGTGCACTTCGACGGTGACTTCGTGACCCTGCCGGGCATGCCGTTGCCGTTGGCGCCGGGTTTCCGTTTTCCGCTGCGTCTGGGTTTGTGGAGCAGCATCATGGCCGGCCTGCAGCCCGACGTGATCGAGGCGGGCGATCCCTACACACCGGCCTGGGCGGCGCAGCGCGCGGCCCGGCTTCTGGATGTGCCCTCGGTGGGGTTTTACCACTCCGACCTGTTCACGCTGGTCCACCACCGGGTGGGGCGGTTCCTCGACATCGGCACCCGGGCCTATATAAAGCGGCTCTATGACGGCTTCGATCTGGTGCTCAGCCCCAGCCGGCTGATGGCGGAGCAGTTGCACCGCTGCGGTATCGGCGAGGTCCAGGTACAGCCGCTGGGCGTGGACCTGGAAGCGTTCCAGCCCCAACGGGCGAAACCCAATGCGCGCCGGGCGCTGGGCATTTCCGAGGACCAGCATTTGCTGGTGTTCGCCGGGCGCGGCACCCAGGAGAAGAACATCCCGGTGCTGTTGGACGCGATGCGCCGGCTCGGGCCCGACTACCACCTGCTGCTGATCGGCACCGGCCTGCAACCCGACGCGCCGTCCAATGTGTCGGTGATCCATGAGTTTTGCCCCACGCCGGAAGTGGCGGGCTGGATGGCGGCCGCCGACGCCCTGGTGCACGCCGGTGACCAGGAGACCTTTGGCCTGGTGGCCCTGGAAGGCATGGCCAGCGGCCTGCCGGTGGTCTGCGTGGACGCCGGCGCCTTGCCGGAGGTGGTGCCGGAAAGCTGCGGCCGGCATGTGTCGCCCAATGACGGCGCCGCCATGGCCGCCGGGGTGCGCGATCTGTTCGAGCACGACGATCCCGGCCTACTGGGCCGCCGTGCCCGGGCCCATGTCGAGGCACAGCACAGTTGGGATGCGGTGGCGGACAGTCTGGTCGGTCATTACCGGCGTGTCCTTGGTGATCATGAACAGCCGGTATTAGCATCCACCCATGAATCGCATCCCTGACAGCCCGCGCTCGTTTATTCTGTCGCTGCACGACGTGGCGCCGCACACCTGGCCGCTTTACCAGTCCTTTCTGGACGAACTGCGACGGCCGGCCTCGCTGACCTGCACCTTGCTGGTGGTGCCGGATTTTCATCGCCACCATCCGGCGGAGCAGACGCCGGGGTTTTGTCAGGCCATGGGCGAACGTCAGGCCGCCGGCGATGAGCTGGTGCTGCACGGCTGGTCGCACCGCGATGAGGGCCCGCGCCCCCTCGGCCCCCGGGCACTGATACGCCGCCGGGTCCTGACCCATGAAGGGGAATTTTCCGCCCTCGACGAGCCCACCGCCTATGCGCGCATACGCGACGGCCTGGCCCTGTTCCGCCGGCAGCACTGGCGGGTCAGTGGCTTTGTGCCGCCGGGCTGGCTGAGCAATGAAGCCAGCCGCCGGGCGATTCGTGATGCGGGGTTCGCCTACCGCACCGACGCCGGCGCGCTCTACCGGCTTTCCGACGGCGAGCGGCTGGCGCTGCCCACCCTTGTGATGTCGTCGCGCTCCGCCTGGCGGCGGCACCTGTTCGAGCGTTTAAACCAGGCCCGGCTGCGGCGTTTCCACGACCGCGCCGTGATCCGTCTCGCGTTGCATCCGGTGGACCTGTGCCACCCGCGAAGCCGGGCGTTCTGGCGGCGTACCATTGAAGGCCTGAGCGAACAGCGCCGCTGCGTGAGCAAGACCCAGTGGCTGATGGAAAGCGAGCAGTCACGGGAAAGCGGGTATGAAACTTTATGACGCGGCATTGGCGCTGGTTGTTCGCGGTGGCGTTACTGGTCGGCGCGGCGGTGCCGTTCGTGCTCGGCGGCCGCGAGGTGCCGGTGCGCCTGCTTTCGCTGCCCGTGGGGTGGCTGGCGTTACTGGTGGCGCTGATCGCGATGTGCTGGAATCTCAATGCCTGGCGGCTGCGTTTGATGCTTAACGGCCGGGCGCCGGGAATGGGCCACGGCTCCGCGCTGGCCACCGTGATGGCCACGGAATTCACCCTCAACGCGACCCCCGGCGGCAGCGGCGCGCCCTTTACCCTGGCGGCGTTACTGGGCCGGCACGGGGTGGCGCCGGCGCAGGCGACGGCGGTGCTCGCCGTGGATCAACTCACCGACTTGCTGGTGTTCGCGGCCCTGTTGCCGACCGTCGCCCTGTACGGCCTGACCCGCTACCTGGAGCTGGCCGCCTGGTGGCAGGTGGCGGTGCCGTTCGCGTTGATGCTGGCGGCGCTCGCCGGGGTCGGGTTGTTGGCGCGCTACCAGCGCCGGGTTCTGATCGTATCCGGGGATTTTCTCACCTGGCTCGGGCTGCGCCGGCGCCGCCGTTTACGGGTGGCCAGGGCGGTGCTGCGTTTCCGCCGGGGTCTGGAGGAGACGCTGGCGGTGCCGCGCCGGCGCTTGCTGCTGATGTTCATGCTCTGCCTTTGCCACTGGCTGCTGCGCTATTCGGTGATTTATATCGCGGTGTTGGCGCTGGGCGAACACGTGGACTGGGTGTACGGCTTTTTTGTGCAGATGGTGGCGATGGGGGCCGGCCATTTGACGTTGATGCCGGGCGGCGCCGGTGGCGCCGAGGTGGCCGGCGCCGCCCTGTTGAACCCCTGGCTGACCCCGGTCACCACCGCCACCGCCATCGTGGTGTGGCGGTTCTTTACCTTCTACTGGTATTTGCTGGCCGGTGGCGTGGTGATGCTGTGGCTGGCGGCCCGCACCGGGCAGCCGCTGCTGGGTCGTGAATAGCGGCGCCCCTGAATAAGGTGCCCCGGACACCGGCGGTGCCGGGCCGGGGCGGATTGCCCCCCAAGGGCAAAGCAAAAAGGTCAGAGCCGGTACATGAATTCCGGGCCGGGGTATTCGCCGCCGTGGTCCTCGCCGATTTCCCGCTCGATCAGCCGGTTGGTTTGCGCATTGAGCGCCAGCAGACGCGCCTTGACGTCGCCCGCCCCGTCGGGCCGCGCGGCCAGGTTGATCAGCTCGTCCGGGTCCTGTTGCGTGTCGTAGAGTTCCAGGTCGTTATGGGCGAGCAGCGTGTCCCAGTCCCGCGGCAGGTGGTGGCTGTCCGGACTGAAATAGCGGGTGAACTTGTAGCGGCCGTCGAAGATACCTCGGTGCAACCCCCGATTGCCCAGCTCGGGGCCCAGGCGCAGTTGCTTGAGGAAATCGCCCATCAGTTTCACCGGCGTGATCTCGTCGCCTTCCCGGGCCAGCCGTTGGGTGGCTTCCGGATCGGTGTAGAGCAGCACGCCATAGGCGAACAGCACGCCGTCCCGGTCGCGCCGGGTGGCCTGCCCGGTGAGCGCCGGGCTGAGATCCACGCCGGGGGTGTCGGTGCCGGTTTTGCCTTCGGTGGCCAGCCCCACCAGGGTGGGCACCAGGTCCAGGGCGGAACCCAGGTTGTCCACGGTGCGCCCGCCGCTGACGTCCGGGTGGCTGACGATCAGCGGCACCCGGCTGTTTTCCTTGTAGGTGACCGGGCCTTTCTGCCGCAGGCCGTGAGCGCCGGCCATTTCGCCGTGGTCGGCGGTGTAGACGATGATGGTGTTGTCGAGCTGGCCGCTGTCCTCCAACGCCTGCAAGACATGGTCGACCTGTCGCGACACATCGCGGATGCAATTGAAATAGTAACTCTGGTTGGCCAGCCAGGCGGCTTCGTCGTGCTTGTCCATGTGGCCGTAAATGCTGTCGATCACCTGGGCGTAGGAACGGTGGCACCAGGGCTTGTCGCGCAGCGTTTCCTTGGCGAAGGAAGCGGGCAGCGGCAGGTGGGACCAGTCTTTCTTGTAGATCGGATCGTTCGGCGGCGGGCGCAACGGCGCCATGAAGCGCGGGTTGGCGCGGGATTGCTCCTGCTTTTCGCCGGACGAGAAGAACATGATGTCGTGGGGGTTCACGAAGTTCACCGCCAGCAGCCAGGGCCTGTCCAGGCTCTGGCTGTCGCGCACCAGCCACTGGCTGGCCTCGCCGGCGACCATGCGGTCGGCGATATAGCCCTGCCACACCGAGCCGTGCACGTCGCCGGTGAGGTTGTAGTCACTGAAGCCGTAGGGCTCCAGCGCCTTGCCCCGGCTCGGATAGCTGCCGTACATCAAACCGGGGCCGTCCTCGATATCGGACAGGTGCCATTTGCCTTTGTAGGCGGTGTGGTAACCCAGGTTCTGGAAGATGTGACCCAGGGTTGGCAGGTCCTTATTGAAGGTGGGGAAGGGCGGCGCGTGCAGGTTGGCGGTCATGCCGGTGCGCATGGTGTGCTGGCCGCTGTACATCACCGAACGGGACGGCGAGCAGGGCGAGGTATTGACGTAGTACTGGTTGAACCCGGTGCCCCGGTTGAGCAGCTTGTCATGGGCCGGCAAGTCGAGACTGGCGGGCAGGTCCATCCAGGAACGCTCCTGGTCGGACACCAGCAGCAGCACATTGGGGCGACCTTGCTTGCGCAGGTTGACCCTGGCTTTCAGCGAGGGCGTGGTGGCCAGGGCCGCGCCGCCCAGGGCCAGGTTTTTGAGAACGGTGCGCCGGGTGATGGGGCTCATTGGGGCTCTCCGGTGGTAGGCGGTTTTTGTTGTGGGCCGGTAATAGCGCGAAGTATGCCCCGGGGATTCATTACCGTGTTGCATGAGTCTATGCTTATCTCGATCAGAGCCGATTCAAGGAGAAGCCCGTGTGGCAGCTACAGGAACTGGCCCGCTTCCGGGCGGTGTACGAGCATGGCAGCCTGTCCGCGGCGGCGCGCGCCCTGGGGCTGTCGCAGCCGGCGCTCAGCCGCAGCCTGCAACGCCTGGAGCAGAGCGCCGGGGCGCCGCTTTTCCAACGGCATACCCGCTCTTTAAGGGCCACCGAGCTGGCCGACACCCTGCACCGGCAAGTCACCCGGATTCTGGATGAGGCGGCCGGCCTGGACCGGCTGGTGGAGGCGTTTCACGATGGCCGTAGCGGGCTGGTCCGGATCGGCTGCGGGCCGTTCGTGCCGGATCTGCTCTCCCAGCGCCTGGCCGGGCCGCTGCAGCGTTCGCGCTCCACCATGGACGCGGGCGTGCGACTTGAAATCCACAGCGATCACTTCGAGTCACTGTGCGAAGGCCTGTACGCCTACCGGTACGATTTCCTGGTTTATGACGGGCGCCAGGGTTCGGCGCTGCCGGATCGGGACGACGTGGAAGAGTTGCCTCTGGTGCAACTGCCGTTGCAGGTGGTCGCGCCGGCCTCCTGGTTGGTGGGTAAAAACGCGGCCGCCGCCAGTGACGGTGACGCCGCGCTGGCGTTCATGGCTGCCCGACCCTGGGCGTTACCCAGAGTGGCGCCGGAATATCGCCGGCAGATCGCGCCCTGGTTCCGTGAATTATTGGTGGCCCGGCGCGGGGCCGAGTTTCAGATGGCGACCATCAGTTCCTGTCTGGCGCTGTGCCGGGCGGGCAGGGCGGTGACGGTGGCGCCGCGCAGCCTGATCGAGGACGACCTGAGCGCCGGCCGGCTCAAGGTGCTGCCGCTGGACGCGGGGGTGACGGTGTCCGCCTGTGCCTATCGGTTGCGTTCGCATCCGCTGTCGCAGGCCGCCAGCGAAGTGTGGCGGCTGCTCAAGCGAGGTGCCCTGGAGCGGGCGGGGTGATCGGGGAGGGCCGGAGCGCCCCGGGTTACAGGGGCTCCATATGGTCGTGCATGGACAGTTCTTCGGTGTTGCTGCGGTTGGCCAGGAAATCCGGGCGCGGCTTGTTGCCGCAAAACGGCTCTTCCAGGGTGTTGTCCACGCTGTTGTAGACGAAGAACAGGTTGGCCCGGGGCCAGGGCGACAAGTTCTTGTTGGACGCGTGCAGGGTGTTGCACTCGAACAACAGCAGTGAACCCGGCGGCCCTTTGGGGGCCTGGATGCCACCCTGCTGAACCAGATCCGCAAGGTTGTCCTGGCTGGGCACGCCCAGGCGCTGGCTTTTCAGCGAGTCCTTCCAGTTGTCCTTGGGCGTGACGCCCTGGCAGGGCACGAAGTAATGGTGCGAACCGGGGATCAACATCAACGGCCCGTTGAACTCGTTGTTATCGGTGAGCATGATCGACGCGCTCACCGCGCGCATGCGCGGCATGCCGTCCTCGGAATGCCAGGTCTCGAAATCGGAATGCCAATTAAAGCCGCTGCCCTGGAAACCGAATTTGTCGTTGATGCGCGACTGATGAATGTAGACGTCGCTGCCCAGGAGCTGGCGCACCATGCCCAGGATGCGCGGGTCACGGGTCAGCTCGTCGAAACGCCGGGACAGTTCGTGCATGGCGAACACCGAACGCAGGTCACCGGACTCGGGGTCCGTGATCGACTGGTCGGAGTTCATCAGTTCGCTGTCCTGGGCCATCTCCTTGAGTTCATCAAAGAACGGACGCATCCGCTCCTGGGAGAAGAAACCCTCGAACCAGAGAAAGCCGTCGCGCTCGTAGTGTGACAACGCCACTTCGTCCAGGGGGCCGTCCCAGCGCGCCTGATTGCGAGCGTGAACCACCGGGTCGATTCGGGGGAAACGGTCTTGATGCTGTTCATGCCGTGTCGGAAAAAGATCTTCGCTGGTCATGTTGTGCTCCTCCGCGAAATTCCATGTTCGAAGGTACTGCCACGACGTGACCGGCATTGCCGGAGAGCGGCGGGCATCGACGGCATTGTCTCGGCCACCGTTACCTGTCGTCACCCGCATTCAATGTTTCTTTACAGCAAGGATGTAAAAATCCGGTGAAGTCTATTTAATCAGCGCCTGGACCTCCCGGAAGCGCGGGTGGCCGGCGTCGCCCAGTCCTTCGAAGGCGACCATCTCCAGCGTCACCACGGCAACGCCGGCCTGGCGCAAACGCCACACGGCCGCGCTTTTATCCGCCTCCCGGCGGGCGCCGACCGCGTCCTCCACCACGAACACCTCAAAGCCCAGCCGTTGCAGGCCCAGCGCGGTTTGCAGTACGCACACATGCGCCTCGCAACCGCACAGCAGCACTTGGCGGCGCTCGGCCAGCGCCGTGGCACGCAACGCTTCGCTGGCGTCGAACCGGGTCTTGGCCAGCGTCTCGCCGCACAGCCGCCGGATCGACGGCACGTTCTCGCCGAGCTTGTCCGGGCTCTGCTCGGTGCCGATCACCGGCACGTCCAGCAGCGCCGCGATGCGGCCGAGCGTCACCGACCGGGCCACCACCTTCTGACCATGGTGGATCGCCGGCAGCAGGCGCGGCTGATAGTCGATCATCACCAGGGTGGCGTTTTCCGCGTCCATCATCATGGGAGTCTCCGCTTGTGGGGACGGGCCTTGTGGGAGCGGGCCCCGCCCGCGAAAGGGTGGCTTTAGCCACCCGGCA
>CAZKWA010000007.1:0-39281 GCA_964556345.1 uncultured Alcanivorax sp.
TGTCGCGCAGTCCCTGCCGGTGCTGAAGGACCTCAAGCTGCTCGACAAGATGGACGAGAAGGTCAACCTGAACGGCGGCGCCATCGCCCTGGGCCACCCCCTGGGCTGCTCCGGCGCGCGCATCACCGGCACCCTGCTCAACGTACTGGAAGGCAACGACGGCCAGATCGGTCTTGCCACCATGTGCATTGGTTTGGGTCAGGGGATTGCCACGGTGATTGAGCGGGTTTAAGTCTCCGCTTTATTCACTGTTGGTGATATGAAGAAGCCCCGGCGGGTTTTCCCGTCGGGGCTTTTTTGTGGCCCGCCGCCCATGGCAGCCACCCTTCGGGCCGTCGCTGGCGCGACGTCAAAAATCGCTCCCGGCGATTTTTTGTGGCCTGCTTCGTTGACTTGCCCGGGTGGCAAAGACAGCCTTCCACCATGAAGAAATCAGCGGCCAGCCCCGCTCCTATCCCGGCACGCATCTGGAAAATCGCCGCCATCGCGGGGACCGGCGCCTTTATGGCTATGCTGGATTCCACCGTCGCCAACCTGGCGCTGGAATCCATTCGCACCGACCTGGCCAGCCCGCTGGCCACCATCCAATGGATCGTCTCCGGTTATCTGATCGCACTGGCTGTGTCCCTGCCAGCGGCAGCCTGGCTGGGCAGCCGCTTTGGCTACGGACGGGTGTGGTGGTGGTCACTGGCCGGCTTCGTGGGCGGTTCAGTGCTGTGCGCCCTGGCGCCGGGACCGGGCGCCCTGATAGCGGCCCGTTTTCTACAGGGCCTCGCTGCGGGAATCATGGTGCCAGCCGGGCAAGCGGTAATAGGTGCCACCGCCGAACGCAACCAACTCGGCCGTTTGATGGGCACACTGGGCCTGGTGATCGCCCTGGGGCCGGCGCTCGGGCCAGGCTTGGGCGGCGCGCTTCTCGAAGTGGCCTCCTGGCGCTGGCTGTTCTGGCTGAATGTGCCCGTGGGCCTGCTCGCCCTGCTGGCCGGGCGCATTCTGATTCCCCCCGGGGAACGGGACCCACACCGAACCCTGGACTGGCCCGGCCTCACGCTGCTTGTGCTGGGCCTGCCCGCCGCGCTTTACGGTGCCACGCTGATCGGCGCCGAAGAAATCGACGCAACGGCTGTCACCGCATTGGCCATCGGCCTCACACTGATAATCGCCTTCATGCTCACTGCCAACCGCACACAGCGCCCACCAATTCTGGACCTGCGGCTGCTGGCGATCCGTCGGTTCCGCGCCGCCACCGCCACCTGCGGCCTGACCGGCGCCAATATGTACGCGGGACTTCTCCTGTTGCCGCTGTACTTCCAGCTCAGCGCCGGCTTCGGCGCCACCATCACCGGCCTGCTCCTTCTGGCCATGGGCCTCGGCAGCGCCCTCGTTCTTCCGGTTGCGGGCGCCCTAACCGACCGCCACGGCCCGGGCGTCATCAGCCTCGCCGGCGTCGCACTGCTGATGGTAACCACCCTGCCCTTCCTGTTCACTGGAACCCTGCCTTTGAGCGCGCTTATCGTCCTGCTGATACTGCGCGGCGCCGGCCTCGCCCTGGCACAGATGCCCGCCATGACCGGCGCCTACACGGCCGTCTCGGCCCGACAAATGGGCGACGCCACCACCCTGGTGAACATCGTCCAGCGCATCGGCGGCGCCCTCGGCGCCATCGCGGTAGTGGTGGTGCTGACACAGACCGGGGACGCTTATCGGTGGGCGTTTGCCGGGCTGCTGGTAATTGCCCTGCTGAATGTGGCCTCAGCCGCCGGCATGGTCTCCCGGCGCGAAGCAATGATGCGCTCTTAAAGCGCGTGCTCTTCCAGGGAGAGCCCCCTTCAAGGATTGACAATCTTTGTCGGCGACCTAGCATAGACTCAAGCCATCCGGGAAGCCCTCCGTTTCGTGGAAACGCACGAGGAATGGATCAATGAACTCAAACTCGCGCACCTGCGTGAACAGTTGCAGGAAGGTATAGGCCAACTGGACCAGGGCGACGGCACCCGCATCACTTCGAAAGCCGGCCTGGACGACTTGTTCGAAGACCTGAAGGCACAATGACGTTTTCCGTACTGGTCATTTTCTATCGAGTCCAGCGGGAAGAATCACAGGTCACCCGAATGCTTCATGGCAGACAAGAGGTCACTCGACACCTCTGATCGTGCTCGGAAAACCGTTCCACAAACCAATTCTCACCGCTTCCCGTGAGTAACAGCTGCCGCCGCGCCCGTGTCATTCCCACATAAAGCAGTCGCACCTGATGCTCCAGATGCTCCTCGTCATCCTTCAATCCACCCAGCCCCGCCAGCACCACCGTATCGAACTCCAACCCCTTACTGCTTTGCCGGGTAAGCAGCGCCACACGGTCGGCACTGGCATCATAAGCACTTTTTTCAGTCTTACTCTTTAACCAAGAACAGGCTATCCCTTTAGCTTCGATCGCTTTGTGTATTAGTCCGGCCTGCCAATTGTGGCCGTACACCACAGCCATGCTGTGAAGCGGTTTGCCTTGCTGGTGCCATTTGCTAACACAACGGGCGATATAGGCAGCTTCCTCGCTGAAATGCTCAAAGCGGCGAAATTGAGGCGCGGGACCGCTGGTGCCGGCCACTTCCGGGGCGATCAGAGGAATATGATCGTCATCCGCGTCCTGGGCTTGCAGAAAGTCCTTGGCGAAGTCGTAAGCGAAACTGAGGATTTCCCGCGTGTTGCGGTAGTTGAGCCTCAGAATAGTGGTACGCCCACGGGCCTCGATACCGGCACTGGAAAGCGGAAATTTCAGGCTGCGCTTCTTGTAGATGGACTGGGCGTCGTCGTAGAGCAGCAGCAGGGAGTTGGTGTCCGGGTCGATCATCTGGACGATGAGTTTGAGCCATTCCTGTTCGAAGTCATGGCCTTCATCGATCATGACCGCGCTGTATTGGGCGCGGGGTATCTGGTCTTTGTCCACGGCCTGGATGACGGTTTCTACTTCCCGCTCCCAGTGGGGTGCCGCGCCTTGTATCAGGTCCACGTTGTAGGTTCTTCGCTGCAGGCCGCACCATTCGTGGAAGTGGTGCACCTGTACTTTTTCCTCAATGCCTTTCTCGGCGATGAAGCTGCGCAGCCGGGCGGCCAGGGTGATGTTAAAGCACAGCACCAGGATGGGCTTGGTGACGGCCTGGGCCAGGTGCAGGCAGCGGTAGCCGAGAATCAGGGTTTTGCCGGAGCCGGCGACGCCGTGGATGACGCGGTGCCCTTCCCCCATGCTTTTGGCGAGCTGTTCCTGTTGCAGGTCCATGACGCGGACGATGTCCGGGATAACCAGTTCCTTCCCGTCGCCGGTTTGCCCCTCGACCGGATCGTCATCCTGGTCATCCTCACCAAACAGGGTTTGCTGCGGGGCGTTGATGCGGATTTCCGGGAAGAGTTGCCAGCGGATGCGGTCGATCTGCGGGAGGGTGAGCTTTTCGCCGAAGGCGTATTCAAACATGCCCCAGAGCCGGGCCTGGAACGCTTCCGGGTCGGCGGTGGCGGTCATTTCGTCCTTGCAGATCAGGCGGTGCGGCGGCAGGACCAGTTCCTGATCCGCTTCGTCGATGACCTCGTTCCATTGTTTTCGGGTGATATTGGGGAAGACCACCCCATGGCCCCAGGGAAAGCAGAGATTGCCCTTGAAGCGCCCGTCGGTCTGCATCAGGCGTGGGTCGCGCTGCAGGCGGTTTATGGCGACCAGAGCGCACTGACGCGCCTGCTCCAGGGGATTACTGACGGTTTTCAGGCCTTGCTGGGTATAAATCTCGGCGTCGCGCGGGGTGAGGCGTTTGAGGGTGTCCAGCTTCCAGTCCTTCACCTCCAGAAACAACAGACCCCGGCCGGGGTGCAGGATGATGTAGTCGGGATAACGGCGCTGGCGACCCAGGGGAATGTCGTACCAGACGGTGTAGTCGTCCTCGAGCAGGCTTTCCAGACGCTGGCCCAGACGCCGTTCGCCCGGCGTCATGCCGCGAATGGTGCTGAGGCTGGGAATTACCGTCGCCATGGTCGTCAGCCTCGGCGGGCAACGGCGTGGCAGATGGGTATTCGCAGCCCGGTTACGGGTCGGCAGGCGCACTGGCAGACAGACATCCCTTTCCCCTAAATCACTGTTTTCTTTGCCTTACCTCTCCGGGCAGGCTGTTATTTTTTGTGATACAGGTCCGAAATTACACCATCTTGTGGCACAAATAAATGCAGGGAATCAGCGGTCGCCCGGGTTATGTTCCTCTGCGGGTACTTTCGGTGGGAGAAGACTGCTCCGCTCACTCCTCGTCGCCCAGGAGACCAGCCCAGGGATTATCGGACAGCGCCGGTTCATCATTGCTATAGAAGGGGGTGTCGCTTTCACCCCCCGTTCCTATTTTTCCTTCCAGCACAGCCTGGACCGCTACGGCTTTCTCACGCGGTATAAGCATCACTTCACTGTTCAGCCCCTTGGCAACCAATTCCAGAGTATCCAGCCGGGGATTGCCCTGGGCTTCGAGGCGCTGATATTGCTGGCGTGGCATCCCCAAGCGCAGGCCCAGGTCCAGCTGTCGTAAGCCCAACGCCCTTCGGCGCGTTTTAAGCTGTCGATGAAAAGTATTCATGGAGCATCCTGCTCGTTGCTTTTCCGTGACTAAGCAATAGGTTAGTTTCACATATAGCTTTTACGCAACAAGCAAGATGCTTCCATGTGCAGCTCTTTGGGGCAGCCGCTTATCCCTCGTCCGGAATCTCCGGATCCACCAGCTGCGCGAGTTGGATCAACGACTCCTGCCAGCCCTGATAGCACATCTCCGGCGGAATCACCTCCGGCACGCCTTCCTGGACGATGTGCACCTCGGTGCCGCCGAGCACTTCTTTCAGGGTGACGGTGACCTGCATCTGGCCGGGCAGGCCGGGGTCGTCGAACTGGTCGGTGTAGCGGATGCGCTCGTTGGGCTTTAACTCCACATAGGTGCCGCCGAAGGTGTGGCTGGCGCCGGTGGTGAAGTTGGTGAACGACATGCGGTAGCCGCCGCCCTCGCGGACGTCGCTTTCGTGCATCTTGGCGGTGAAGCCGAAGGGCGGCAGCCATTTGACCATGGCGTCGGGGTCGATGAAGGCGCGGTAGACGCGGTCAGGGGTGCCGCGCAGTACGCGGTGCAGACGAATGGTGTTGCCGGTCATGGGAATCTCCTTTTGGTTTGGATATCCCATGGTCGAACCCCGGACCGGGATTTCGACACCGAACATTCAGGGCGCGCTCCGGCGCGCCCTGAACACTTTAAAGCAAAGGGATTAAGGTTTGCGTGGTGCCGCTGCGGCCTTCGTGAATGTGCTCCCAGGTGGCATCCACTTTGGGTTCAGCGTCGCTCAGATCAATGGTGGCATCGACTAGGTAGCCGCCCATGGACAGGGCCATCAGACGGAGTGTCTGGCCGTCGGTTTCCACAATCTCTGCGGCTATTAGATTCCCGAGCCCGACGTCGTTCCCGGCCTCCGAGGAAGGCGGCGCCCCCGCGACATCGCCCTCCGAACCCATGGACCCGAAAGGCGCGCCATCCAAACCGTCGCCCGCGTCGTGAATAACGAAGGGGGCGTCGTTGTTCTCGCCGATGCCAATGGCCAGGGGTAGCAGGTCGGCAAAGTCCTGGGCCAGCGCCTGATCGTAGAGCGGATCGAACGCCAGGCGGCGGGTGGCTTCGAAGCGTGGATAGTCGCTGCCATCCGGGCTTCCAGAGGCGCGGCCATGTTCCATTGACGCTTCAATGAAATGGGTGGCGCCGCTGCTGCCGTCGATCTTGAAATCCTCGCCGTTTCCGACGGTGCTCAGCCAGTCCCCCGATTCCTCGAAGCCGGTGGCCGTGTAACGCCCATCGGCGGCCTGATTGCTGCCGTAGACAGCACCGGCCCGGGTCACCAGGAAGGTCATGCCGTTCATCGTGTCGGGCGCGTGGCGGACGGTACCCCGATAAAGTCCGGCGTTGCTCAGGTGTAGCGCCATGACCACGTGATCCTGGGCGTCCACCGCCGCGACCAGCGGATAGGGCCCGCCGGGCAGGTCGGCGGTGAGCATTTCCAGGGTGGAGGCGATGGCGGTTTCAAACGCCACCGGATCCAGGCTGAAGTCGATGGCCAGGCCCAGGTCCAGGTGGGAGGCCGGGTCGATCTGGATGCCGTTGGCCAGGTCCTGGTCGGCGTCCAGGCTGATCAGGAAGCGGCTGATGTTGATTACCGTATTGTCGGTTTCGTCGGCGCCGTCACCGGCCAGGTCCGCCGGCGTGATGAACAGGGTGCTGCCGTTCACCACGGCCTCGCCCAGTTCAATGTCGCCGACCAGAAAGCGCGCCGTGGTGCCGTCCGGGCAGCGCAACAAGCCCTGCTCTCCGGTGGTTTTGGTGCTTCCGGACCCGCAGGTGTAGCGCAAACCGGTTACGGCGTTATCCACGAAGTGGGCGGAGCGCGTGGTAGCGCCACCGCCACCGCCGTCGCCCCCCGAACTGCTGGACCCGCCACAACCCGTTAGCGCCAGGGCCGCGACCACCGCCGCACCGGCAAAAGCCAATCGATTCATTGTTTTCCCCCAAAGATATTATTAGAGCGTCGTCCGCCTCTTCCCTTCGAAAACGGACAACGCCGGCCAGTCTAAGGTCCGCCTGGGGGAATTCTGTGACGGATTACACAGAATTCCGGCCGCGTCGCGTCCCACCGGTCCGCTGATTTCAGCATTCGTCTTACCCCATATGGGGTATGCGCGCCCCACTCCGCCCTGGCTACTCTTCCCGCCTGGGGACGCCGGTCCGGCCGGCGGCAGACGACAAGACGGAGTGGGATATGAACAGACGTCATCTGATGGCGGGCCTGGGGGCCCTGATGGTGTTGGGGGGATGCACGCCGTCCTCGCAGGTGGATAACGTGGCCGGTCAGGCCACGGTGTACGAGGACCCGTCTTCGTCGGGGCGCGTTCAGGGGGTGGGCATCGAGTCCCAGGACGTGGTGTCGATGACCGACGAGATGATGCGCGACATGCTGGCCAACCGCATTCTGGCGGCCCGCGACGTGCCGCCGCGCATCATCATCGATAACGAATACGTGAAGAACGAAAGCTCTTCGATCATCAACACCAACCTGCTCACCGATCGCCTGCGCAACGAGCTGAACCGGGCGGCCAACGGCCGCATGGTGTTCGTCGGCCGGCACTTCGCGGACATGGTGGAGAAGGAGCGCCAGCTCAAGCGCGACGGCGCGGTGGACGGCGGCACCATCCGCCAGACCCGGGCCACCGCCGGCGCGGACTACCGGCTGGGCGGTCGCATCGCCTCGCTGGACGCCATCGACCGCAACAGCCAGACCCGCTCGCGCTATCACCAGGTGACCTTCGAGATGATCGACCTGGAGCTGGGCACTATTGTCTGGAGCGGCGCCTACGAAATGAAGAAGGCGAGCCAGGACAATGTGCTTTATCGCTAGGGCCGGGGCGCCGCTGGCGGTTGCGTTGCTGCTCGCCGGCTGCGCCACCGGGCCCACCGAGTATCAAGCCCGCGCCCTGAGCAGCGATCAGCAGGCGGTGGTGGCGAGCAAGCCCGCCGAGCTGCGGCCGCTGTACCAGGCGCTGTTCGAGGAAGGCCGCCGCAACGAGGTGCTCAACCTGATGGAAATCGGCGCCGCCGCGTACCGCCAGGGGCATTACGACCTGGCCGAGGCGGCCCTGGACCGGGCGATCACCGCCATCGAAAGCGTCTACGCCGATAACGAGGCGGCCCACCGGGCGCGCAGCCTCTGGTACGAGGAAGGCGAAAAGGATTTCAAGGGCGAGCCCTACGAGCGCTCCATGGTGTTCTTCTATCGGGGCCTGCTGTTTCTGCGCGACGGTGATTACGGCAACGCCCGCGCCAGTTTCATGAGCGGGCTGCTGCAGGACGCCTTCGCCGAGGAGGAGCAGCACACCACGGACTTCGCCTCGCTGATCTTTCTGGCCGGCTGGTCGGCCAGGCTGGCCGGCAACGACAGCCTCGCCGCGCAGCATTTCGAGGAGTACCGCCAGTTCCGCCCGGACGGGCCGGTGCCCGCCGCCGGTGATAACACCCTGGTGATCGCCGAAACCGGCAGCGCGCCGCGCAAGCTGGCCGACGGCGTGGGTCATTACGAGCTGGTCTACCGGCGCGGCAAAGCAATCCGCGCCGCCGGCGCCGAGGTCGATAGCGGCGCGGGGCCGGTCACGCTGTTCCCGATCGAGGACGTGTTCTTCCAGGCCTCCACCCGGGGCGGGCGCACCGTGGACCGCATCATCGAGGGCAAGGTGCGCTTCAAGAAAACCACCCAGGCCACCGGCGATGTGCTCACCGCGGCCAGCGGCAACAGCGCGGTGGCCGGCTTAAGCATGGCCGCCGGCGGCGGCCTGGCGGCCGGCTTTCATACCGTCACCGCCATCGGCGTGGCCGCCCAGGGGCTGTCCGCCCGCTCGCGCACCCAGGCGGACACCCGCTACTGGCACCGCCTGCCGGACGGCCTTCATGTGACCACCCTGCGGCTGCCGCCGGACGCCGGCCCTCTGCAAGTCCGTTTCCTGGACGCGGCCTCGCAACCGCTGCCGGACAGCACCGACACCGTGGCCGTGCATTTCGATAAACGGGGCAACGGCCTCGCCTTCGCCAGCCGCCGCCCCACAGAAAAAGGAAACCCACTATGAAAACTCTCGTCGTCAGCGCCTTGCTGGCCGCCGGCCTGGTCGTCACGGGCTGCCAGAGCAGCATGAGCAAAGAGGAATTCCAGCAGCGCACCGAGGAGACCGGCTACAACACCGTGATCTTCACCGACTATGCGCTCAACCGGCGCTTCAAGGACGGCCTCACCGGGCCGGACAACGTGATGCGCCTGTCCACCACCGGCCACGGCATCGAGCGCACCGACACCGGCACCTCCCAGGTGTGGGTGGAGCTGCGCAACCACACCGATTTCAACTACATGGTGGAAGCGCGCACCTCGTTCTACTCGCAAAGCGGACGCCCCCTGGATGCCCGCCCGGTGTGGCGCCGGATCTCGGTGCCGGCCAACGCCCGCGCCGTGTACGAAGAAAAATCGGTGACCCCGGAGCGGCTGCAGTACCGCGTGGAAGTGAGGCAGGCCCGATGAACAGGCAACGGCTGATCCGCTTCGTGGGCCTGGGGGCCGCCCTGGGCGCGACGTTAGCGCTGGCCGGCACCGCCGGCGCCCGGACCGATCATTCACCGGCGCCGATGATGGCCCCGGCCAAGGCCCCGCTGAGCGAAGAGGCCTACCGGGCACAGCAGGCCCCGGGCGGCCGCCAGGAGGATGCCGACACCATCACTGCCCGCTTCCGCGACCACTTCAGCAACGACGGCAAAGCGCGCATCGCGGTGCTCTGGAACCAGGCGCTGTCCAGCCGGGTGAGCGACTGGCAAAGCCGGCAACGGGCCACCCTGGGGGTGCGCGGCGAGTTCGAAACCAGCGGGCCGGACGGCGACAGCAAGGGGAACGCCCAGGGCCAGGCGATCGCGCAGAACGAATACCGGGGCGCGGACGACGCCGCCAACGGCACCGCCGCCCACGAACTGCAATCCGGGCTGATCACCACCTTCCGTGGCGCCGGCGCCAGCGTGGTGGACCACGCCCTGGCCGCCCGGCTCACCGACAACGCCCTGGAGGACGGCAGCTTCTCAAGGCTGTCGCCGGACCAGGCCCGCCTGCGCATGCGCGCGCTGGCGGCGCACGCTGACTTCGTCATGGAGCTCACCGCCGGCCCGGCGTTCGAGGACCGTCCGGTGTACCAGGTGCGAGTGCTGTCCACCCGCGACGCCTCGGTACTGGCGGTGTTCACCAGCACCGGCCGGCGCGACCACGAAGAAGAACCGCCCTACCAGTGGGTGGCCACGGATCGGGGCTACCAGAAACGCGAACAGCCCGTGTCCCTGGCGCAAGTGGGCCGGGAACTGGCACTGCAAACCATGGCGCGCATGGCGCCGTAACAACATTCAAATCACGTAGTGGGGAACGACGATGACTTTTTCCATAACCCAGACAATGCGATACGTCCTGCTAGCGGCGGCACTGGCAACCCTGGGGGGTTGCGCCACGCCGCAACAGCAACAACAACAGTTGCAGCAGCAACAGCTTCTCGCCGCTCAGATCCAGCAAATGAGGGCCCAGCAGGAAGCGGCCAAACAGCCCGGGCAGATCGGTGCCCTGCTGGCGTCCAACCCGGACGGCAGCGTCACTGTCACCGGCATAGCCCCCGGAACCGACGCGGCGAAAAAAGGCGGGCTGAACGTCGGTGACCGGATCACCGCGGTGGCCGAGGAAGGCGCCGAGCCGGTGGCGCTGAGCGGCAAGAACCTGTTGCAGACCATCGGCCTGATTCGCGGCGAACCGGGCAGCCCGGTCCGCCTCACCGTCACCGACGGCGAAAGCAGCCGGGAAGTGAGCGTGACGCGCGCCGAATTGACCGCGCAACAAGCGCAGGCCCTGGCGGAAATCAAACAAGCCAACGCCGCCGCCCAGGTCAAAGGCCTGGCAATTCAGGATAATTCCGGCGAATACCTGAGCCCCTACACCAGCGACGGCGTCACCGCCGAATGGGTGAATAAAGCGATCAACGCGAAAATGGGCTCGGCGGCGGGCTCCGCGGTGGGCGCGGCGGCCGGCGCCTACGCCGGACGCAAAGCCCTGGAAAGCGTGCCCGGCGGTAGCATCCTGGGCAGCTTCCTGGGCGGCATGGCCGGCTCCAAGGCGGGTCAGGATGTGGGCCGCGACGCCGCCATTGAAGCCTCCGGCGGCTGGGACTACATCCGCCAGACCTCGGACCTGTCGTTCCGCTCGCTCAACGACATGGCCCGCTGGATGACCACGGTGCACGGCCAGAGCAGCAACTTCCAGGAAGTGCTCAACGCCACCCTGCAGATCTACCCGGAGCTTCAGCCGGCCCTGGCCAGCGCCCGCTGAACGCGGCGCCAGAGCGCGTCCACCGCCAGGATCACCGCCAGGCTGGCGCCGGCCAGCGGCAACAGCGCCAGCAAGGTGATCAGCAACGCCAGTAAATAACGGCGCGGCAACGGGGCTCGCCCGGCGCCCCGTCCCGGCGGCGCGCCGAAGCCGCCGGGCGGTCGGCGCCGCCACCACATCACCACGCCGGTGGTCACCAGCACGACGATGGCCACGCAGGTGAGCAGCATGACGATCTGGTTGGCCCGGCCGAAGTAGTTGCCCAGGTGCAAGGCGACACCGTATTCCACCGCCTTGGCGACGGCGCCGTAATCGTCGAACGCCACCTCCAACAGCAATGCCCCTTCGCCATCCAGGTGCAGCGTACGCTGCCCCTGCGGCCGCGCCGGATAGGTGTAAGCGCTGTACGGCTCGCCGGCCCCGGCGGGAAGGGACAATCGATAACCGTAAGCCAGCCCCCTTTCGGCCAGCGCCCGGTGCACCCGGTTGATCGCCGCCGGGCGGGTGTCCGTCGCCGCGCCGCCGTGGTGGTGCGCATGCGGGTCCGGGCCGGCGCCGGTGTTCGGCAGCGGCGCCTGCAACAAGGCCCAGGGCGCGTCGCCAAGCGTGTCGAGTAGCGTCTTGCCGCCACCGTCGCCGTGATGGCGCAGCTCCGGCGGGTAGCCGAGCCCCAGGGCGTTGCTCACCGGCGACAGCACCCGATCGCCCCAGAAGCTGGCCCAGGGCAGCCCGGTGACAATCAGGAAAACGATCATCACGGCGGTGTAAGCCCCCACCAGCCGGTGCACTTCCCGCCAGCGGCGGCGTCCTCCGGCCCGCCGGTCGAAGCGCAACGCCCCGCCCCGCCGGTGGCCGCGCGGCCACCACAAATACAGCCCGCTGATCACCAGAACCAGCGCCCAGCTCGCCGCCAGCTCCACCAGGGCGTCGCCGCCCTCTCCCAGCAACAGGGAACCGTGCAGGCGGTCGGCGAACCCCACCAGGGTGCGGGTGTAGATCAAATCACCGAGCACCGTGGCGTCCCCGGGATCGACGAAGGCCCGGAACGGCTCACCCTGGCTCGGGGTGACGAACGCCATGGCGGTGCGGCCCGGCGCCACCGGCATGTCGATGCGGGTAACGGTGGCATCCGGGTAGCGGGCGCGTACCGCCGCCACCAGATCACCGGCGGGCTGGATGGTGTCGCCGCTGGGGGCAAAGCGCAGCTCCGGGTAAATCCAATCGTTCAGTTCGTCATTGAACAGATAAAGGCCGCCGGTAATCGCCAGCATCAGTAGAAAGGGGGCCGTGAACAGCCCCGCGTACAAGTGCCACCGCCACGCCGTGGCATAGCCTGTAGCCCGGGGATGGCCGTTGGCGGCCATCAGAAGCGGCCGGTCCAGCCCAGTTCCAGGGTGCGCGGCGCGCCCACGTACACCTGGGTGGCGCTGTAGCCGGACCAGTCCGCGTAAAACGCATCGGTGAGGTTGCGCCCGCGCAGGGTCAGCGTGCCGTTGGCCAGCGGGTAGCTGACCCAGGCGTCCAGCAGGGTGCGCTCGTCGACCCGATACTCGTTGGCGGTGCCGGTGTAGAAGTCACCGGTATGGCGCAGCGCGCCGCCGACGGTGAGCGGCAACGCCGCCAGCGTGTAGGCACTGCTCAGGCTGGCGGTGGTTTCCGGCACATTGGTGAGGCGGTTGCCGGACAGGTCTTCGCCGCCGGCGCCGAACAATTCGTCGTATTCGGCGTCGTTCCAGGCGCCGTTCAGGTTGATCCACCAGCGCTCATGGGGGCGCAGGGTCAGGTCCACTTCCACGCCTTCGGCCTCCAGGCTGCCGCCCTGCACGGACAGCGCCGGGTTGGCCGGGTCGCGGGTGACGATGTCGTCCTGGCGCAGGCGATACACGGACGTGGTCAGCGTCACCCGGTCGCGCCACAGGTCGGCGCGGGCGCCCAGTTCCTTGGACCGGCCGTCGCTCAGATCGAAACGCGCATTGGTGGGGTTGCTGAGCAACAGGCCGCTGACCGGCGATGACGCCTGGTTGTACTGGGCGAAGACCTGGACGTTGTTGGTCAGGTCGTAGACCGTGCCCAGGCGCCAGGCCAGGTCCTCGAAGGTCTGCGCGAAGGTTTCGCGGGTGCCGGCGCTCAGGTCGTCGATGCCCCGCTCCAGTTTCAGGTATTCGTACCGCAGGCCGCTCACCAGCACCCAGTTGGGGGTCAGGTTGAGCGCGTCTTCCACGAACACGGCGCCGCCGGAGACGCTGCTGTCGAAATCCGCGCGTGAGCCATAATGGGCCGGGCCGTTGGCCGGCATATCACCGCGGTCCGGGTTAAAGGGGTCCACCGAAGTGGTATCGCCGAAGCGGCGGCGGCTGTCGAAATCGGTGTACTGGTATTCGGCGCCCACGGCCAGCCGGTGGCGGCGCTCGCCCAGGTAGCCGTCGTGGACGCCGTAGAAACGGTCGGTGGCGAAGCGGTGGTGGTGGTTGATGCGGGTGGTGAGCCGGTCCAGTTGCCCGGTGCCGTCGTTGTAGGTGAAGTCCTCGGAGTTGGCCCAGTCCCGGTTGGCATTGTAGAAGCTCAGTTCGTTGACCAGCCGCCAGGTGGTGGTGAGTTGGTAGTCGGCCTTGGTGCGCAGCCATTGGCTGTCGGCGGTCATTTCACCGTCGCGCACGTTGTAATTGTTGTCGCGGATCGCTTCGTCCAGCACCAACCCACCGCCGGACACCACGTCGCTGGGGTCGCGGGCCACGCTCGCCGGCAGCAGCGGCGTGCCCTGGTAGGGGGTGGCGTAGCGGTCGCTGTACAGATCCAGGGCGGCGCTCAGGGTGAGCCGGTCGCTGGCCTGAATCAGGACGCCGGTGGTCAGGGCGGTGGTTTCGGAATCGGTGTCGTCCACATAGCCGCTGCTCCGGCTGTGGCTGAGGTCGGCGCGCACCGCCAGGTTCGGCTGTACCACCCGGTTGGCGCCCACGCCCAGGCGCAGGCTGTCGTGGCTGCCGTATTCCAGCATGCCGTCGTAGCGGTCGCCGGCCAGGCTCGGCTTGCGGGTGACCAGATTGACCGTGCCGCCCAGGGCGCCGGTGCCGTGCAGCACCGAGGCCGGGCCCTTGAGCACCTCCACCCGCTCCAGGTTCCAGGTGTCCAGGTTGCGCGACACCAGGGACGGGTCCGCCACGCGTACGCCATCGAACAGATAGCCCACATCGGTGAGCCCGCGCATCGACACCGAGGCCGGCGAGCCGGGAATATTGCCGGCGGCCACGCCGGGGGCGCTGCGGTACAGCTCGATCAGGTTGCGCAGGCCGAGCTGCTCGATGTCTTCCCGGTCCACCGCGTTCACCGTGGCCGGGGTCTCCCGCTCGCTCAGGCCCAGGCGACCACCGGTGGTGGTGGGGGTCTCCGCCGTTCCGGCGCCGCCCCCGTTGACGTCCACCGCCTCCAGGCGATGGGCGGAAGGCTGCGCCCAGAGAACGGCGGGGAACAAAGCGGACAAAACGATCAGACGGCCGGCGACAACACGACGAAACACGGCGAACTCCAGACGGCGGGCGATGGATATCGCGGGCAAGCCTAGCGATCGGCGGCGAAAAAGGAATGCGGCATATTGTCACAGGGGCCGCCCCGGAGGGTTTGTATTCACGGCGCCGGAGTGCTTTAGTCAAGGTAACGGCCACCGCCAGGAGGGCTTGTTCATGAAAGTTCATATCATGCCGCAACGGCGCAATCTGAAGTTTCACGTTCCCGACGACAAGGTGCTGAACTGGCATAACGCCGGCCCCCACCTGTCGCTGTTCTTCAACACCCTGTCGCTGTTCTTTCCGGAGGGCGAACGCTTCTTTATCGAAAGCGTGCGCCACTACCGCGATCGGGTCGAAGACCCGGAGCTGCAGGACGCGGTGAAAGCCTTCATCGGCCAGGAAGCCATGCACGGCCGCGAGCACGAAGACTACAACCGCAAGATGGTCGCCGCCGGCCTGCCGGTGGACAAACAGGAAGCGATGGTCAAGAACCTGCTGGACTGGATGTCGCGCCACACGCCCAAACCCATGCAGCTGTCCGCCACCATCGCGCTGGAGCATCTCACCGCGATCCTGGCGGACGTGTTGCTGCGCGAACCGGAACTGATCGACTACTCCGACCCCGCGTACCAGAAGCTGTGGCACTGGCACGCCCTGGAAGAAACCGAGCACAAGGCGGTGGCCTTTGATGTGTTCATCACCGTGTTCGGGCGGGGTTTCAAATCCTGGCTGCTACGCGCCTACGGGCTGATAAGCGCGACGGTGATTTTCTTCTCGCTGTTCTACCCGTTTTACGTGATCAACCTGTACAAGGCCGGTCGCCTTTTCGACCTCAAAGGCTGGTGGACCTCGTTCCGCTATCAGTGGCTGAGCCCGGGCGGCCTGCGCAAGGTGATCATCCCCTGGCTGGACTGGTTCAAACCCGGCTTCCACCCCTGGGATCACGACAACCGGCACTTCCTCGCGGAGATGGACGACATGCTCGGCGATGTGGACGGCTACGCGAAAAGCGACAACGCCCGGGCGAATGACCCGGAACTTCGCGCGCAATAAAAAAAAACGGGAAGTGATCAACACTTCCCGTTCCTTCCGTGGTCCGCGCCGCGTTAACTCTGAACTTCAATGCGGCGCGGCCGGCTTTGCTCCTTCTTCTTGATGTGCAGCGTCAGCACGCCGTTATCGACGCGGGCCTGCACATCCTCTTCGCTGGCCGCGTCCGGCAATGAGAAGCGGCGTACGAAGGCGCCATAGGAACGCTCCACGTGACGGAAACCGTCGTGGTCGTCCTCCTTCTCTTCCTGACGCTGGCCACGAATGGTCAGGGTTCCGTTATCCAGGGTAATTTCCAGATCCTTCGGATCAATGCCCGGAACGTCGGCATGAATCCGATATGCCTCGGGCTCCTCGCGGACATCCACCGCCGGAGCCCACTCACTCCCGCCGGCAAGACCGGCGCCCAGAGCGGGCCAGTCCGGATCGAAAAGCCGATCAATCTCGCTGCTGAACTGACGCAGCAAGCTGGCGGGTTCATAACCACGAATAGCCGGTGTTCTGGCCATGGCAATCACCTCCTTTCCAGTCTCAGCCTTTGTCTTTCGTCCTTGAAAATAGGATCGCCGCGACGATTTTCAACCCCCCCGGACCGCTGTTTTCCGAAGCCGCTAATCAAAGCCGTCGAACACCTCGGCGCTGTCCCCTTCCAGCACATAGCCGGCGGTGCCGTATTCGGTGTCC
Source organism: uncultured Alcanivorax sp. (assembly GCA_964556345.1). Taxonomy (GTDB): domain Bacteria; phylum Pseudomonadota; class Gammaproteobacteria; order Pseudomonadales; family Alcanivoracaceae; genus Alloalcanivorax. The sequence continues at coordinate 16,170 of CAZKWA010000007.1, forward strand.
TGGCTGGAGACCTTGAGGGTGCCTTGCAGCCACATGGCGTCGAAGGCCACGTCCAGGGGCACGCCGCGCCCTTTCATTTTCACCAGCACGATCTGGTTGCGCGGCGGTGGCGGGGAATGGATGCAGGCGCCGAAGTACGGCACCAGCAGGAATTCGCGCACGTACTCATCGTCGCCGTCCAGCGGCACGCCGAAGCCCGGCAGCCGCACGGCGGTGCCGTCCAGCTCCGCTTTCAGCGGCGCCTCGCGCCAGGCCTTGTCGATGGCGTCCAGCATTTTCTGGCCACGGGGGTCGTCGTCGGCCACGTCCTCCGGCGGTTGCTCGCCGTAGATGTCGTTGAACAAGGCTTCGTAAACGGTGTTCGGGTCGTAGTCGGCGGGCACCAGATCGTCCCACTCCAGTTGCTGGGCGGCCAGCGCCGGGAGGCTGATGATCAGGCACAGGGCAGCGATCAGATAACGCATATCAGTTCCTCGGAGTGAGACCGTCGGCCAGACTGTTGCGGAACGCCTTCTCCGCCGGGATAACCCCCGCCAGGGACCCGGCCAGCAGCACCGCGCCGATATAAGGTAGCTCGCGCCAGGCGACAAAGGTACCGGGCAGGCGCAGGGACCACTCCGCCAGCGCCAACGGCGCCATCGCCCATTGCGCCACGAACAGCAGCACCAGCCCGAGCAGACTGCCGATCACCGTGAGGCAGAAACTTTCACCCACGATCACGGCGTAGACGGCGATACGGCCCGCGCCGGCCGCGCGCAACACCGCCAACTCGTGCCGCCGCCCTTCCAGGGCGGCAAGAACGGTGGAGATCAGCACCAGCAAGGCCACCACCAAGACCGCCAGCGAGGTCGCCCGCAGGGCGTTCTCGCCGTAGGCGGTCATCCGCCACAGCCGTTGCAACTGAACGCCGGGGATAATCGCGGTGAGCGGTTCCGGCTGATAGCGCGACAGTTCCCGCTGCAGACCGAGCACCGCGATGCGGCTTTTCAAACCCAGCATGACCGCGTTGACGGAATCCGGCTTATCCGCCTGCCCGGGCCCCGGCGGTAAACCGGAGCGGAACTGGCCGCCGGCGTGGATCGCGGCCATGCCCGCCAGGGAGATATGCACGCTCTGGTCCACCGGCGTACCGGTGGGCGCCAGGATGCCCGCCACGGTAAAGGGATGGTTGTGGTGTTCGACGATGGCGGGCCCGCCGGTGCCGTGGGCCAGCGTCAGGTCATCGCCCAACTGATAGCCGAGCGTGCGGGCCACGGCGCTGCCCAGCACCGCCTGGTCGGCCCCGGCGAACCAGGCCCCCTGTTGAACGGAAAGCGCTTGCCCGTCGCCGTAACGGTAATGATCAAGATAACGCTGATTGGTGGCCACCACCGGAAACCCCCGGTGGGAATCCCCCAGGGCGATGGGCACCCACCATCTCACATCGGGATGATCGGCGAGGTGTTCCACCGTGGCCCAGCGAATGCCGGCGGTGGGGTCGCTGAGCCGGAACACGCTGTAGAGCAGAATGTTCATGGGGCCGCCCCGGGCGCTGACGATCAGATCAATACCGGAGACGGTGCTGGCGAAATTGGCGCGCACCTGGTGGCGCAGCCGCTCAATGCCGACGATCATCGCCAGGCTCAGCGCAATGGCGAGCACGATCAGCACGGCGGAGGTTTTGCGGGTGCGCAACGAGGCGAGCACGATGTCAGGCAGCATGGTTCGCCTCCCCGTTGAGCGCGGCGAAGTCCACGCTGCGGTGGAAATGCGGGGCCACGGCGCGGTCATGGCTGACCATCAACAGGGCACTGCCGGACTGCTCGCACTGGCGGCAAAGCAGATCGAGCAGCGCGTCACGGCTGTCGCTGTCCAGCGCCGAGGTGGGTTCGTCGGCGATGATCAGCTCCGGCTTGCCGAACAGGGCGCGGGCCGCCGCCACGCGCTGCTGCTGACCAAACGACAGCTGCCAGGCGGGCAGCGCCGTGATCGACGCCTCCAGGCCCAGCCGTTCCAGCAGCACGGCGGCGGCCCGGGCGCTCTGCCGGCGGCCCTGCACCCCTTCGCGCTGCCGCCGGCGCCGGGAAAAGCCAGCGCTCAGACAAACGTTGTCCACCGCATTGAGATAGGGCAGCAGATTGAAGGCCTGGAAAATGACGCCGATATGGTCGGCGCGGAAGGCGTCGCGCCGCCGTTGGGGCAGCGCCGAAAACGCCTCGCCCGCCACCTGAATGCGGCCCCGCTGCGTGGGGCGAATACCGGTGATCAGAGACAACAAGGTGCTCTTGCCGCAGCCGCTGGGCCCGTGCAGCAACACCCGCTCACCGGCCGCCATGGAGAGGTGATCAATGTTGATAAACGGCCGGGCCTGGCCGGGGTGGTGGTAACGCAGGGCATCCAGTTCCAGGACCACGAATTACTCCAGCGGGATGCGTGTATCGCCGGGTGCCAGACGGACCGCACTCTGACCGGCGGGTAACAGCAGGACCGCTTCGGTGGTCAGGCCGGAAAAGGTGTCCAGGAACGGCAACCTGACCCCGTCTAATTCCGAGGGGGCCCGGCATTGGAACGTCCATTCCGCTTCCACGTCCTGATGCCCAGGGTCATGATCGTGGTCATGATGCTCATGGTCGTGATCCCCATGGGTCTCGGACACCGGGAACAGCGCGTCGACCGTGGTACGCGCCTCGTCGCTCAATACACATTGAGCCCGCGACGCGGGCACCGGCGCGGTCAACCGTTGCAGACGGTCCCGGTAGCGGGCCCGGGAAGCGGCGTCGCCCGGCGGCTGTTCGGTACCGATAATGTCCATCAACGGCGCCCGGAAACTGACGGTCAGGGTCTCTCCTTCCACCACCACCGCCGCTTGCGCCAGACCATGCTGGTGTACCTCGGCGGCGACCGCCGTGGTGCCGGCGGTCACAAGCAGGGCCGCGATAACGCCCTTACACGTGGCGGACATCTTCATGGGCCCCCTCGCAGACTTTGCAGGCACGGATATTGCCAAAGTGGGTGGCGATAAGACCTATTCCGACCAGGCTGGTGAGCAGCGGTTCCCAGAAGCCGTGCAGGGCCTGCTCAAACACCGCCATCAAACACAACCCGGCCAGCGCCGCCAGGCCGGGAAGCAGCACGTTCAGCCGACGATGGCGCCGGTACCCGGCGATGATGGCAAAGGCACTCACCGGCACGATCAGCGCCAGCATGGCGCGATGAAAAACCTCGTCCACACCACCGAACGAAGCCAGTAACCCAAGGGCGAAAAGTCCCGCCACGCTGGCGATGCAGTGCACCATACACACACCGGACAGCACCATGGCCGCCTGATCCAGACGCGCACGTCGCATTGTTCTCTCCTAAAACTGTTTTCCGATAGCCAGGCCAGGCCGCGTTTCGATTATGTTATAATATAACAATCAATAATCGCAACGAAAACGGCCCCGACGAGAAACCCGCCGGGGCCGTGCTTGTTTCCGCCCTGCTCTGTTTGCCGTCAGGCGACGCCCTGGCTGCGCAGGTAATCCTCGTAGCTGCCGTGGAAATCGACGATGCCGGTGGGCGTCAGCTCGATGATGCGGGTGGCCAGCGACGACACGAATTCCCGGTCGTGGCTGACGAACAGCAAGGTGCCGGGGTAGTTTTCCAGCGCCAGGTTGAGCGACTCGATGGACTCCATGTCCAGGTGGTTGGTGGGCTCGTCCAGCAGCATGATGTTGGGGCGCTGCAGCATGATCTTGCCGAACAGCATGCGGCCCTGCTCGCCGCCGGAGATCACGTTCACGGTTTTGTTGATCTCGGTGGACGAAAACAACAGCCGGCCCAGGGTGCCGCGAATGATCTGCTCGTCGTCGCTTTCCTTGCCCCACTGCTGCATCCAGTCGAACAGATTGAGCTTTTCCTCGAAGTCGGCGGCGTGGTCCTGGGCGTAATACCCCAGGGTGGCGTTTTCCGACCACTTCACTTCGCCGGCGTTGGGGTCCAGATCGCCCATCAGGCAGCGCAGCAGGGTGGTCTTGCCGACGCCGTTGGGGCCGATAATGGCGATCCGCTCGCCCACTTCCACGCGCAGATCCAGGCCGGAGAACAGCTCTTCGTCGTCGAAGCGTTTCGCCAGGGCCTTCACTTCCAGCGCGTTACGGAACAGCTTCTTGTCCTGCTCGAACACAATGTAGGGGTTCTGGCGGCTGGAGGGCTTGATGTCCTCCAGCTTGATCTTGTCGATCTGCTTGGCGCGGGAGGTGGCCTGCTTGGACTTGGAGGCGTTGGCGGAGAAGCGGCTGACGAACTGCTGCAGGTCGGCGATCTGCGCCTTCTTCTTGGCGTTGTCGGCGCGCTTGCGCTCCAGCGCCTGGGTGGCGGCGGTCATGTACTCGTCGTAGTTGCCCGGGTACAGACGCAGCTCGCCGTAATCCAGATCCGCCATGTGCGTGCACACGCTGTTCAGAAAGTGGCGGTCGTGGGAAATAATGATCATGGTGCAGTCGCGTTGGTTGAGCACGCCTTCCAACCAGCGGATGGTGTTGATGTCCCGGTTGTTGGTGGGCTCGTGGAGCTGCTTGATGTCCGGGTCGGAAAACAGCACCTGGGCGAGCAACACGCGCAGTTTCCAGCCCGGCGCGATCTCGCTCATGGGGCCGAAATGCTGCTCCACCGGAATGCCCACGCCGAGCAGCAGATCACCGGCGCGGGACTCGGCGGTGTAACCGTCCAGCTCGGCGAACTCCGCTTCCAGCTCGCCGGCACGCAGGCCGTCTTCCTCGCTCATTTCCGCCTTGGCGTAGATGGCGTCGCGCTCTTCCTTGATCTTCCACAGCTCGTCGTGGCCCATGATCACGGTGTCCACCACCGAGTACTGTTCGTAGGCGAACTGATCCTGGCGCAGCTTACCGATGCGCTCGTTGGCATCCTTGGAGACGTTGCCCGAGGACGGGTCCAGATCACCGCCGAGGATCTTCATGAAGGTGGACTTGCCGGAGCCATTGGCGCCGATCAGGCCGTAGCGGTTGCGGTCGCCGAATTTGACGGACACGTTCTCGAACAGCGGCTTGGCGCCGAACTGCATGGTGATGTTGGCGGTGGTGAGCAAGGTCGGATTCCGGATAGAGGTGGCATGGAGGGGCGAAAAGCCGGCGGATTATGTCACGGAACCCGGTTCGGGTCACACCGGGGCTTTGCTATCATGGCCCGTCATTCTCACCGCAAGGACAGGCCATTGCTCACCCGCCTCCCTCGCTGGGTGGAGGTCGGCGCTTTCTTGCTGGCCTTCCTCGCCGGCAGCGTCAATGCCGTGGGCCTGCTGGGCTTCAGCCACCAGTCGGTGTCGCACCTGACGGGCACCACCTCGCTGCTCGGGCTGGCGCTCGCGGACCTGGCCCTGGCCCAGGCCGGGCACCTGCTGCTCACCCTGATCAGCTTCCTGGCGGGCGCCGCGCTCAGCGGCGTGCTGATCGCCAGCCCCGCCCTGAAACTGGGGCGGCATTACGGCTTCTCTCTGCTGATCGAAGCCGCCCTGCTGGTGATGGCCATGCTGACCCTGCAACGGGGGAGCGATCTGGGGGTCTATCTGGCCTCCATGGCCTGCGGCCTGCAGAACGCCATGGTCACCACCTACAGCGGCTCCGTGATCCGCACCACCCATCTGTCCGGCATCTTCACCGACCTGGGCATCATGCTGGGTAACCGGCTGCGCGGCGTGCCCGTCAACGGGCGCCGGCTGCTGCTGTTTGTGTTGCTGATCAGCGGCTTCGTCTGTGGCGGCCTGGTCGGCACCTTGCTGTTCCGCGGGCTGCATTTCACCGCGCTGCTTGTCCCCGCCACCCTGGCGGTGCTGCTGGCCACGGTGTACTGGGTTTATAGCCGTCGTTATCGGTAGCACGCCAGTAACAGGCTGCCCGGCGTTCGCTTGAATTCCGGTCGGGGCTTCACTCCTCGATCACCACCTCGACGCGCCGCTCCACGCGCTGCGGGCCGACGTCGTCGTAGCTGAAACCGCCCACCCAGTGGCGCCCGGGCCGCAGCACCACCGTGGAGCGCATCCGGCGCTCCAGCGGCGCGCTGCCCTCCTCCAGCAGGGCGACATCCAGGTGGTAGAGGTCCGCGCCCTCGCGGCGGATATCCACGCGATGGTCGTCGCCCTCGCTGTGCCAGTGCCGGCGCGTGGCGGCGTCGCGCAAGCGCAGGCTGGTCACCCGGGTGTCGCCGCGAATCGCCTCGGTAACCGTAATGGCGGCGGCCTCCGGCGGCGGCGGTGAGCGGAATACCCCACTGAAATAGCCGGCCAGCATCAGGGCGGTGAGCACCACCAGCAAGGCGAGCGCGATGGCGAAACGTTTCATGGCGTTGTCGACTCCGTTTGATCAGGCCATGGCCCCTGAAGGCCGGTCGTCGTCATCATACAACCCGGCCTCGAAGCGGAGCCATCGGCGCCCGCGCCAGGCGCCGCCACCAACCGGCCCCAATAAAAAAGGCCCGGCGAAACCGGGCCTTGAAAGGAGACAAAATCAGCGCTGTGTCAGAGATGGATGCCGCACTCGGTCTTGGAGGAACCCTGCCAGCGGCCTTCGCGGCCCTCGCCTTTCCAGGTGCAGTGGCTGCAGCCGATGGAGTGGTAACCCTCTTCCACCAGCGGGTGGAACGGCAGATCGTGGTCGGCGATGTAGGCGTCGCGCTGCTCGCGGGTGACGTCGATCATCGGGTTGAACTTGATCATGCCGCGGCGTTCCTCGAACACCTCCAGGCCGGCGCGGTGCTCGGTCTGCCAGCCCATCAGGCTGGAGATCCACAGGTCGTAGTGCTCCTTGGCGTCTTCCAGGGGCTGGACCTTGTTCACCTGGCAGCACAGGTCCGGATCGGTGCGCCACATCTGCTCGTCCTGGGTGATCTGGTGCTGGCGCGAATCGGCGCGCAGGTCGATCACGTCCAGGTTGAAGCGCTCGATCAGGTATTCCTTGTACTTCAGGGTTTCCTCGAAATGGTAGCCGGTGTCGATGAAGTGAATCTTCTGATCCGGGCGGATCGAGGAAATGATGTGCAGGAAGTAGGCGGAGGTGGCCGCGAACGAGGAGGTCACCATGATCTTGTCCGGGGCGAAGTCCTGATAGACACGGCGGATACGCGCCTCGAAGTCCAGATCCCGGTATTCCCGGTTGAGGTCATCGATGGCGTCGCGGGACAGCCCGGCGCTGTTGTTGCCGACCCGTGTGATCAACTGCGCGTTACCCATGGCGTGCCTTTCCTTCTGTCCTGACTGTGTCTGAGTAGGCAATGATAAGGACCCCGAACTCATTTAAAAGAAATATATGGTGCTATTTTTATGCCCCAAAAGAATATAAGACCCGCAACGCACCGCCATCACGGCTTTAGCTGATTTGATCCGTGAATCCGGGAACTCTCGGCGTGCCCCCTGTCCCACCTGACAGGACGCACCGGGATAGGCGTCTTACAAATTCTGTATTGGATAGGAGCAACACTATGAATAAGCCTCTGATGTCATTGTCCGCCCTTCTTCTCGCCGCCGGCGTGAGCGGCGCCGCCTTCGCTCAGCAGGGCGCCCCCCAGCAGCAAGGCCAGCAGGGTCAGCCGCCGGCGCAGCAAGCGCCCCAGGGCCAGCCCAATCCGGCGCTGGGCGACGCTTCCGACATCACCGATGAGGAAGTGCAGAAATTCGCCGAAGCCCAGGGCAAGGTGGAAGAGATCAAGGGCCAGTATCAGGGCCAGGTAAAGGCGGCTTCCGAGGACCCGGAAAAGGCCATGGAAGTGCAGCGTGAAGCGCAGCAGGAAATGGTCAAGGCGGTGAAGGACACCGGCCTGGAAGTGCGCAAATACAACCAGATCGCGCAGTTGGCGCAGTACGACACCGATCTGCGTGAACGTATCCAGGAAAACATGTAAGCCCCGTCCAGCCCGGCACCGCCGGGCCGCGACACCCGGGAACCCCGCTTCGGCGGGGTTCTTTCGTCGCGGGCCCGCGTTTCCCCTTACGCTCTGTTAACGGGCACAATGCCCTCATAACCGGATCCAGGGGTGGGGGAAAACGGATGCAGGAAAACCAGGGCGACGACAGCGCCCGCTACACCGAACAACTGTCGGCACTGACGTTGTTGATGTACCAGGCCGCCCAGGACCCGGAGCGGTGGGCGGAAATGACGGCGTTGCTCCGCGAGGCCGCCATTCCCTTCGAACACGACCACCTGTACCAGACGCCCGCCCGGCGCCGGCGCATGCTGGACGCCCTGGTGCCCCATGTGGAGCAGGCGCTGCGCCTGGGCGAGCAGATGGCGCGCACCCGCGAGACCCGCGATCTGGCGGTGGCCACGCTGGAACGCCTGCCCATCGGCATCGCCGTGGTGGACGCGCGGCTCAATATCATCACGCTCAACCGGATCGCCGCCGACGCGCTCAGTGACAGCGAGGTGCTGAGCAACCACCAGGGGCGCTTGCGCATCAATAACCGCCACCAGCACCAAGCCCTGCACGACGCCCTGGCCCGCTGCCTGGAACAGGGCAGCCACCACGCCCTGCCGCTGACGGAGCCGGCCTCCGGGGTGACCGTTTCCCTGCTGGTGTGCCCGAGCCGGACCGTGGACATGGAAGATCCGGAGCGCCCGGCGGCGACGCTGTTCCTCTCCCATTCCAACCTCGACAACCTGGTGGATGAAGCTCTGCTGGGCGACCTGTACGGCCTGACGCCGGCGGAAAGCAAGGTGGCCAAGGGCCTGGTGAGCGGCCACACCCTGGACCGCATCGCGGAAGACGCGTCGGTCTCACCGGCGACGGTGCGCGCGCAGCTCAAAGCGGTGTTCCGGAAAACCGATACCGGCCGCCAGGCGGAGCTGGTCTCGGTGATCCTGTCCGGGCTGGCACCGCTGGCCCCCGGCCGCGCCAAGGGCGTGCCGGACACCGCCCGTCGCGCCGCCGAACCCACCGCCCCGGCCCTGGAAAGCATCGATAGCGGGCGGCTCACCGCCCGCGACGGCCGCACCCTGCGCTATTACCAATACGGCAACGCCGACGGCACGCCGGTTATCTTTTTTCACAGCGTGCGCGGCTCGCGGCTGGAGGTGCCCGGCGGCGCGGAGATTCTGCGCGAGCTGAACCTCCGGCTGATCGTGCCGGACCGGCCGGGCTACGGGCTTTCCGACCCGCTCCGGGACAGGGGCATCGACGATCTGGTGAGTGATCTGGAGGTGTTGACCGAACATCTCGGAATAGAGCGTTTCCACCTGCTGGGCTATTCACTGGGCGGCTTTCTCGCCCTGCACTGCGCCAGCCGCCTGGGGGACCGGGTGATCCGGCTCGGGCTGGTGTCGGCGCTGGGCCCCGCCCACCTGAGCGGCGACGCCGATCCGATGCGGGGTCTGTTTCGAATGGTGGTCAGCGTGGCCGACCGGGCGCCGGACCTGATGGAAAAGGTGCTCAATCTGGTGGCGCGGGGGCTGATCAAAAACCCGGACAAACATCTGCGCCGCTTCGTGACCTTCACCAGCCCGGCGGACGCGCCGGTGTTTTCCCAGCGGCGGCACCGCGACGCCTATGTGAAAGCGGTCCGGGAAGCCTACCGCCACGGTTGTCAGGGCTTCGTGGAGGATCTGCGCGCCGTGGCCAGCGCGCCGGAACCGGACGCCGCGTCGCTGTCCATGCCGGTCTATCTCTGGCACGGCGAGCGGGACGGCCAGGTGCCGGTGGCCCAGGCGCTGGCGGTGGAGCAGTGGCTTCCCAACAGCCGCCTGACCCTGGAGCCGGACGGCGGCCATTTCTTTGTGTACGACCGCTGGCGGGACATCCTCACCCGCTTCACGGAGCCGTTGTAGAGGCTTAGAAGCTGATGCGCATGCCCAACCAGTAGCGGCGGCCGTCTTCCACGTAACCGTACTCCTCCTGGAAGATTTCCTTGTCCGCGATGTTGTAGATGCCGGTGTTCAACGTGGCCCGCGGCGTCAGCTTGAAGGTCAGGCCGGCGTCCACCAGGGTGTTGGAGGGCGCCACCAGGCTGCGGCTCGACGGGCCGGTGGTGGGCTGGCTCTCTTCACCCCGGTAGCGTACCGCCAGCCAGGGTGACAGCCGGCCGGTGACGCGCCAATCCGCCTGCAGGCTGGCCAGGTGCTTGGGCACCTGGTTCAGGGGCTCGCCCTTGTACTCGCCGGACTTCTGCTCGGAATCGGTGTAGGTATAGCTGAGCGTCAGGTCGAGAACTCGGGCCAGGGTGGTGGATACCGCCGCTTCCACGCCACGGGTCATGGCTTCGTCCACGTTGACCCGGTAGGTGGGGTCGGCACCGAACTGGTTGGGGCCGCCGGCGCAGACGCTGGGCGGACACTCAATGCGGGTGATTTTGTCCTTGAAGTCGTTGTGGAACACGGTGACGTTGGCGTGCAGGTCGCGGCCGGCGTTGAAGTACAGCCCCAGCTCCTTGTTCACCGAGGTTTCCGGTTCCAGGTCCGGGTTGCCATAGACATCGCCGCCCCGGCTCACCTGGCCCCAGTCCGGGGTGATTTCGCGCAGCGACGGCGAGCGGAAGCCGGTGGACACGCCGCCTTTCAGGGTCCAGCGCGGCGCCATGCCCCACACGCCGTACAGACGCGGGCTCACGTGACTGCCGTAGTTCTCGTCGTCGTCGAGACGCACACCGCCGGTGATCGACACGTTCCCCGGCAGCATCCATTCGTCCTCGGCGAACAGCGCCCATTTGGAGGCGTCCACCTCGGTGCGCTCGGAAATCTGGTTGGAGGTCTGGTCGGACAGCTCTTCTTTTTCGAAGTTGGCGCCGACGGTGAGCAGGTGGTCGCCCAGCGGCATCACCAGCGCGGTCTTCGCCGAGGTGTTGGTGATCTTCATCTCGCGGCTTTCGTTTTCCGCTTCCTCACGCTGCACGTAGGAATCGGTGGTGCCGAAATCCCAGCGGCCGGTGTGGCTCAGGGCCAACACGTCGCGGGTGAAGTCGTTATCGGAATCGCTGCAGCCGCCCCGGCAGCCGGTGGCCGGCGCGCTGTAGCCGATCAGCGAACGGCGTTGCTGTTTGGTCTTGCCCGCTTCCAGGGTGAGGTCCTGGTTGTCGGTGGGGGTGAACGACAGACGCGCGTTGAGACTGTTCAGGTTCTTCTCTTCGAAGCCGTCCACGAAACGGTCTTCCTGGCGGCTGCTGGTGCGCCCGTAAACCTGCAGGCCCAGTTTGTCCGCCAGCAGCGGCCCGCTGAGGCTGAAGTTGCCCTGCCGGATGTCACCGGAGCGGGAGTCGTCCTGGATGATGGTATCGAGCTGCACCGCGCCGCCCCACTCTTCGGCCACTTTGCGGGTGATCACGTTGATCACGCCACCGATGGCGTCGGAGCCGTACAGGGTGGACATGGGCCCGCGCACCACTTCGATCCGTTCGATCGCCTGCAGCGGCGGCAGCCAGTCCTGCTCGAAGCCGGCGCTGCCGTTGGGGCGGGTTTCACGGGTGGAGACCGGTTTGCCGTCCACCAGGATCAGGGTGTACTGGGAGGGCATGCCGCGTATCACGATGTCGTTGCCCCGGTCGCCGGAGCCGCCGCCGGTGATGATCACGCCGGGAATGTCACGCAGGGCGTCGGTGGCGTCCTGATAGTAGCGCTGCTCGATCTGCTCACGCGTGATCACGCTGATCGAGGCCGGCGCGTCCTCCAGTTGCTGGGCGTGCCCCGACGCGGTGACCGTCACCTGCCCCAGTTCGTGGCTGTCACCGCTTTCCGCCAGCACGGGCCCGGCGGCCAGCAGCGCGGCCGCACCCCATAACGCAAATCGCATCCCGGTACTCCTTTTTGTCCGATCCAGTTAACAGAGTCCGGAATGATAGTAATTCTTATTTGCAAATAAAGAGGCTTTACAAACTATACGCTCGCGGCGGGAACTTCCGGGGCGGCGGGCAGGCACAGGTGCACGCGCAGGCCCGGGCGGCCGTTCTCCGCCCAGATGCGGCCGCCCTGGCGGTTCACCGCCCGGCGGGCGATGCTGAGCCCCAGGCCGAAGCCGCTGCCCGCGGAGCGGGCCTGATCCAGGCGCACGAAGGGTTCGAAGATGCTGTCCAGCCGATCCTCGGGGACGCCGGGGCCCTGGTCGCTGATCCACAGGTGCCAGCAGTCGCCTTCGCGGTGGCCGTCCAGGCCCACCGAGCCGTCTTCCGGCGAGTGACGCACCGCGTTGCGCACCAGGTTTTCCAGCGCCTGGGCCAGATCATTGAGGTTCCCGGCCACGCGGGCGTCGGCGGGCAGTCGGCACGGGAAACAGCGGGCCGGCCAGCCGCTTTCAAAGGCGGCGTTGTCGACCACCAGATCCCACACCGCCAGGGGCGACAGCGGTTCGGTGGCGGTGCCGCGCTGCTCGGTATCGTGCCAGGCCAGCGACAGCGTGCCGGAGACCAGCTCCCGCATGGCGGTGACTTCCCGGGCCACGCGGCGGCGCAGGTCCTGCTCCGAGAGGTCGCCCTCCAGGGCAACGCTGAGGCGGCTCAGAGGGGTGCGCAGTTCGTGGGACATGTCGTGCAGCAGCTGGCGCTGGCTGCCGAGCACCTGGGCGACCCGCTCGGCCATGCGGTCGAAGCGCCGGCCCAGGTCGCCGAACTCGTCCCGGCGCGCCGCCAGCCCCGGGCCCACCCGTGCTTCCGGGTCGTCCTGGAAGCGCCGCACCCGGGCCTGCAACAGCCGCAGCGGCACCATGGCGCGCCAGTAGAGCAACCCGCCGGCGAGCATCGCCAGCAGCGCCGGCAGCACCACCACCAGCAGTGTCTGCCACAGCGGCCAGTGGCGCCCGGGCATAAAGCGCGGCGGCAATTGCATCACCAGCCGCCCCGCTTCCGGGTGCTCGGGAAACGGCACGCCGATGTAGGGCATGGACGTGGACCGGAAGCTCATGCGCCAGTCCAGCTGGCGCTGGAAGTGCAGACCGGCGCGCTGGCTCTCGGTGAGCGGCCGGCCGCTGAGCGAATGGTCGCCGGCGTCCACCACCATGGCGTCGCCGGGCTCGCGCCGGCGCAGCTGTTCCAGCCACGCCGACACACCCTCGGCGCCGCCCCGGTGCCAGGCGTCCTCCGCCTGGGCGGCGTATTCGCGCATCACCACCTTGGCCGGCTCGTCCAGCAACACCACCTGCTCCCCCACGGTGCGCACCAGCCAGCCGCTCAGCGCCACGGTGAACACGGCGCTCAGGCACAGCAGCAGCGCCAGCTTCCAGAACAGGGAATAACGACCGGGAATCATCGGGCCGGCGCGGTGGGCTCGGCCCTGGCCGCCTCGGTGGCCAGGGTATAGCCCTGCCCCCAGACGGTACGCAGCGGCTGGCCGGGCACACCGGCGGCGCGCAGCTTGCGGCGCAGGTGGCTGACGTGCAGGTCCAGGCTGCGGTCGTGGCGACCGTAACCCCGGTGCAAGACGGTCTGATAGAGGAAGGCCTTGCTCAATACCTGATCGCACTGCTCCAGAAACACGCGCAGCAGACGGAACTCGGTGACGGTGAGATCCAGAGGGCGCTCCCGGTAGCGGGCGGTCTCCGTGTCCAGGTCCAGGGACAGGCCCTCCAGCCGGAGATGGCCGTGCCGGGGCTGCGCGGCGCCACGCTCCAGCGCCACCCGGCGCAGCACCGCGGCCACCCGCACCGCCAGTTCGGCCATGCTGAACGGCTTGGGCAGGTAGTCGTCGGCGCCGCGCACCAGGCCGGTGATGCGGTCCTGCTCGTCCCCCAGGGCGGAAAGCAGAATCACCGGCACGGTGCTGGTCTCACGCAAGCGGGCCAGCAATGCCAGGCCGTCCAGCCCGGGCAGCAGGATGTCGAGCAGCACCAGATCAAAGTCGCCGTCGCGGGCCAGGGCCAGGCCCTCGCCGCCGTCACGGCACAGTGTGATCCGGTGATTTCGATCGCGGAAGTAGTTCCCCAGGTCGGTGCACAGCACGGGATCGTCCTCGATCACCAGCAGACGCGACGGGCAGCTCGTCATGGCATTCATTCGCAAATAGTAAATATTATCATTCTATCAATCCACATCCTTACACTCTTTACGCCCCGCCACATTGTGGATGGGAATCATTCCCAATAACATTTCTCGCCTAAATTCGCAGGCATGGCGGCGCGCGTGAACAAGAAGGCCAAAGCCCGGTGGCTGAAGCAACTGCACCAGTGGCACTGGATCAGTTCCGCCCTGTGCCTGATCAGCATGGTGCTGTTCAGCGTCACCGGGATCACGCTCAACCACGCCGCCGACATCCAGGCCCGGCCGGTGATCACCGAAACCGAGGCGGTGCTGCCGCCGGCTCTGCGGAACACCCTGGCGGGCAGGGACCGCGGCCCGTTGCCGGCCGCGGTGCGCCAGTGGCTGGCGCGGGAAGCCGATATCCAGCTGGACCAGCGTGACGCGCAGTGGTCCGCCAACGAGGTGTATCTGGCCCAGCCAAGGCCCGGCGGCGACGCCTGGCTGGCCATCGACCCGGGTACCGGCGCGCTGATCCACGAAGACACCGACCGGGGCTGGGTGGCGTTTTTCAACGATCTGCACAAAGGCCGCCACAGCGGCACCGCCTGGTTCTGGTTCATCGATGTGTTCGCGGTGGCGACGCTGCTGTTCGCCTTCACCGGGCTGGCGCTGATGGCCCTGCACGCCAAACGCCGGCCCGCCACCTGGCCGGTCACCGCGCTGGGTCTGATTCTGCCCTGGCTGTTGATCGCCCTGTTCGTGCACTGACTGGAGAACGACATGCGCCCCTGGCTTCCCTTGTTTGCCGCTCTGCTCACCAGCGTGGTCGCCGCCAACGCCCGCGCCGCCGAGCTGCGCCTGGACGTGGACGTGCCGCGCCAGGCGGTGGCCGAGTACCACGCGCCCTATCTGGCGTTCTGGCTGAAACACGTCGACAGCGGCGAGGTGGCGCCGCTGGGGCTGTGGTACGACGACCAGGAGAAATGGCTCAAGGATCTGCGCCTGTGGTGGCGTCGCACCGGGCGCACGCAGAGCGCGCCCTACGACGGCCTCACCGGCGCCACCCGCCGCCCCGGCACCCATTCGGTGGATTTCTCCGGACTGCCGGCCCTGGCCGACCTGCCCGCCGGCGACTACCAACTGGTGGTGGAAGCGGCCCGCGAAGTGGGTGGCCGGGAAGTGGTGCGCCTGCCGTTCCACTGGCCGGTGGACAGCGCCCACACCGTCACCGCCAAAGGCGACACCGAACTGGGCGACATCACGCTGCGACTGGCGCCCTGACCCTCATCCCTGAAGGAGCCTCATCATGTCACGATCCCTTCTCGCCGGCGCCGCCGGCCTGGCCCTGGCCGGCGCCCTGCTGCTCAGCCCCGCCGCCCAGGCCCACAAACGCTGGCTGCTGCCCAGCCACACCGTGGTGTCCGAACCCCAGTGGGTGACCGTGGACGCCAGCGTCTCCAACGACATCTTCGACGTGGACCGCCCCTACCCCCTGAACGCCCTGGAAGCCGTGGGCCCGGACGGCGAACCGGCGACCGTGGAAAACCGTCTTGAAGGCCACCGGCGCAGCGTCTTCGACCTCCACCTCACGCAGCCGGGCAGCTACCGCCTGACTCTGCCCGGCCAGTCCTACTTCCTGTCCTGGCAACAAGACGGCGAAACGCAACGTCGCCGCGGCTGGGACGGCGCCGACGCCCTGCTCGCCGAAGTACCCGATGACGCCGAACAGGTGGCACTCAGTGAAACCCACAGCCGCCTGGAAACCTTCATCACCGTGGGCGCCCCCAACACCAAGGCTCTTAAAGCGTCCGGCCAGGGCCTGGAGCTTGAGCCCCTCACCCACCCCAATGACCTCTACCAAGGTGAGAGCGCCCGCTTACGCTTCCTGGTCGACGGCGAACCCGCCGAAGGCGTGGAGGTGGAACTGGTTCCCGCCGGCACCCGCTACCGCGACAGCCAGGACCACTGGACCCTGACCAGCAACGACAAGGGCGAAATCACCGTCGACTGGCCCGGCCCCGGCCGCTACTACCTGGAAGCCGGCTTCGCCGACGACCGGGCCGAGCATCCGAAAGCGCAACAGCGCCGCCTGCAATACCTGGCCACTTTTGAGGTGCTGCCGTTGTAAGCGTCTCTGGGATCCTGCCGGCCGGCAAAGCCGGCCTTTCGCGAGCAGGCTCGCTCCCACAAGACCATAAAAAGCGTGCAAAAACGCCAAACGTCCGGTATAGTCCGCACCCCTTCATACAGGGCAGCGCCCGGCACAGCTCCTAAATAGTTAGCAGCTTCAGGGCCACAAGCCCGCTCACTAATAGGTCTGTACATGTCGCATAGCCCCTCAGGGTTTTCCACCCTGGGCCTGCCCGAGTCCATGCTCGGCGCCATCGCCCAACTTGGTTTCGATACCCCGTCACCGATTCAGGAACAAAGTATCCCCCCGCTGCTGGAAGGCCGTGACCTGCTCGGTCAGGCGCAAACCGGCACCGGTAAAACCGCCGCCTTCGGCCTGCCCCTGCTGGCACGCCTGGATCCGGCGCTGAAAGCACCGCAAATGCTGGTGCTGGCCCCCACCCGCGAGCTCGCCATTCAGGTGGCCGCCGCCCTGGAAACCTTCGCCACCGGCCTGAAAGGCCTGGACGTCGTGCCGATTTACGGCGGCGGCGGTTACCGCGATCAATTGAAGGCGCTGAAAAACGGCGCCCAGGTGATCGTCGGCACCCCCGGCCGGGTGATGGACCACATGGAGCGCGGCAGCCTGCGCATGGACGAGCTGCGCTGCCTGGTGCTCGACGAAGCCGACGAAATGCTGCGCATGGGCTTCATCGACGACGTGCGCTGGGTGCTGGAACGCACCCCGGACGCCTGCCAGCTGGCGTTGTTCTCCGCCACCATGCCGTCGGCGATCAAAACCATCGCCCAGAAGCATCTGAAAAACCCGGAGTGGATCCGCGTCGAGGGCTCCTCCTCCAGCACCGGCGCCAACATCCGCCAGCGTTACTGGCCGGTGGCCGGCATCAACAAGCTGGATGCCCTGTGCCGCATTCTGGAAGCGGAAGAGCACGACGGCGTGATCGTTTTCACCCGCACCAAACACGCCACCCTGACCCTGGCGGACCAGTTGCAGGCGCGCGGTTTCCGCGTGGAAGCGCTGAACGGTGACATCCCCCAGGCGCAACGTGAAACCACCGTGGCCCGGCTGCGCGACAAGCGCATCGATCTGCTGGTGGCCACCGACGTGGTCGCCCGGGGCCTGGACGTGCCGCGTATTACCCATGTGTTCAACTACGACATGCCCACCGACACCGAAGCCTATGTGCACCGCATCGGCCGCACCGGCCGGGCCGGACGCCCCGGTGAGGCGATTCTGTTCGTGGCGCGCCGCGAACAGGGCATGCTGCGCGGCATCGAGCGCGCCACCGGCCAGCGCCTGGATGCCATGGCGCTGCCGTCCGTGGACGACCTCAACAAGCAGCGCCTGAGCAGCTTCCGCGAGCGGCTCGCCAAGGGTCTGGAGCATCCCGAGATCGATGCCAACCGCGCCCTGGTGGCGGAGCTGACCGCCGACCTGTCGATGAGCGAAGCGGATCTGGCGGCGGTACTGGCCAGCCTGCTGTTCAACAAGGAGCCGCTGTTCCTGAAAGCGGTCCCGGAGTCCAAGGGCAAACCGTTCCAGGACGGCGGCGACCGCAAGGCGCCGCGCAAAGCCGACCGCAACAAGGGCGCCAAGCCCGCCCGCGACAGCGGACCGATGAAGATTTATCGGGTGGAAGTGGGCGAGACCCACGGCGTGCGCCCGGGCAATCTGGTGGGCGCGATCGCCAACGAAGGCGGGTTATCCAGCGCGCAGATCGGCGCCATTCGTATTCACAGTGATCACAGCACGGTACAGCTGCCGGAGGGTCTCAGCACCCGCCAACTGCACCAGCTGCGCACCGCCCGCGTTTGTCAGCGGGCGCTCGGGCTCGAGGCGGTTTAACACCGCCCCGACGCCGGGTCAGGTATCCACCCGGAAGCCCACTTTCACGACCACCTGAAAGTGGGCCACCTGGCCGTTCTCCACATGGCCCCGGGTCTCCTGCACCTCGAACCATTCCACATTGTTCACGCTCTTGCCGGCCGCGGCGATGGCGTTCCTCACCGCGTCCTCGATGCTGTCCTTGGAAGAGCCTACAAGTTCGAGTTTTTTATAAACATGCTCGGTCATCTGTCTCTCCTTTTTCATCCATGTAAGCCGTGCCTGACCCCCAGAGTGCCTCTTTTCAAGGCGCGCCGGCAGCGGATTACGTAAAAAGATTGGAAAACCGGCGCCGGCGCCTCAGTCCCGGCGCGGTGGGATCATCAGCGCCGATACCGGCAGCTTGTCCGGCCGGAAGCGGTTGACCGGCTGCTCGGCGGCGAAGCCCAGGGAGACACCACACAGCAATTGGTAACGCCTGGGAATACGAAACCGTTTTTCCAACGGCGAGCGCCACAACCCCAGGGCGCCCTGGGCGCAGCTCGCCAGCCCTTCGTCGGTGGCGGCCAGCATCAGGGTTTGCAGAAAAATGCCCGCGTCCAGGACGCTGTACACGCCCAGCCCCTTGTGAACGAACAGGAACAGCGCGGTGGGTGCCCCGAAGAAACTGAAATTGGCGGCCATTTGCTGATGCCGGGCCTGTTTGTCCTCGCGGCCGATGCCCAGATGCCGATACAGCCCCTTACCGGTGGCCACGCGGCGCGGCTGCAGGTCGTCCGGGTATTGGGTCACCGGCCGGAAATCCCCGTCCGGCAAGGCCGATGACCGGCGCAGGGCGGCCAGCCCCTTTTTCCAGGCCGGCGCGCGTTGCAGCCGGGCCAGCCGTTCAAAGCGCTCACTCAATTCGGCGCCCAGGCGCTCCAGCTCGGCGCCCTGGGCCAGCGCGATCTGGTAGGGCTGGGTGTTGGACCAGCTTGGTGACGCGGCGGCACGCTCAAGCACGCGCTGCAGGCGGTCTTCGGGGATCGGCTCGCGGGTGAACGCCCGGGCGCTGTGGCGGGCGTTGAGCACATCAATGAATTCCATGGGCACAGCTTCCAGCAGGTGTGATGCAAATAGTGTAAGCAGGCCCTAAACTGCGCCGCCATGACCACCTGGAAAGCGGATATGGAAAAAGATGCCATTGAGCGAAGTGCTCATTTTTCACGCTGCCGGCGTTACCGCTACGCCCTGTGGCGACGCTGGGCGCCCGGCGACGACTATGTGCTGCTGGTGGGCCTGAACCCGTCCACCGCCGACCACCGCCGCGACGATCCCACCATTCGCCGCTGTATCGGCTTCGCCCGCGACTGGGGTTACTCCGGCCTGTGCGTGGCCAACCTGTTCGCGTTCCGCGCCACCTACCCGCGCGACCTGTTCGCCGCCGACGACCCGGTGGGCCCGCGCAATGACGCCTGGCTGCGCCGCCTGGGCCGTGACGCCGCCCTGGTGGTGGCCGGCTGGGGCAACCACGGCCGCAACGGCGACCGCGCGCAGTGGGCGCGTCGCCAGCTTCCGGCGCTGCATTGCCTGCGCCTGAACGGCTCCGGCGAGCCGGCCCATCCCCTCTACCTGCCGAAGACGCTGACGCCCTTCCCCATGCCGGCTTTCACGGAAGAGAGTGGAAGCGTAGGCTGAATCCGGCCCTGAAAAGATTGGCAGGCCCTTCACCCCGACGGCACTAAGCTGGCGTGGATCGCCAAGGGGGAGTGACACCGGTGTCCGACCGTTTCCTGAGACGCAACAAAATGATGGCCCGCGGTCTTGGCATCGGCGGGCTGCTTCCTTTTTATGCCCTGGCGGTTCTGACCTGGCACGACGGTTTGCGGCCCTGGGCGCTGCACACGGTGATCGGCTACGCCGCCGTGATTCTCGCCTTCCTGGGCGCGGTGCACTGGGGCCGGGCGCTCTCCGACCTGGCGAGGCACAACCATATCGGCACCCTGGCGTTCGGCATCATGCCGGCGATCATCGGCTGGCTGGCGATCATGCTGCCGGTGGAATTCGCCCTGCCGATGCTGATCGCCGGGCTGGTGTTCGTGTGGGGCTCGGAACAGATGGCGTTTTTCGAGGTACTGCCCGCCTGGTACCGGCATCTGCGGCACCTGCTCACCGCCGCCGCGGTGCTGGCCCTGGTGATCGCCTGGGCGGCGGCCATGGCGCCCATGTTCTAGTGCCCTCCGTGCCGGTCCGCTACACTGCCCGCGGGGATTTAAATCGGAGGGATCCATGGCCAACGCCGCACGCTCGCCCTTGCTCGGGGCACTACTGTTTCTTCTTCCCGCGCTCGGGACCTGCGACGAGGCCGCCACTGCCGGCCCCGCGCCAACCACGCCGGTCAGCTTCAACGAACAGATCCGCCCGATCATCGAGCACAAGTGCATCGCCTGCCACGGCTGCTACGACGCGCCCTGCCAGCTGAAGCTGGAAACCGCCGCCGGCCTCGACCGGGGCGCCTCGCCGGTGTCCGTGTACGCCCAGCGTCCCCGGGCGACGGCCCCCACCCGCCTGTTCACCGATGCCCGGACCACCGCCGAGTGGCGCGAACGCGGCTTCTTTTCGGTGATCGACAGCACCCGGGGGCTGGAGCAGTCGCTGCTCTACCGGATGCTGGAGCTGGGCCGCGCCCATGATTTCGAGCCCGGCGAACCCCTGCCCGAAGACCTGGATCTGGGTATCCAGCGCGACAACCAGTGCCCGGCGCCGGACGAGATGGACGCCTACGCCAAGGACCATCCCCTGGGCGGCATGCCGCTGGGCACCCCGGCGCTGAGCGACGAGGAATTCGCCACTGTGCGCGCCTGGCTGGCCCAGGGCGCGCCGCCCGGGCACGACCGGGTGACGCTGTCCGACCACGAACGCGAGCAAATCCGCGCCTGGGAGACCTGGTTCAACCGCGACGGCAAGCGCCAGCAGCTGGCGGCCCGCTGGCTCTACGAGCACCTGTTTCTGGCGCACCTTTACTTTGACGGTGGCGAGGACCGCAAGCCGGACCATTTTTTCACCCTGGAACGGTCCCTGACCCCACCCGGTGAACCGGTGCGACCGGTGGCCACCCGGCGCCCCAACGACGACCCCGGCGAGCGCTTCTGGTACCGCCTGCGCCCGGTGACCGGCGCCATCGTCCATAAGACCCACATCACCTTCGCCCTCAGCGACGCCAAGCGCCGGCGCATGGAGAGCCTGCTGCTCGGCGGGTCCTGGGAGCTGGACAGCCTGCCCGGCTATGGCGAGGCGGAGCGGGCCAATCCCTTCACCACCTTCGCCGCCCTGCCCGCCCGGGCCCGCTACCAGATCATGCTCGACGACGCCGAGTACTTCGTGCGCACCTTTATCCGGGGCCCGGTGTGCCGGGGGCAGATCGCCACCGACGTGATCCGCGACCGCTTCTGGGCGGTGTTCCAGGACCCCGACCACGACCTCTACATCACCGACGCCGAGTACCGCGCCAGGGTCTCCGATCTGATCGCGCTGCCCGGCCAGGAAGACGGCCTGCTCAACCTGGGCCCGGAATGGATCAGATACACCCGCCACCGCAACGCGTATCTGCGCGAACGCGCCGAAGCCTACCGCGCCGCGCAACCCGGCGGGCCGGACTGGAACGACATCTGGAACGGCGACGGCGATAACCGCAACGCCCTGCTCACCATCTTCCGCCACCACGACAACTCCTCGGTGCGCAAAGGGCTGATCGGCGACTACCCGCTCACCAGTTGGGTGATGGACTATCCGCTGTTCGAGCGGACCTACTACAGCCTGGTGGTCAATTTCGACGTGTTCGGTTCGGTGTCGCACAAGGCGCAAACGCGGCTCTACTTCGACCTGATCCGCAACGGCGCGGAGCAGAACACCCTGCGCTTTTTGCCCGCCGACACCCGCAAGGCGGTGCTCAAGAACTGGTACCGGAAAACCGGCCAGCTCAAGCTGCTGATCAGCTACCAGGACGTGGACACCGACGTGCCCACGGCGATCGACTACCGCAGCGCCACCCCCATGAACGAGTTCAATGCCGGCCTGTTGCGTGAATTCGCGGCCCTCAACGCCCGCCCGGACCCGATCAACCGCTGCGACGGCGAGGACTGCAGCCGCGCCGGCGCCACCGCCCTGGAACGGGCCGTGGAACAGGCGCTCAGCCCGATCGCCTCACGGCCGGCGGCGCGCCTGCCGGTGGTCGACCACATGCCCGAGGCGAGCCTGCTGCTGGTGGACGGCGACGACGGCGAGCAGGCGGTGTACTCGCTGCTGCGCAACCGCGCCCACTCCAACGTGGCGTTCATGTTCGGCGAGTCGCTGCGCTACCAGCCGGAGAAAGACACCCTGACGGTGTACCCCGGCGTGCTGCTGAGTTACCCCAACTTCATGTTCCGGGTGGCACGCGACGACCTGAAAGCGTTCGCCAGGGCGATGCAAAACGTGGATAGCGAAAGGGATTTCACCCGGCTGGTGGACCGGTTCGGGGTGCGGCGCACGCGGACCGATTTCTGGACCCACTTCCATGCGCCGCTGCGCTATATGCAAGCGCACGAGCCGACCCAGGCCGGCATCCTCGATCTCAACCGCTACCTGAACCTGTAGCGCGGGCAAAAAAAAGCCCCGCGGGGAGCGGGGCGATAAATTACCGTCATAGCACGCCTGCCGAAGCAGGCTCCCGAGCCTGATGACGATATGCGACTCTGAAGAACCAGCGCGGTCTGTGTCAGGATGGCGCTTATGATGGCAGCGGCCGCCCCGGACTGGTATTGTCGCCCATGACTTATTCATGGTGATTCACGACAAAGCGGGGCCAAACCTACGATGTACCAAGTCAGCGTGCTCGCCTACGACGGCGTTTTCGCCTCCGCCCTGACCGGCGTCATGGACCTGCTCAACCTGACCGGGGTGACCTGGAACCGTATTCACGGGCAGCCGCTGAACCGCCAGTTCAAGGTGCAGATGGTGTCCCGTGGCGGTGAGCCGGTGCGCTGCACCGCCGGCATGCGCATCGCCGTGGACACCGCTCTGGAACGCGTCGACCAGTGCGACCTGGTGGTGGTGCCCACCATCGGCAACGAGATCACCCGGGTGCTGCATGCCGAACGCGACACCCTGGAGTGGCTGCGTTTTCTGCACGCCGGCGGCGCCGACCTGGCCAGCAATTGCACCGGCTCCTTTCTGCTCGCCGAAGCGGGCCTGCTGGACGGCCGCCGGGCCACCACCCACTGGGGTTACAGCCAGCTGTTCC
>CAZKWA010000007.1:39291-51623 GCA_964556345.1 uncultured Alcanivorax sp.
GCGAGCTGATTACCCGCGACGGCAACATTTTCTGCGCCGGCGGCGGCACCGCCTGGCGGGATCTGACCATTCTGCTGGTGGAGCGCTACTGCGGCGCGGACATGGCCCGGGAGCTGGCCAAGGCGTTCGTGATCGACGTGCGCAACGATCCGCAAAGTGTGTACGCCGGCCTGCCGGCCAAGACCTACCACCGCGACGAGCAGGTGCAGAAAGTCCAGGCCTGGCTGCACGAGCATTACGCCCAGCCGACCACCCTGGCGGAACTGGCGGAGCGGGTGCATCTGAGCCCCCGCCAGCTGCAGCGCCGCTTCACCAGCGCCCTGGCCGAGCCGCCCCTGCAGTACCTGCAGCGCGTGCGAATCGAGGCCTCGCGCAAGATGCTGGAGCGCGGCGCCACCAATCTCAGCCATCTGGCGGAGCAGGTGGGCTACCAGGACGTGAGCAGCTTCTCGCGGCTGTTCAAGCGCCATACCGGCCTGTCGCCCAGCCATTACCGCCAGCGCTTCGCCCGGGTCGGCGCCCTGCGCGACTAGTGGTCCCGGCGGCTGATTCCGTCACCCTCGGCCGCATGGACCACTCCGCCTGACGCCGGGCCGCGACCCTGCTAGGCTGGGTATCCATGGACAACTTCTACGAACGACTGGACGCCGCCCTGGCGTCTTTGGTGGGCTTTCTGTGGGGGCCGCCCCTGGTCACTCTGCTGGTCGGCGGGGGACTTTTCTTTCTGATCTATTCCCGGTTGCTGCCGTACCGGCACCTGCCCGACGGCGTGCGGCTGCTGTTCCGCCCGGTGGACAGCCAGGACGAAGGCACCCTGTCCCATTTCCAGGCGCTGAGCACGGCCCTGTCGGGCACCCTGGGCATGGGCAATGTGGCCGGGGTGGCCGTGGCCATCGCCGTGGGCGGGCCCGGCGCCATCTTCTGGATGTGGGTCAGCGCCATCCTCGGCATCGCCACCAAGTTTTATACCTGCACCCTGGCGGTGATGTACCGGGGGCGAGACAGCGAGGGCGAGCTTCAGGGCGGCCCGATGTACATTATCCGCGAGGCGCTGGGGCCGCGCTGGCGGCCGCTGGCGTACTTCTTCGCGCTGGTCGGGCTGTTCGGCACCATGCCCATTTTCCAGGTCAACCAGCTCACCGAGATCATCCGCGAAGCGGTCGACGTGCCCGCCGGCTGGACCGCCGCCGAGGACCATTTCCTGTTTGATCTGGTGTTCGGGCTGCTGCTGGCCAGCGTGGTGCTGGCGGTGGTGGCCGGCAAGCTGCCGCGTATCGGCCGCGTCACCGGCATCCTGGTGCCGGCCATGGTGGCCGGCTATATGCTGCTCACGGCGGTGGTGCTGGTGCTGCACGCGGACCAGGTGTGGCCGGCGCTCACCCTGATCGTGCGCGACGCCTTCACCGGCGAGGCCGCCGCCGGCGGCGTGCTGGGCGCGGTGATCATCACCGGCATCCGCCGGGCGGCGTTTTCCAACGAGGCCGGCATCGGCACCGAGGCCATGGCGCACGGCGCCGCCCGCACCCGCGAGCCGGTCCGCGAAGGCATGGTGGCGATGCTCGGGCCGATCATCGACACCCTGATCGTCTGTACCTGCACGGCGCTGGTGATCCTGATCAGCGGCGCCTGGAACACCGGCGACGATAACGGCGTGTCACTCACCGTGAGCGCGTTCAACATCCTGTTCCTGGATTACAGCGGCGTGATCCTGGCGGTGCTGGTCGGGGTGCTGAGTTTGAGCACCGTCTTCACCTTCTGGTACTACGGCAGCAAATGCCTGGGCTTTCTGATCGGCGCCCGCCATCAACACCACTATGTGTGGTTCTACCTGCTGCTGGTGGTGCTCGGCGCGGTGGGGTCGCTGAGCACCGTGATCAAGGTGATCGACAGCATGTACGCCCTGATGGCGCTGCCCACCATGATCGCCTCGCTGCGCCTGGCGCCGCGGGTCAACCAGGCCGCCCGCGCCTACTTCGCGCGATCACGTGATGATGATTGACGGCTTCTTGACGTCTCCGGGTGGATGATACGAACAGGTACAGGAGGCTACGCCGTGAAAAATCTTTCCGTTTTGCTGGTTGACCACCGCCATCTTGCTCAAACCGTTGTCGAGTTTCTGGAGCAGGAAGGCGCGCTGGTGGATTACGCCAGTGACACCACCCTGGCCCGTACACTGGTCCAGGAGCACCATTACGACATTCTGGTGCTGGATGTCATGCTGCCCGGGGAGGACGGCTACAGCTTTTGCCAGTATTTGCGCAAGGAACTGGCCCTGGACACCCCGGTAATCTTCATGACCGCCCGGGACCAGCTGGATGACAAACTGGAGGGCTTCGCGCGCGGCGGCGACGATTACATCGTCAAGCCCTTCGCGCTGCCCGAGCTGGTGGCCCGCGTGCAGGCCCTGGTGCGCCGTGAACGCCGCGAGGTGGCGCCCAACCTACTCACCGTGGCCGACCTGCAACTGGATCCGGCCCGCCAGGAAGTGCGCCGCGAGGGCCAGCTTCTCAAGCTCTCCCCCACCGCCTTTCGCATCCTGCGCATCCTGATGCGCGAGTCCCCCAGGGTGGTCAGCCGCGAGCAACTCGAGCATGAGCTGTGGGGCGACCTGGTGCCCGACTCCGACGCCCTGCGCAGTCATCTTTACAATCTGCGCAAAGCGGTCGACAAGCCGTTCAACGACGCCCTGCTGGAAACCCTGCCCGGTGTGGGTTTCAGTATTCGGCCACCGCGTACCGCCTGATGTCAGTCCGCCCCCTTGCGGACTGTCCATCGCGGGCACAGAATGACGACGCCATTCACGTGCGACGCGATAATAATTATGCATTGGGGGAAAACACACTCTTTCACGGAATTCGTCGATACCCAGCTGCTTGATCTGCAGTCGCGATTCGGCATGGCGATGTGGTTTCTGACCCGCCGCCGTGGGGAGGACTGGCTGCTGCTGAACGTGTGCGGCGACGGCTATGACCTGGACCAGGGGGATATTCTCGCCTGGCGTGACAGCCTTTGTCATCGGCAGGTTAATGACCTGGGGCCGCTGGTCTGTCCGGACGTGGCCCGGGAAGAAGCCTACCGCAACGCGCCCATCACCAATCAATTGCCGATAGGCGCCTATGTGGGCCTGCCGCTGCGCGACCACACCGGGGCGCTGTTCGGCACCCTGTGCGCGCTCAGCCCCGAGCCGCGCCCGGACCTGGACGGCGACGACGTGCAGGCCGCGCTGGAACGCCAGGCCCGTCTGCTGGAAACCGCGCTGGTGTGGAATCTGGCGGGGCTCGACCAGCAACGGGTGACGGACTTTTTCGAGGAAGAAAGCCGCGACCCGGAAACCGGCCTGCTGGACGGCACCGGCTGGCTGCGCATCCTCGACGGCGAGCGCCAGCGCTGCCGGGCCTACGGCCTGAACGCCATGGTTCTGAAAATACACGGCCGCCTGCTCGACGACGACAACCGTCAGATGGTGGCCGACTCCCTGGCCGCGCTGATCCGGCACCAGGACATGGCCGCCTACCTGGGCCACGACCAGTTCGCGATCCTGTTGCCGGAGAATACGCCCGCCTGCGCCGATCAGGTGCGCGACCGGCTGCTCGATGCGCTCAACGCCAAAGGGGCGTTGATGCAATGCCATGCCGAGCCGCTGTTGCTTTCCGAAGGGGTCATGCAGCCGGCACTGACCGCCGATGGCGGCCCGGTGCACTGAAGCGGACGGTCAGCGGAAACGCACCCGCACTTCGGTCCCCTTGCCCGGCCGGCTGGCCACGTCCAGTTGCCAGTCAAAGCGCTCGCACAGGCGCTGGACAATGGCCAGCCCCAGGCCATGGCCGCCTTCCTGGCTGGCGCCCCGCTCGAACGGCTGCAGAAAACGCGCCAGATCGCGACTGTCCATGCCGGTGCCAGTGTCCTCCACGTGCACGGCGTTTTCGGCGACGACGATGGTCACCTGACCGGAGCCGCTGTAATTAATGGCGTTGCGCACCAGGTTGGTGAAAACAATGTTGAGCACGGTTTCCGACGCGGTCAGGGTGAGCAGCGCGGTCTGCTTCACCTGCAGCCGGATCTGCTTGCGCTCCGCCAGGGGCTGCAGGCGGTCGAGCAAATTCACCGCCACGTCGTTGACCACCAACTCCTCTTCCTGGATCGGCTGCTGTTCGGTGCGCGCCAGCAACAGCAGGGTCTCCACCAGCGCTTCCATGTCATCCACGGTGTCCGACATCCGGCCGATGATGGGCCGGTCGCCGACCTGCTTGGCGAGCAGTTCCAGGTTGGCGCGGAACACCGCCAAGGGGGTGCGCAGCTCGTGGCTGGCATCGCGGGTGAACTGCCGCTCCCGCTCGACGAACCGCAGCAACCGGTCCGCGTAGGCGTCCAGCGCCGCCATCAGCACACTGGCTTCGCTGCCGGGCTCGGCTTCCACCTGGCTGAAATCCGGCCGCGCTTGCACCGGGTCGTGCACCTTGGCGTGGCGAAGGGTTTCGGACAACTGCACCAGCGGCGACACCAGGGCCCGGGATTTACGCCAGCCCAGGAAAGATGTCAGATAGATCACCAGCAGTACCGCCGTCAGCGGCAAAATGCCGAACAGAAACGCCAGCACCGACACCCGTTTCTCGTCGAAGATCAGATACAGCCGGGCGTCACCGCGGCGCTCGATATAGACAATCGGGTTCTGGTCGCCCAGCTTGACGCGTTGATAGCCGTCCGGCCGCGCGGCGAGTTTTTCCGGTACCGGGTCCCGGGTGTCCGGGTCTTCCAGCAGCCCGAGCAGATGCCGGGTATTGGGGCGCGGAAAATCGTCGTCCTTTTCGTACAGGCTCCAGTAGTGATCCGCCTCCTTCATCAGTGCTTCCTTGACCAGCACCTGCTCGATGATCTGGGCCGTGGCCCAGACCCCGAACACAGTGGCGAAACTGATGAACAGAATCTGAATCAGGAAAACCCGGGTGAGGCGATGCTGGACACCTTTACGCGTCATGCCAGTCTCATTCATCACGGCGGAAGAGATAGTGGCCCACGAACCACTCTTCGCCGTCACCATAGTTGAACAATTCAGCGCAGGCCATGAAAAACATGCGCCAGCGCTGCAGCCACAACCTGCCCTGGCCGGCGCCGTAACACTCTTCCAGCAAGGGGATAAGGGCGGCGCGTTGGCGGTCGGCGAGCACCAGCCAGGCCTCCAGGGTCCGCCCATAATGGCTGCCGTTCACCGCCCAGCGGTTCTGCAACGACAGGCGGTCCGCGCAGCGCGGCAACCAATCGTAGGCCGGCATCATGCCGCCGGTGAAAAAGTAGCGGCCCATCCAGTTGCTCTCGCCCTCGGTGTCAAACAGGTAGGTGAGATCACGATGGCAGAAAATATGCACGAACAGCTTGCCGCCGGGTTTCAGCCAGTCGTGGATCCGCCGCATCAATGCCCGGTGGTTACGCATATGCTCGAACATTTCCACCGACACCACCCGGTCAAACGTCCGCTCCGGGTTGAATACCGTCACGTCGGCGGTGATCACGCGCAGGTTTTCGAGGCCGCGCTCGGCGGCCCGCGCCACTATCCACTCTTTCTGGGTGGCGGAATTGCTGACCGCGGTGATGCGGCTTGCGGGGTAGTGGGCCGCCATCCACAGCGTCAGTGACCCCCAGCCGCAACCCAGCTCAAGAATCTCCTGACCGTCGCTCAATTGCGCACGCTCGCAGCTCAGTGCCAGCATCGCCGCCTCGGCGTCGGCGAGGGACTCGCAACCGGCCGGCCAGAGTGCACTGGAGTATTTCAGATGCGGGCCCAGCACCTGCTCGTAAAAACGCGAGTCCACTTCGTAGTGCTGCTCATTGGCCTCGTCCTGGGCCACCGCCACCGGCCCTTCCGACAGGGTTTCCAACAGCGCTTCGGGATCGTCGCGCTGTTGTGCTTCCCGGGCCAGGCGTTTTCTCAGCAAATGGCGAATGCCGCCGCGAACCAGAAAATCCGGGACCAGGCCGGATTCAGCCAGGCGAATGATCATGAAGCAGGTCTCCAGGGAACAAAGGGGCTGGTGGTGCGCTGATACTCACGGTAATCGTCACCCCGGGATTTAAGCGCCTGTTTTTCGGTGTGCGGAATACCGGTGACGAACCACAGGAACAGGAACATGGCCACCGGCAACAGCCACAACCAGCCGGCCTGGGCGGCGCCCACGGCGATCAGCGGATAGCTGAACCAGTGCAACCATTCAAAGAAATAATTGGGGTGCCGGGAATAGCGCCACAGCCCCTCGCGGCAGGTCCTGCCCCGGCTGTCCGGCCGCGCCTTGAAACGGGACAACTGTCGGTCCGCCGTGGCCTCGCCGACAATCGACACCAGCCCGACGATCACGCCCAGAATCAGCAACGGCGGCCGGTAGTCCGGCTGCCCGCCGATCACCCAGAACGGCAGGGAGAACGCCCAGGCGAGACCGGCCTGCAGCCAGAACACCAGCAGAAACACCGGCTGCGTGGCCTTGCCGAGCCGTTCGCGCATGGCCGCGTAACGACCGTCTTCGCTGCCCTCGCCGGTAACCCGCCGAAAGATATGGCTGCCCAGGCGCACCGACCACAGCAGCAACAGAACGCCCGCCGCCAGGCGCGGCACACTGTCGCCGCCACCGGCCAGCAGGTAGGCAAGGCCGGTCAAGCCGGTGCCGAAGCTCCAGGCTACATCCACATAGCCGGCATTACCGTTGGTCCACTGCACCGCCCAGGCGAGCGTGAACACCATCAACAATAACACCAGGCTGAAAATCAGAATCTCAGGCATAGCGCCCTTGCTCCTCGTCGAGACGGCGCGCCAGAAAGGCCAGAGCCGGCACCACCAGCGCCCAGACAGCGGCGTAGCTCAGTGCCAGCGGCCACCAGCCCTGGGGCGTACTGGCGGCGCCGAAATTGATACCCAGGGTCACCGAGAATACACCGCCGAAGGCGCCGAACAGGGCCGCCAGCCACAACTTCGAGCGCAGCCAGGCAAGGCAGTAGTTAAAACTCACGGCGAACCCGAGCCACAGTGCCCAGATCCAGGCCGGGGCCACCCACTGACGCGGCCAGTCGACATACGCGATAAAACCCGGCGCCATCCACAACGGCTCCAACAGCACGCAGGCCGCGCCGCCGGCGGCCAGTAGCGTCAGGTCCCGCCGCCACCGTCCGTGCAATGCCCAAACGCCCAGCTGCATGGCCAGCAGAACCAGCCAGGCGCTCCAGGCCCAGCCCCGGGCGGCGCCGTAAACGGCGACGAACCAGAGCACTTGGAAACCCACGAAATTGATCGCCAGGGCGGCGAAGGCTTTGTTCATCCGCCGAGCTTGGGCCGCCCGCCGTCAATGCGGTGTGAACCGGCTTCACGGCCGGTTCACCGGTGGTGGCGGAGATTGCGCGCATGAAATCAAATCCGCTACCGCTCATCGCTGTTGTCCTGATCGCCGTCTCCGGCTGCGCCGGCCGCGCGGACGGGCCCTCCGGCTACGCCCACCTCTATGAGCGGGCGCTACACGACCACGCCGGCGCCGAGACGGTGCCGGAACAGGCGGTGGATCGGTTCGTGGCGCTCTATTCGCCCCTCGACGCCGACTATATCCGCGCCCACCTGGATCAGGTTTACGCCCGCGACCTGTATTTCAACGACACGCTCGCCACCCTCTACCAGCGGGGCGAGCTGAAAGCCCATTTGTTGAAAACCGCCGAGCGTCTGGACTACATGAGTCTGGAAGTACAGAACCGCTGGCGCCAGGGCGACAATGTGTTCCTGCAGTGGACCATGCAGACCCGCTTCAGCATTCTCGGCAGCGAACGGGACGTGCGCACCATCGGCATCTCGCAGTTGCGCTTCGACGGGCGGGGCAAAGTGATCTTTCATCAGGACTTCTGGGACAGCAGCCAGGGCCTGGACCAGCAACTGCCGATCCTGGGAGGTTTCAGCCGATGGCTCCGCGAGCACCCTTGAGTCCGTTGGTGCCGGTCCTGCTTGGCCTGGCGTTAACAGGCACCGGCAACGCCGCTGACTTCGATGCCATGGCGCGCTGTTCCAGCGCCGACGTCAAGGCATTGAAAGTGTTCAACGTGGGCCGGGCCGCCCTGTTCCGCCAGGACTGCGGCGCCGACGACCCGCTGTCACCGCCCGTGCGGCTGGCGTTCGGCTACAACCGGGAAGTGCCCGGCGACGCCTTCGCCAAGGCGGCGCGCAAGATGATCGAGCGCAATGTCAGCGACGCCACCTTCGAGCGACTCAAACAGCGCATCGATACCTTCAATCGCCACTACCGGACCACCCGCGACGGCGACCGCTACACTCTGGATTACGACAGCGACCATTCCCTGGTACTGCGCCTTAACGGCGAGAAACTCGCCGAAGAGCAAGGCCGGGACTTCGCGCAGGCCTACTTCGCCATCTGGTTTGGCGCCGACCCTTATTCGGACGACCTCAAGGACGCGTTGCTTTCCGTGCAGCGGTGAATCGGCGGGGCCCTTGCACCCTCGCCCGCGAGGCCGGATACTTCCCCTTTTAACCAAAAGTCCAAAGCAAACAAGCCGTGGGGGGCGTTAATGGCCAGTGCACCGGAAGGTCGCGTCAGCCACTACACACCGGTTCGCAACGCCGACCGTTTCTTCGCCTTGCGTTTGACCGCCGCCTTCACCCTGATCGGCCTGCTGATTTCCCTGCTGATTACCACCGTGGGCGTCCTGCTCACCGGCCAGCGGGACTGGCTGGCGGCGCTGTCCCTGGCGCTGTTGATTCCACTGCTGCTGTTGCCGCCGCTGTGCTATCCGCTGCTGGCGCGTCTGGCGGCGGTGACCCGCGACAACCGAAAACTGCGCCAGCAAGCCCGCGAAGACCACCTCACCGGCCTGTTCAACCGCCCCCATCTTATGAGCATGCTGGAAAGGGAACTGTCGCTCAGCCAACGTCACGATCATCCGGTGTCCATCTTGCTGGTGGATATCGTCGACTTCGTCGATATCGCCGATCAGTACGGACGTCACACCGGCGATCGCCTGTTACGTATTTTTTCTGAACGCATTCGCGACAAGATCCGCGAAAGCGACCTGTTCGGCCGTATCGACGGCGCCCAGTTTTTACTGGTACTGCCCCATACCGACTACCATGACGCGATGCACATGGCGGAAGGCTTGCGGTCCCTGACCGCCGGCATTCAGATCCACACCGACGAGGGTCTGGCGGGTTTCGAAATCCGCATCGGCGTGGCGAGCACCGAGAACAGCGGCCGCCGTCTGAACGCGCTTCTCAATGAGGCCGATTACGCTTTGTATCAAAGCCGTAACGAACACCGCCTTTCGGACAACCTTGAGTAACACTTAATCATCACTCCCCGCTCACAATAAAAGCCTAGTTTTTACAAAAGTTATTCTTTTTCACACCTTTCTTGGCGCTCCTTTGTAAATTTGTTTATTAAACTCCTCGACGGCATTTACAGTTCTTCTCTATAGGACAAGACTGCAGATGCTGAATTTCTGCCTACTAAAAAACAAGGAAGGAGCTATGGACGCCAAACGCTTTCTCGCATCCAGCATTGCTTGCGCATCATTAGCCGTTGCTACGACGGCGGTTGCCGAGGACACCATTCCGGATCGGTATTTCTACCTGGGTGGTCACATCGGCCAGAGCTGGCTGGATATCGGTGATCACTACGAAGGCGACGGCTACATCGCCGACAACGTCTACGGAAATGACACCGTTACTCTGCCCGGCGCCCAGATGGGTTATCGCTTTAGCGAGAACTGGTCCGTGCAAGCCTGGTATGAGCGCAACAACATGGCCACCAGCAGTGGTCAGGTATATCTGCGTAACAACTTCGCCAGCCTGCGCCGCCACTTCAACGGCGACGGCCCGATTGAAACCTATGTCGGTCTCGGCGCCGGTGAAACCCGCACCGAGTTCAGCGGCGAAAGCCAAGACGACTTCAAGGAAACCATTGGCGGCATGGAGTTCGGTGTTCAGACCGCGCTGGCCGACAACTTCCTGATCGACGTGGGCGCACGCCCCACTTACAGCTTCCGCTCCGAGCGCTGGGACGGCCAGGTCTACGCCGCCCTCAACGTTCTGGTGGGCGCGCAGTACGACGAAAAACCCAAGCCGGAACCGGTCACAGAAACCGCCACCGACAGCGATAACGACGGTGTGCCGGATTCCAATGACCGTTGCCCCGGTACCCCCGCCGGTGCCCGCGTCGACGCCCAGGGCTGTGAGCTGGACGATGACGGTGACGGCGTCGTGAACAGCAAGGACGAATGCCCGGACACCCCGGCTCGCGCCAAGGTGGACGACAAGGGTTGTCAGGAATACCTGACCAAGGACGTGCGCGAAACCCTGTATGTTGAGTTCGGTCTCGACAAGGCGGAAGTTCGTGAAACCTCCTACCCGGAACTGGAAGAGCTGAGCGATCAGATGTACCAGTATCCGTCCGCCAATCTGGTGCTTGAAGGTCACACCGACAGCACCGGCGCCGCCTCCTACAACCAGCAGCTCTCCCAGAAGCGCGCCGACGCGGTGAAACGTGTCATGGTTGAGGAATTCGGCATCGATGAAAACCGGATCACCACCGAAGGTTATGGCGAGTCCAAGCCGATTGCCGACAACAGCACTCGGGATGGCCGCGCTCAGAACCGTCGCGTGGAAGCGATCATGAAAGCCACCACCGAAGAAGCGCAGTACGACAAGTAAGTCGTCCCGCGTTTTCTTCCCCCGAAAAGGGCCGGCATCCGCCGGCCCTTTTTTTGTTGGCCGTGGAAACACCCGGTGGCCGCTTCGCCATCCGCGAAAGGCAAGGGAGTCAATGAGACTCCGCCGATGTGCCTGATAATCAACCTTCATTCGTTACCACTGAGAACGGGAAGGGATCATGGCGAAAGACGCAATCGGCTTTGCCCTGAGCGCGCTGAACCGGCTGGCCGGCTCCTCGATGCTGGATCGGCTGGGTATGCGCCACACCGCGGAGCGGCTCGCCTACCGCCTCACCAAAAGCGGTTTCCAGGTGATCACCACCAGCGCCCGCGCGTTCAAGGCCAACAACCCGTCCGATAAGCCGCAACGCCTCGACGCGCCGGGCCACACCACCGGGTTGTTCGACCTGGGCATCACCGACGAACAACAGATGATCCGCGACAGCGTGCGCGCGTTCGCCACCGAAGTGTTGCGCGAAAACGCCGAACAGGCGGACGCGCAACAACGCACCGGCGACGAGGTGCAAAGCCAGGCCCGCGAACTGGGCCTGAACTTTTTCGCCGTGCCCGAGGCCCTGGGCGGCGCCGCCGCGGAACGGTCCACGGTGACCAGCATGCTGGTGGCCGAGGAGCTGGCGCGCGGCGACATGGGCCAGGCGGTGGCGGTGCTCGCGCCGATGGGCGTGGCCAACGCCCTGACCCGCTGGGGCTCGGCCTTGCAGCAGGATAAATACCTGTCCACTTTCGCCGGCGAGGACGCGCCCCTGGCCACCATCGCGGTGTGCGAGCCACGCCCCCTGTTCGATCCCATGACGCTGCGCACCACCGCCACCCGCGACGGCGACGACTGGCTGCTCAGCGGCGAGAAATCCCTGGTGCCGCTGGCCGCCGAAGCGGAACTGTTCCTGGTCGCCGCCGCTACCGACGACGGCCCGGCGGTGTTCATTGTCGAAGGCGGCAGCGACGGCCTCAGCGCCGGCGAGGACCCGGCCATGGGCATCCGCGCCAGCGGCCAGCGACCGTTGCTGCTGGACAAGGTGCGCGTGCCCGCCGCCAATCGCCTCGGCGACGATGACTTCAACTACCGCGAATTCATCGACCTGGGCACCCTGGCCTGGTGTGCGCTGGCCATCGGCACGGCCCAGGCGGTACTCGATTACGTGGTCCCCTACTGCAACGAACGGAAAGCGTTCGGTGAACCCATCAGCCACCGTCAGGCGGTGGCGTTCATGATCGCCGATATCGCCATCGAACTGGACGCCATGCGCATGCTCACCTATCGCGCCGTGTGCCGGGCGGAACAGGGCAAAACCTTCCAACGCGAAACGCACCTGGCGCGCACGCTGGTCAAGGACAAGGCCATGCAGATCGGTACCGACGGCGTCCAGTTACTGGGCGGCCACGGCTTTACCCACGAATACCCGGTGGAACGCTGGTATCGCGATCTGCGCGCGACCGGCGTGGTCTTCGGCGGCCTGCACCTGTAACGCCGCCCGCACCCCTAACGGAAGAGACAGCATGAACATCGAGATTCCGAACAAATTCAAACCGGTGATCCACAATGCCCGCCAGGTGGCCCTGAACACCTTCCGCCCGATTTCCCGCAAGTACGACCGCGCGGAACATCAGCGGCCCAAGGAGCTGGACATGGT
>CAZKWA010000007.1:51633-64615 GCA_964556345.1 uncultured Alcanivorax sp.
AGGCGATCCGGCCAATTCCGCCGGCGCCAGCCAGACCGGCAAGGGCAAGGTGCAGGAAGACGGCGGCGTGAAAAACGGCGCCAACATGATGACCTGCCTGGGCGCTCTGGAATTTTGCTACGGCGACACCGGCTTTCTGCTCGCCATGCCGCGCCAGGGCCTGGGCAACGCGGCCATCGCCGCCGTGGCCACCGACGAGCAACTGGAGCGCTTCAAGGGCAAATGGGCGGCCATGGCCATCACCGAGCCCGGCGCCGGCTCGGACTCGGCGGCGATCCGCACCACCGCCAGGGAAGACGGCGACCACTACGTGCTCAACGGTGAAAAAATCTACGTGACCTCCGGCGAACGCGCCGACTGCGTGGTGGTGTGGGCCACCGTGGACCCCAAGCTGGGCCGCGCGGCGATCAAGTCGTTCGTGGTGGAGTGGGGAACGCCCGGCATGGAGCTGGCGCGCCTGGAGAAAAAACTGGGTATCCGCGCCTCGGACACCGCCGCGATCAATTTCAGCGACTGCCGCGTGCCCAAGGAAAACCTGCTCGGCAACCCGGAAGTGGACACCAAGGGCTTCGGCGGCGTGATGGAAACCTTCGATAACACCCGCCCGCTGGTGGCC
Organism: uncultured Alcanivorax sp.; assembly: GCA_964556345.1. Classification (GTDB taxonomy): domain Bacteria; phylum Pseudomonadota; class Gammaproteobacteria; order Pseudomonadales; family Alcanivoracaceae; genus Alloalcanivorax. The sequence goes on from CAZKWA010000007.1 coordinate 52,250, forward strand.
TGCTTCGCCCTGGGCGTGGCCAAGGCCTCCCTGGAACGCACCCGCGAGCTGCTCAGTGAGGCGATCGAGTACGACTACGACCAGCCGGTGGACAACGCCAGCGCCGCCGAGGCGGAGCTGTATCGCATGGAAGCGGAATGGGAAGCGGCCTACTGGCTGGCCATGAAAGCGGCCTGGATGGCCGACAACAAACAGTCCAACTCGGTGGAGGCGTCGATCTCCAAGGCCAAGGCCGGCCGCGTGGGCAATTACATCACGCTCAAATGCGTGGAGCTGGCCGGTTCCATCGGCTACACCGAGGACGAGCTGCTGGAAAAGTGGGCGCGGGACTCAAAGATTCTCGACATTTTCGAAGGCACGCAACAGATCCAGAAACTGATCATCGCCCGCCGCGTCCTCGGCCTGACTTCCAAAGAGCTAAAATAAACACCACCTTGTGGGAGGCGGGCCTTGTGGGAGCGGGCCCCGCCCGCGAAAGGGTGGCTTTAGCCACCCGGCAGGATCCCAGAGGCTTGGCTAACCAGGGCACCAACACCCTCTCTGGAATCCTGCCGGCCGGCTTTGCCGGCCTTTCGCGGGCAAGGCCCGCTCCTACAAGCCCGCGGCTACAGCCGCGCGGCAAGCTCCGACCCTTGTTTGATGGCCCGCTTGGCGTCCAGCTCGGCGGCCAGATCGGCGCCGCCGATCAGGTGGTGGTTGGCGGCCTCTTCCCGGTAGAGCTCGCGCAGGGATTCCTGGCCGGCGCAGATCACCACCTGGTCCACGTCCAGCAAACCCTGTTTGTCGTTCTGGGTGATATGCAGGCCGTGGTCGTCGATGCGGTCATAGCTGCAACCGGGCAGCATCTCCACGTCGCGGTGTTTGAGCGTGGCGCGGTGCACCCAGCCGCTGGTTTTGCCCAGCCCCTTGCCCGGCGTGCTTTCCTTGCGCTGCAGCAAATAGATTTTCCGCGCCGGCGTTTCCGGGTGCTTTTCCACCAGGCCCCCGCGGGTTTGCGCGTTGAAATCCACGCCCCATTCGGCCAGCCATTCGGGTAGCGGCTGGGCGCCGTCACGGGGCGCTTCGGCGAGAAATTCCGCCACGTCAAAGCCGATGCCGCCGGCGCCGATAATCGCCACGCGCTCACCCACCTGCACCTTGCCGCGCAGTACATCCACGTAGGACACCACCTTGGCGTGGTCAATGCCATCGATGCCGGGACGGCGCGGCGACACGCCGGTGGCGATAACGATTTCCTGGAACCCTTCGCGCTCCAGTTCTTCGCTTTCCACGCGACGGTTCAACACCACGTTGACGCCGGTGCGCTCAAGGCGCTTCTGAAAATAGCGCAGCGTCTCGTGGAACTCTTCCTTGCCGGGAATCACCTTGGCCATGTTGAACTGACCGCCGATCTCAGCGGCCTGGTCGAACAGGGTTACGTCGTGGCCGCGCTCCGCCGCCACCGTGGCGCAGGCGAGCCCGGCCGGGCCGGCGCCCACCACCGCCACTTTCTTGGGCGTGGCGGTGCGCAGGTAGACCAGCTCGGTCTCGTGGCAGGCGCGCGGGTTCACCAGACAGGAGGCGCGCTTGAGCTCGAAGGTATGGTCCAGGCAGGCTTGGTTGCAGGCGATGCAGGTGTTGATCTCGTCGCCACGGCCCTCGGCGGCCTTGTTGACGAACTCCGGGTCCGCCAGCAGCGGCCGGGCCATGGACACCGCGTCCGCCTGGCCGCTGGCGATGATCCGTTCGGCGGTGTCCGGATCGTTGATGCGGTTGGAGGCCACCACCGGAATCGACACCACGTTTTTGACCTGGCGGGTGACCTCCGCGAAGGCCGCCCGGGGCACCGAAGTGACGATGGTGGGCACCCGCGCCTCGTGCCAGCCGATGCCGCTGTTGATCAGGCTGGCGCCGGCTTTTTCGATGGCGCGGGCCAGATCCAGCACCTCCTCTCGGGTGCTGCCGTCGGGCACCAGATCAATCACCGACAACCGGTACATGATAATGAAGTCCTCGCCGCAGCGGCGGCGGGTCTCTTCGACGATCTCCACCGGAAAGCGGCGGCGGTTCTCGGCGCTGCCGCCGTACTCGTCGCTGCGCTTGTTGGTGCGCGGCGCGGTGAACTGATTAATCAGATAGCCCTCGGAGCCCATGATCTCCACGCCGTCGTAACCGGCTTCCTTGGCCAGCTCGGCGGTGCGCGCGAAATCCCGCACCGTGGAACGGACTTCACGGGTGCTCATGGCCTTGGGCTTGAAGGGGTTGATCGGGCTTTTGATCGCCGACGCGGAACGGGAGAACGGATGGTAGCTGTAGCGGCCGGCATGCAGCACCTGCAGGGCGATCTTGCCGCCTTCGCGGTGCACCGCCTCGGTGATCTTGCGGTGGTTGCGGATATCCAACTTGCTGTTGAAGGTGCCGGACAGGGGGTAGAACCAGCCGTGGCGATTGGGGTTGATGCCGCCGGTCACCGACAGGGCCACCCCGCCCCGCGCCCGCTCGGCGAAATAAGCCGCCAGCTTCGGGTACTGCCAGAAACGGTCTTCCAGCCCGGTGTGCATGGACCCCATGATCACCCGGTTCTTGAGCTGGGTGTGCCCCAGATCCAGGGGGGAAAGCAGGTGGGAATAACCGTTGGCCGCCATGGTGTTCTCCTGTGTGGGCTGGGCGGGCCGTGCAACATCGTGAACAGCGGCCGCCTGGCTGCAATCTGGACGCCGTCAAGATAGGGTGCTATTTTGACGCTGTCAAGATTGGAACAGTCACGTCGAAACTCATACCTCGACAAACAGGAAAACACCATGGCGCAACCGGGCCGCTATCATCACGGAGACCTGCACGCCACGCTGCTGCGCGAGGCGGCGGTGCTGCTGCGCGAACAGGGCGTGGAGGGGCTTTCCCTGCGGCGTCTGGCGGAACGCGCCGGGGTGTCGCGCACGGCGCCCTATCACCACTTCGAGGACAAGAACGCCCTGCTCTGCGCCCTCGCCGAGGACGGCTTCCGCCGGCTCGACCGCCTGATGGAAGAGGCGGCGTTCCAGGCCGACGACCCGGAGCCGGGCCTGCGCCGCTTCGTGCGCGGCTACCTGCGCTTCGCCAGCGACGACCCGGAGCAGTACGAGCTGATGTTCGGCCGCACCCTGTGGAAGGCGGGGCGCCCCACCGAGTCGCTGACCCGGGTGGCGCACGGCTGCTTTCGGCGTTACGTGGACAAGCTCGAAGCGGACGGCCTGCGCGCCACCTCCCTGCCCGGGGGCGCCGATCCGTTGCGTGTGGCCCAAGCGAGCTGGGCGACCCTGCACGGGCTCTGCCGGCTGTTGCTGGACGGCATTTACGTGGATCGCCAGGACATGGAAGCGGTCAGCGACCAGGCTGTAGCGCTGATGCTCGCCGCCGTGCGGCCGGCTGAGCGGACTCCGTAGCCCGGTTCGGTCTCGGTGCCCGGGGTCCAGCCTCAAGGGGCGCTACGAAGCCAGGTTTGTGGGAGCTTGCCTGCAAGCGAAAGGCCGGCTAGGCCGGCCGGCAAAGGTTGCCCCGCAGGATTCCAGAGAGGGTGTTGGTGCTGTCGTTAGAGGTGTCTCTGGCATCCTGCCGGGAGCTTCGCTCCCTTTCGCGGGCATGGCCCGCTCGCACAAAGCCGCACTCACAAGCCGTTAGTGTTGCACCGACAGGAAGTCGGTGAGGGCTTCAATGTACTCGTCGTAGGCTTCGTACTGGGGGACGTGGCCAATGCCTTCGAGTTCCACCAGCTTGGCGTCGGGAATCGCTTCGGCGGCCTTGTCGCCGAGGCGATCATAGCGCCCCAGTTCTTTCTGCTTTTCCTCGGGCGCCCGGTTGCGGCCCACCGCGGTGCGGTCGCGGGTGCCGATGATCAGCAGGGTCGGCACTTCCACATCCGGGAATTCGTGCACCACCGGCTGGTTGAAGATCATGTCGTAGTGCAGCGCCGAGTTCCAGGCGATGCGCTTGTAGTCGGGCCCGCGCAGCCAGCCCTGCTGAATGGTCAGCAGCGGCGCGTACTCTTCCTTCCATTGACCGTCGAAGTACGCCTTGGTCATGTAGTTTTTGATGTCTTCGGGCTTCTTTTTCAGCTCGCCCTGGTACCAGGCGTCCACCGATTGCCAGGGCACGTCCTGGCGCCAGTCTTCCAGGCCGATCGGGTTGACCAGCACCAGGGCGTCGCTGCGCTCGGGGAACATCAGCACGAAGCGGGTGGCCAGCATGCCGCCCATGGAGTGGCCCACCACGGTGGCGTCGTCGATTTTCAACGTATCCAGTAGCGTGCGGGTGTGGTCGGCCAGGGTCTGGAACGAATACTGGAAGTGTTCCGGCTTGCTGGATTTACCGAAGCCGATCTGGTCCGGCACCACCACCCGGTAGCCCTGCGCCACCAGCGGCTCGATGGTGTTATCCCACTGAGCGCCGGAGAAGTTCTTGCCGTGCAGCAGCAGCACGGTGTCGCCGTTGGGCTCGTCCGGCCGCACGTCCATATACGCCATTTCCAGCGTCTGCCGCTGGCTGTCCAGCTTCAGGGTGTGCACCGGATAGGGGTAGTCGTAGCCGCCGAGGCGGGCGTCGAAGGCGGGCTTGTCGGCCGCCATGGTCTGGTTGCCGAACGCCAGCGCGAACAGCGCCAGCAGGGATGTGAATACGCGCATGATTCCCTTCTCCTGTTTTCATAGCCGTTCAGGAGTGGAAACCCGCGGGCCGCCAAAGTTCCTCGGTTCAGACCGGCAGCGTGAGGCTCACCCGTAACCCGCCCAGGGGGCTGTCGGTGAAACGCAGCTCGCCGCCGTAGGCGGCCACGGTGTCGCTGACGATGGCCAGACCGAGGCCGTCGCCGGGCACCCGCTCGTCGAGCCGGCGCCCGCGCTGCAAGACCTGGTCGCGGCGTGAGGCGGGGATGCCGGGGCCGTCGTCGTCCACGGTCACCGTCAAGGTGCCGCCGTCGCGTTCCAGCACCAGGCGGACCTCGCCGGCGGCCCATTTACAGGCGTTATCCAGCAGGTTGCCGAGCAGTTCCAGCATGTCGCCCCGCTCCACCGCCTGGGGCGGCAGGTCGGCGCCCCGCACCACCAGGTTGAGCGGTTTTCGGTGGGCGCGGCGCAGGGTGTCCGCCAGGGCTTCCAGGTCCTTGCCGGGTTCGAAGCGGGTGGCGGCGGTGGCGCCGGCGGCGACGCGGGCGCGGCCCAGGGCGCGGCGCACGTTGGCCTCGATATGATCCAGTTGCGCCAGCAGCAAGGCGTGCAGTTCCGGGGCGCGTTCGCGCAGCTCGCTGTCGCAGCGGTTGCGCAGCACCGCCAGCGGCGTCTTCAGCGCGTGCCCCAGGTCGCCCAGCGCGTGCCGGGAGCGGTCCAGTTGCTGCTCCGTATGCCGCTGCAGGCGGTTGATCTCGGTCACCAGTGGGGCCAGCTCCCGCACCACCTTTTCGTCCAGCTCGGCGCGCTGCCCGCCGCGCAACTGCTCGATCTGCCGCCGCGCCAGCCCCAGCGGCTTCAGGCCACGCCGGATCAGCCACTGCTGCACCAGCGCCAGGGCCGCCAGCACCACCACCCAGGCAAGCAGGGCGGCGGTCTTGATGTCGCGGAAATTGGCCAGCTGCGGCGCGTAGTCCTGGGCCACTACCACGGTGAGCGCCTGGCCGTCGCGGCGGAAGCCGGCGCGGTAGCGCAGCAGGCGCTGATCGCCGGGGCCGGGCAGCAACTCGGCGTCCATGCCGTCGCTGTCCGGCAGCGGCAGGCGCGCGTCCCACAGCGAGCGGGAGCGCCAGCGGCGGTCGTCGATCAGCACCACGAAATAGCGGCCGGACAGCGGCCGCCGGTAGGCCGGGTCGAGCATTTCCTGCTCCAGAACCAGCCCGTCGGGGCCGGAGACCATGGCGGCGAGCACGCTGGCGGCTTCGTCACGCAGCTGCCCGGCGGTGATCTGGCGTTGCTCCCGGTCCAGCCACCACAGCGCCGCCTGGCCCACCAGCACGCCGGCCAGCAACAGACTGACGAACAGGCTCAGCCCCAGCCGTGCGCCGATGGAGCGCATTCAGTCCCGCCCCGTGAACAGGTAGCCTTGACCGCGCCGGGTCTGTATCACCGCGCCGCCGAGCTTGCGGCGCAGCCGATTGATGTGCACTTCCACCACGTTGGAGTCCCGTTCACTTTCGCCGTCGTAGAGGTGTTCGTTGAGCGCGCTTTTCGACAGCAACCGGCGCGGATTGAGCATGAAATAACGCAGCATGCGGAATTCCGCCCCGGTGAGCTCGATTTCGGTCTGGTCCAGCCAGGCGCTTTGGCGTTCCTCGTCCAACGCCACGCCACAGGCGTGCAGCCGGCTCTGGTTGGCGCTGCCGTGGCTGCGCCGCAACACCGCCTGCACCCGCAACAGCAACTCCTCCGGGTGAAACGGCTTGGTCAGGTAGTCATCGGCGCCGGCGCGCAGCCCGTCCACCCGTTCCACCCAGCTGTCCCGGGCGGTGAGAATCAGCACCGGCATGCCCAGGCCTTGCTCGCGCCAGCGTCGCAGCACCTCCAGGCCGTCCAGGCCGGGCAGGCCCAGATCGAGGATCACCAGATCGAAATCGTCGTCGTGGGCGCGCACCAGGGCGTCGCGGCCGTCCGCCAGCCAGTCCACCGCGTAGCCATGGTCGCGCAACAGGGGCAACAGCTGGTCGGCCAGGGCGACGGTGTCTTCCACCAGCAACAGGCGCATCAGTGATCCACTTCGTCTTCGAGCAGGCGCCCGGAACGGGCGTCGATTTCCAGCTCGCGGACCACGCCGTCGCCGGTCAGCAGCTCGATCTCGTAAATCAATTCACCGTCGTCGTCTTCCAGCTCCGCTTCCAGCAGGCGGGCGCCGGGGTAGCGCTCATCGGCCTGGCGCAGAATCGTCTGGAACGACAAAATCTCCCCGCTTTGCCGTAGCCGCAGGGCCTCGTCATGATCCACGTCAAGCGCCGGGGCGGAAGACGCCCAAGCCAGGGAAAGGGCGGCCAGGGCCGCCCCTCCGAGAAACACACGCATCAGTCGTCACGCTCCTCGCGCAGGATTTCACCATTGGTGGCGTCCAGCTCCAGATCCCATTCCTGGCCCTGGGCATCGCGCAGATCCACCTGGTAGATCAAGCGGCCGTATTCGTCTTCCAGCTCGGTGTCTTCCACGGTGGCCTCGGGGTGCTTGGCCAGCGCCGCGTCGTTAAGTTTTTCGAACGACAGTATCTTACCGTCCTGGACCAGCTTCATGGCCCGGTCCGGGCCCACGTCGTCGGCGTGCACCAGGGTGGTGGTGCCGGCGAAGCCGATCAGGGTGGCGAGCAAGGTCTTGTTGATAGCGTTCATGAGTCTCTCCTTGGTCCTCATTAAGTGGGGGTACGGGAGTGACTCTACGCCGGCCCGCTTAATTCTCCCTGAAGCCGGCCTTAACGCAACCTTAAACACCACAAGCCCCTTTACCCTCTTGCAAAAACCGCCTTCTGCGGTCAAGTTGTGTTTTTGGAATTCACTTTCATTATTCAAAAGCCCACACCCGATAAGGAAGCGCCATGGACACCGATTTGCCTGATCTTCTCGCCCTGCTGGACCTCACCGAACTGGACGACGGTCTGTTTGAAGGGGAAAGCCGCAACATCGTGGGCCCGAGAATCTTCGGCGGTCAGGTGATCGCCCAGGCGCTGGTGGCGGCGGCACGCACGGTGCCGGCGCGCACCGCCCATTCCCTGCAGGCCTACTTCCTGCGCCCCGGCGATGCCCGCGCACCGGTGCAATACCGGGTCGAGCGCATCCGCGACGGCGGCACCTTCAGCACCCGCCGGGTGGTGGCGGAGCAGCGCGGCCGGCCGATCTTCGATCTCGCCGCCTCCTTCCACAACGCCGAGGACGGCCCGGCCCACCAGACCGCCGGTTTCCAGGCGCCGGACCCGGACGGTCTGCCCGACGAGCAGGCCGTCACCGCCGACTTCCTGAAGGATGAGACCATCTCGGAGAACTTCCGCGCCGCCCTGCTGCGCCGCAAGCCGGTGGAAATCCGTCCGGTCACCCGGCGCCACCCGCTGCGCCCGGAGAAAGCGGAACCGATCCGCCAGGCCTGGCTGCGCGCCGCCGGCGACCTGGGCGACGATCCGCTGATTCATCAGGCGGTGCTGGCCTATGTGTCCGACCACAGCCTGATGGGCACCGCCCTGCTGCCCCATGGCATCACCTTCCTGGACCGCGATATGCAGGTGGCCAGCCTGGACCACACCCTGTGGTTCCACCGGCCGGTGCGGCTCGACGACTGGCTGTTCTACGACATGGAGAGCCCGATCGCCGCCGGCGCGCGGGGCTTCAATCGGGGGCAGGTGTTTAATCGTCAGGGGGAGTTGGTGGCTTCGGTGTGTCAGGAAGGGTTAATGCGGAAGGCTTGAGGCGGACTCCGTAGACCGCAACGGGCTCTGACGAAGCGAGGTTTGTAGGAGCTTGCCTGCAAGCGAAAGGGCGACTGCGTCGCCCGGCGGGATCCCAGAGAGTTTTTTGCGGGTCTTAAAGATTGCTCTGAAATCCTGCCGGCAAGCATGGCTTGCCTTTCGCGGGCGGGGCCCGCTCCTACAATGACAGCGCTTACTTCTCGACGATGGCGACCACGCCCTGGCCGCCGGCGGCGCAGATGGAGATCAGGCAGCGGCCTGAGCCCTTCTCGTTGAGCAGCTTGGCGGCGTTGGCCAGGATGCGCGCGCCGGTGGCGGCGAACGGGTGGCCCGCCGCCAGGGACGAGCCCTTGACGTTGAGCTTGTTCATGTCGATTTCGCCGAGCGGCTTGTCACGGCCCAGACGCTCCTTGCAGAAAGTCTCGTCGTTCCAGGCCTTGAGGGTGGTGAGCACCTGGGAGGCGAAGGCTTCGTGGATTTCGTAGAAATCGAAGTCCTGCAGGGTCAGACCGGCGCGGTCGAGCATGCGCGGCACGGCGTAGGCCGGCGCCATCAGCAGGCCTTCTTTCTTGCCGATGAAGTCCACCGCCGCCACTTCGCAATGGGTCAGGTAGGCCTGCACCGGCAGTCCACGTTCCTTGGCCCATTCTTCGGAGGCCATCAGCACCGTGGAGGCGCCGTCGGTGAGCGGCGTGGAGTTGGCGGCGGTCATGGTGCCCTCGGCGCCACCGAACACCGGCTTCAGGGTGCTCAGTTTTTCGATGGTGGAATCGCCGCGCATGTTGTTGTCGCGCTCGAGGCCGTGGAACGGCGTCATCAGGTCGCTCTGCCAGCCCTCTTCATAGGATTTCGCCAGGTTCTGGTGGGAGCGCCAGGCCAGCTCGTCCTGGGCTTCGCGGGGGATGCCCCACTCGGCGGCGGTGATCGCCTGGTGTTCGCCCATGGACAGGCCGGTGCGCGGCTCGCCGTTCTTGGGGATGTCCGGAATCATCAGCTTGGGGTTGAGCAGCTTGACCGCGTGCTTGAGCTTGTCGCCGTTGCTCTTGGCGCGGTTGATCTCCATGAAGATCTTGCGGGCCTGCTCGTTGACGCCCAGGGGCGCGTCGGAGGTGGTGTCGACACCGCCGGCCACGGCGCAGTCCACCTGGCCCAGGGCGATTTTGTTGGCCACCAGAATGGCCGCTTCCAGGCCGGTGCCGCAGGCCTGTTGCAGATCGTAGGCCGGGGTGTCCGGCGCCAGCTTGGAGCCCAGCACGCACTCGCGCACCAGGTTGAAGTCCTTGGCGTGTTTCATCACCGCGCCGGCGGCCACCTCGCCCATGCGCTCGCCGTGGAGTTTGAAGCGGTCCACCAGGCCGTTGAGCGCGGCGGTCAGCATTTCCTGGTTGCCGACCTCGAAATAAGCGGTATTGGAGCGGGCAAAGGGAATGCGGTTGCCACCCACGATGGCCACCTTGCGTACGTTGTCGCCTGCCAGCATAGTAATTCCTCCACAGTGGCGTCGGGGAGACCGGATTGGCCGGCCCGAATGCCAAGGTTAACAGATGAGCGCAGTCTATCGCCCAACCGGCGGGCCTCATTGGCTTCGGCGCCTCCCGGCCTTCCCGTGCCGGTCAATACACCCTTCACACACGGGTGCTTCAATACGCCCCCTACGAATGCTCGGCAAAGGACACGACCAATGAGCGATACCTATCAGGCAATTGCCAATTCTCCCATGGGCAAGGCCGTTTTCAGCGCCATTAATTTGCCCATTCCGGTGATTCTCGAACGCTGGCAGCCCGGCCAGAAATCCTTTATCAGCGGTGGCGTGCTGGTGGGTGCCGCGCCCGGGTCCACCGCCGTCGACACGGTGTTCGAGGCGCTCAAAGGCGCCCCGGAAGCCAAACCCGCGGTGCTCGCCAACACCGGCAACGCCAACGACCTGCAGAAGCAGGCGGCGGCCGCCGGCCTCAACACCGACAACTACACCGCCACCCGCGAAGACGACAGCAAGTTCAAGGCGCTGGTCTTCGATGCCACCGGCATCGAGAACCCGGACCAGCTCAAGGCGCTGTGGGAATTCTTCCAGCCGGTGATCAAAAAACTGGATAAGTGCGGCCGCGTCCTGGTGATCGGGCGCACCCCGGAAACCCTGGGCGGCGCCGCCCGCGTCGCGCAGCGCGGCCTGGAAGGCTTCACCCGCTCCGTGGGCAAGGAGATCAAGCGCGGCGCCACGGTACAGCTGGTGTACTGCGAAGCCGGCGCGGAGAGCCAGCTGGCGGCGCCACTGCACTTCTTCCTGTCGCCGAAATCCGCCTATGTGTCCGCCCAGGTGGTACGCGTGGGCCCCGCCGGCTTCGACGCGCAAAACTTTGACTGGGACAAGCCGCTGGCCGGCAAGAAAGCCCTGGTCACCGGCGGCTCGCGGGGCATCGGCGCGTCCATCGCCCGGGTGCTGGCCCGCGACGGCGCCGAGGTGACCGTGCTGGACATTCCGCCCATGGCGGAGGACCTCAACAAGGTGGCCGAGGAAATCGGCGGCCAGACCCTGGAGCTGGACATCACCGCCGACGACGCGCCGCGTGTGATCGCCGACGCCGCCAAGAAAATGGGCGGCCTGGATATTCTGGTGCACAACGCCGGCGTCACCCGCGACAAAATGCTCGGCAACATGCCCGAAGGCCACTGGGACATGGTGTTGAACATCAACATCGCCAGCCAGTTGCGCATCAACGAGCAACTGGTCGCCGACGGCGGCCTCGGCGACGGTGGCCGTATCGTGTCGATCAGCTCCATCGCCGGTATCGCCGGCAACCTGGGCCAGACCAACTACGGCACCTCCAAGGCCGCGGTGATCGGCATGATCGACACCTACTCCGAGGAGTACGCGGACAAGGGCATCACCGTGAACGCGGTGGCGCCGGGCTTCATCGAAACGCAGATGACCGCCGCCATCCCCTTCACCATCCGTGAAGCCGGCCGGCGCATGAACGCCATGAACCAGGGCGGCCAGCCGGTGGACGTGGCGGAAACCATCTCGTTCTTCGCCAGCCCCGCCTCCCAGGGCCTCACCGGCAACGTGGTCCGCGTTTGCGGCCAGATGATGCTGGGCGCCTGATCGATCCTGTGGGAGCGGGCTTGTGGGAGCGGGCCTCGCCCGCGAAAGGCAAGCGAAGCTTGCCGGCGGGATACCAGAGACCTCATTAACCGCGATAGAAATACCTCTGAGATCCTGCCGGGCGCTTCGCGCCCTTTCGCTTGCAAGGCAAGCTCCTACAAGTCTTTCGACTTGAAACTCCCCTCCCCCACCGCCATCTAACCTGGAACGGCACTCACACGCCGCAATGAATTTCCGAGGTTTTGATGGGTTTCGGTCGCGTTTTCCTGACCATTTTCGTACTCGCCCTGGTGGAGGTCATGGTGCTGGCCGCCGTGGCGGACTTCATCGGCTGGCCGATCACCATTCTGATGGTGGTGGCCACGGCACTGCTGGGCACCGCCCTGTTCCGCCACCAGGGGCTGGAGACCTGGCAGCGGCTCAACCGGCGCATGAACCAGGGCGAGATGCCCGGCCGGGAGCTGGCCGAGGGCATGATGCTGCTGCTCGGCGGCGCCTTTCTGATCACGCCCGGCTTCATCACCGACGCCCTCGGGTTCGCCCTGCTGCTACCGTTTTCCCGGCGCGCCATGGCGGACTACCTGGTGCGCAAGGGCACCCTGCAGACCTTCACCGCCCGGGGCGGCCAGGGCGGCGGCGCCTTCTTCTACCAAAGCCGCACCGTCTACACTGGCCAGTCCCGGCCCGGGCCCGGCTCCGCCAATGACCCCGGCAACCCTTCCGTGGGTCGGTCACGCCCCGGCGAGCGCCCGGGCGTCACCATCGAAGGCGAAGCCGACGAGCCCGACGAACCCCGCCGATAGCAGGCTGCTACCTCCCGGCGGGGGCTCTCCAGAGGGGACGCGGGTCATCGCTGGCGCCGAACCTTTCTACGAAGCTGGGGTTTTGTGGGAGCT
>CAZKWA010000008.1:0-64580 GCA_964556345.1 uncultured Alcanivorax sp.
GAGCACCACCTTGACATGGTGGGGGTCGGTGGTTCGAATCCACTCGTGCCTACCAGTTTCGAGCCGCTCTTGAAATCGCCGCTTGGCCGCCCCAGGTTTACGCAGACCCGGGGGTCGCCTAGAATGGCCGGCTATATTCAAGAGCCGCTGAGGCGATGGCGGCCTCGTTCGATTAACCAGTTGGAGGTTCACGACATTAAGCGTGGAGGCAAAGGCCGCGAGCAGCGTGCCAGAATTAATCAGCAAATCCAGGCGACTCAGGTTCGACTGATCGACGTCGATGGCGAGCAAGTAGGCATCGTTCCCATAGAGGAGGCCCTCGAGCAGGCCAGCGGCAAGCAACTGGATCTTGTGGAGATCTCCCCTGATGCGGAACCGCCTGTTTGCCGAATCATGGATTACGGCAAGCATTTGTTCGAACAGAAGCAGAAAGCCAAGGAGTCACGCAAGAAGACGCGTCAGACTCAGCTTAAGGAAATCAAATTCCGTCCCGGTACCGATTCCGGCGACTATGAGGTGAAACTGCGTAACCTCAAGCGCTTCCTCGAGGCCGGCGACAAGACCAAGGTCACCGTGCGTTTCCGCGGTCGCGAAATGGCTCACCAGGAGCTGGGTCGCGAGTTGCTGGAGCGGGTGGAGGCCGATTTGGCGGAGCACGGTTCCGTCGAGCAACGCCCGAACATGGAAGGGCGCCAGATGATCATGGTGCTCAGCCCGGGCAGCAAGAAGAAAAAGTAACCGGAACCCCGGTTGCTTTTGTTTTATTCACACAACTTGAGACAGGTACCATGCCCAAGATCAAGACGAACCGCGGGGCCGCAAAGCGTTTTAAAAAAACCGCCTCCGGTTTCAAGCGTAAGCAGGCATTCAAAAACCACATCCTGACGAAGAAGTCCGCCAAGACGATTCGTCATCTGCGCCCCAAGACCCAGGTCCACGAATCCGACGTGCCCCTGGTCAAGCGCATGATGCCCTACAGCTAAATCACCGGTTTTTGGAGGTCTGAATAATGGCTCGAGTAAAGCGTGGTGTGCAGGCGCGTCGCCGGCACAAGAAGATTCTCAAGCAAGCAAAAGGTTACTACGGGGCGCGTAGCCGCGTTTTCCGCGTGGCGGTACAGGCGGTCACCAAGGCCGGCCAGTACGCTTACCGCGACCGCAAGGTGCGCAAGCGTCAGTTCCGTCGTCTGTGGATCGTGCGGATCAACGCCGCCGCCCGTGTCAACGGCATGTCCTACAGCCGTATGATCGACGGCCTCAAGAAGGCGTCCATCGAGATCGACCGTAAAGTGCTCGCGGACCTGGCGGTTCGTGATCAGGCAGCCTTTGGTGCTTTGGCCGAGAAAGCCAAAGCGAGTCTCGCCGCCTGAGTAACCTGTCGGCTTCCTGAAGCGGACACGACAGCACTCTGAAACGGGGGAAGAGCTCGCGCTCTTCCCCCGTTTTGTTTGGGGTCCCCGACCGGGGCCCCCTCTGGACGTGCTGACGTAGTGACCGCGATAGTGACGTGAAAATAATGAACACGACTGGTGGGTGTTTATGATGGAGAACCTGGAAAGCCTGGTGGAGGCGGCGCTGGCGGAGGTGGCCGGGGCCGGTGACGCGCGTGCGCTGGATGAAGTGCGGGTGCGTTACCTGGGTAAGAAGGGGGAGATCAGCGCGCTGCTGAAGAGCCTGGGCGGGCTGAGCGCGGACGAGCGGCCCAAGGCCGGGGCGCTGATCAACGAGGCCAAGCAGCGGGTGCAGGCGGCGATCGACGAGCGTCGTCGCACGCTCGAGGAAGCGGCGCTGAACGAGCAGCTGAGCGCCGAGACCCTGGACGTGACCCTGCCCGGGCGCGGCGAGCAGCCGGGGGCGTTGCATCCGGTCACGCGCATGCGCCGGCGCATGGAGGATTTCTTCCTGCGGCTGGGGTTCGATATCGCCGAGGGCCCGGAGGTGGAGGACGACTTCCATAACTTCGAGGCGCTGAACATCCCCGCCCATCACCCGGCCCGGGCCATGCACGACACCTTCTATTTCGGTGACGGCCGCCTGCTGCGCACGCACACGTCGCCGGTGCAGGTGCGGGTGATGCAGAAGGGCGAGCCGCCGTTCCGCATCATCGCCCCCGGCCGTGTGTACCGTTGCGATTCGGATCTCACCCACACGCCCATGTTCCATCAGGTGGAGGGGCTGCTGGTGGACGAGAACATCACCTTCGCCGATCTGAAAGGCACGGTGGCGGCGTTTCTCAAGTTCGTGTTCGAGGTGGACGACCTGCCGGTGCGGTTCCGGCCCAGCTATTTCCCGTTCACCGAGCCCAGCGCCGAGGTGGACGTGGGCTGCATGACCTGTGGCGGCGAAGGCTGCCGGGTGTGCTCGCACAGCGGCTGGCTGGAAATCATGGGCTGCGGCATGGTGCACCCCAAGGTGCTGGAGCACGGCGGCGTGGATGCCACCCGCTACAGCGGCTTCGCCTTCGGCATGGGTGTGGAACGCCTTGCCATGCTGCGCTATGGCGTCAACGATCTGCGCCTGTTCTTCGAGAACGACGCACGCTTTTTGTCGCAATTCGCCTAGGGGATTATAAAGAATGCGTTTCAATGAAGCCTGGTTGCGGGAATGGGTCAACCCGGACATCGATAGCGACACGTTGGCCCACCAACTGACCATGGCGGGCCTGGAAGTGGACGCCGTGGAACCGGCGGCGCCGCCCTTCACCGATGTGGTGGTGGGGCAGATCGTAAGCTGCCAGCCGCACCCGGACGCCGACAAGCTGCGCGTCTGTGAAGTCAGCGACGGCGAAAACACCTTCCCGGTGGTGTGCGGCGCGCCCAACGCCCGCGAAGGCCTGAAAGCGCCGTTCGCCCGGGTCGGCGCCTTGCTGCCCGGCGATCTCAAGATCAAGAAAGCCAAGCTCCGTGGCGAGCCCTCCGAGGGCATGCTGTGCGGCGGCTCCGAACTGGGGCTCGAGGACCGCGTCGACGGCCTGCTGGAACTGCCGGAAGACGCGCCGGTGGGCACCGATATCCGTGACTACCTGTCTTTGAACGACACCGTCATCGAGGTGGATCTGACCCCCAACCGGGCCGACTGCCTGAGCCTGCGCGGTATCGCCCGGGAAGTGGGCGTGCTCAACCGCACCCCGCTCAACGAGCCGGCCATCGAGCCGGTGCCCGCCACCCTGGACGACCGCTTCCCGGTCACCCTCGACGACAGCGACGGCTGCCCGCGCTACCTGGGCCGGGTGATCCGCGGCATCAACGCCGGCGCCGAGACGCCGCTGTGGATGGTGGAACGTCTGCGCCGCGCCGGCGTGCGCGCCATCGACCCGATCGTCGACGTGACCAACTACGTGCTGCTGGAGCTGGGCCAGCCGCTGCACGCCTTCGACCTGAACACGCTGGCCGGTGGCATTCGCGTGCGCCGCGCCAAGGCGGGCGAGACCCTGCAAAGCCTGGACGACCAGACCCTGGAGCTGACCGACGACACCCTGCTGATCGTCGACGACAACGGCCCCGTGGCCCTGGCGGGCATCATGGGCGGCCGCCCCAGCGCGGTGTCCGAAAACACCCGCGACCTGTTCCTGGAATGCGCCTTCTTCAGCCCCCTGGCGATCGCCGGCCGGGCGCGCCGCTACGGCCTGCACACCGACGCTTCGCACCGCTATGAGCGCGGCGTCGACCCGGCCTTGCAGCGCCGCGCCCTGGAGCGCGCCACGGCGCTGATCCTGGAGATCGCCGGTGGCCAGGCCGGCCCCCTGGACGAAACCGTCGCCGAGGACAAAGTGCCCACGCCGGCCACCATCGAGCTGAGCGCCGAGCGCGTCGCCCGCCTGCTGGGCGCGCCCCTGGACGACGCCAATATCGTCGACATCCTCGAACGCCTGGGCATGACCGTCACCGAAACCGGCCCCGGCCGGTGGTCGGTGAGCGCCCCCAGCTGGCGCTTCGACATGGCGATCCAGGAAGACCTGATCGAAGAACTGGCCCGCGTGCACGGCTACGAGAACCTGCCCAGCCGCGTGCCCGCCGGCACCCCCGCCGGCGACCCGGCCCCGGAAAGCGAGCTGCCGCTGCGCCGCCTGGGCGACACCCTGCGCGACCGGGGCTATATGGAAGCCATCACCTACAGCTTCGTGGCCCCGGAACTGCAGGCCAGGGTGGACCCGGACCACGCCCCGCTGGCGCTGCTCAACCCGATCTCCGCGGACCTGGGCGTGATGCGCACCGGTCTCATGGCCGGCCTGCTGAGCGCCGCCGAGCGCAACGTCAACCGCCAGTGTGACCGCCTGCGCCTGTTCGAAACCGGTCTGCGCTTCGTGCCCGGCCCGGACGGCCTGGCCCAGGAGCCGATGGTCGCCGGCCTGCTCTACGGCAGCGCCCAGCCCGCGCACTGGGAAGGCAAGCCCCGCCCGGTGGACTTCTACGACCTGAAAGGGGACGTGGAAGCGCTGCTGGCCCTGTCCCAGCCGGACGCCTTCGCCTTCCGGCCGGGCAGCCATCCCGCCCTGCATCCGGGCCAGTGCGCCGAAGTCACCCGTGACGGCCGCACCGTCGGCCACCTGGGCCGTCTGCACCCGCGCCTGGCGGCGGAGCTGGACCTGCCTAAAGGGCTGTACCTGTTCGAGCTGGCCCTGGCGCCCCTGCGTCTGGGCCGCCTGCCGCGTTTCGAGCCGGTCTCCGACCAGCCCCGCGTGCAGCGCGACCTGGCCTTCGTGGTCGACGCCTCGGTGCCCGCCGGCGACCTGGTCGCCGCCGCCCACCGGGCGTGCGACGAGCGGCTGCGCCAGGTGCGTATTTTCGACCTCTACCAGGGCGACAATATCGAGGCCGGACGCAAAAGCCTGGCCTTGACCTTGACCTTCCAGGATCCTTCGCGCACTCTTAAGGATGCCCAGGTCAACGACCTGGTCGAAGCGGTAGTATCTCAGTTAAAACAACAGTTTAAGGCGACCCTCAGGGACTGAAGAAAGGGCCTGGATTGAGGCATTTCCAATGGCGTTGACCAAAGCAGATATGGCCGACCGGCTGTTCGAGGAGCTCGGTCTCAACAAACGCGAAGCCAAGGAACTGGTGGAGATGTTCTTCGAACAGATTCGTGACTCACTGGCCGAAAACCGGCCGGTGAAGCTTTCCGGATTCGGCAACTTCGACCTGCGCGATAAAAGCGAGCGCCCCGGCCGGAACCCGAAAACCGGGGAAGAGATCCCGATCTCCGCGCGCCGCGTGGTCACCTTCCGTCCCGGGCAAAAACTGAAACAGCGGGTGGAAGACTATGCTCGAACCCAGTCATAACGACGAGTTGCCGGCGATCCCCGGCAAGCGCTACTTCACCATCGGTGAAGTCAGCGAGCTGTGCGACGTCAAGCCGCACGTGCTGCGCTACTGGGAGCAGGAATTCCCCCAGCTCAAGCCCGTGAAGCGCCGTGGCAACCGCCGTTACTACCAGCGCCAGGACGTGCTCACCATCCGTCAGATCCGCAGCCTGCTCTACGAGCAGGGCTTCACCATCGGCGGCGCGCGTCAGCAGTTGTCCGGCGACGCCAACGCCGAGCACGCCACCCGCTACCACCAGATGATCAAGCAGATGATCGTCGAGCTGGAAGACGTGCTGGAAGTGCTCAACGCGGACCGCATCAACAGCGTTCGCCATCCCTGAACCGCGCCCCGGCCGCCGCCTGCTCAACTCCTGAGCATACGGCGGCGAAGGCGCGCTTTCCGGGTTCCATCCGACAGGGGAATCCGTTATGATTCCCGCCGCTTCGCCGCACTGAACCACTCCCCGGGCGGAGCCACACAATTTCGGGGCGTAGCGCAGCCTGGTAGCGCACTTGCATGGGGTGCAAGGGGTCGAAGGTTCGAATCCTTCCGTCCCGACCAATTGAAACAACAACTTAGGCCGGTAGCGAAAGCTCCGGCCTAAGTTGTTTCTGGGGTAAGGGGTAAACGAAGGGGTAAATGCAAATCAGTGTAGCCGCCCGGCGAGGTGAGGCGGCTTTCTCCTGGATCGATTCTCCGGTTTGCAAGACCTCGAAAGTTCTTTCCGCTCTACTTGCAGCTACCCGTTCACGTTAATGATCTGGCGAAGTTGGTGGACAACCTCAATCAGATCTTTCTGGGCAGCCATCACTGCTGAAATATCCTTGTAGGCCGCCGGGCCCAAGCCGGGAAAGCACTAGGTTGGCCAGCAGCCAGAATGCGGGGTTATATGTTTGGACCAGCCCAGTGCCTCTCCTGTTCAGATGATATGAAGACCTAGGTCCAATATAGTCACTATAGGGATCGCCACCATGGCCATCCATAGTGAGAGCAGCATCCATCGCTGAAACCGTCGGTCTGGATCGTTTCGTGGTGCGCTCTGGTGTTGAGGATTGTTGAACCACAGAACGGTGAGATAGCTGGCACAAATCGTAAGGCAGTAGGCGCAGTAGGCCAGCAGAAATAGAGTCAGGTACTCAAATAAACTCATTCGACTCTGCCGTAGGCGCCATTCGGCGCTCCGATGATGATTTTTCTGAAGTCGTCACGCGAGAGAAGCCAAGCAAGCGATGTCTTCTGAATAAGTATCAAGATTATTCAAAGCTCACGAGGCCGGAACGCCGCCATCCTTGGCGGCTGACACTCATCCGCTATGGCAATCGTTGCAGCAGTAATAGCAACCATCGGCGGGCTTGAACCCTGCCCGTTCAGCCGCCTGTAGAGCACCGCGGCAGGTGGCGTGGGCGCCTAGCCAGTGCTGATTGTTTGAATCTGGCCCCTGGTTGCAGTGGGTGGTGTGGACCTCGTGGTATTTGCCGTCGTCTTTCTTGTTTACGATATAGTTCGGCATTAGGATTTCTCCTTTTCTTATTGTGATTGGCCGCCGCCCACTTCGAGCAGCCGATACCCTGCCGACTCCAGCATCTTCAGACTGGCGTCTTCGAGGTAGCGGTACCGCTCTGGAACGGCGTTCATCCCCAGTTGGTGCCGCACCAGTCCCGCCGCCAGATCTTCCGTTGGCTTTCGTGGGTATGCTACGACACACACTCTTTCGTCACCGGACGGCGTCTCCACGACCACCGGCCAGTATCGAACCGCGTCCATGCGCACTGGCTCCTTTTTGCCGGCTGCCGAGAGTACTGGCCGGTCAACGCAGGGTGGGGCAGGGCGCAGTCGCGTGTCTGTAGGAGATCATGGACGGAACGTGTAGGAGATGGATTACAGATACTGTGTGCGGTTAGCTGGGGTCTCGCTTCAATCGGGGTCGTGGCGATTCCTGTAGCGTTGCGCTGCAGGAGAAGGCTCAGGGGTATTTGGTAAGCTGGCTGGCGCGCGTGGGGACGCGCCAAGTGGCTCTCGCTTTTTGACCGGGCGCCCCACAGTTCGAGCGGGCGGGTTTGGATCCCGGCGCTGAGCTTGAAAGTATCCCCTCTCATACTCGTTGAATTTATCGCTACCGTTGGCGTAAGGATTCCTGTATACGCTCGGTTCGCGCCGGTAGTCCTGCTCGCCCTGTTGTCTCGGCGACTTTCGCTTGTCCATGCCTAGGCCTCTTCTCCCTTCACCCGGAAGCTGGGTTCCGGCGTTCGCCGGCAGACCGGAAGTTGCATAGTTGCGCAGTGTTGCATGCTTTGCACATTTGGCCGATAATACTTCGGCAGGCAAGCGCGAGGTTTGTAGAGGCCGCCAATCTCAATGGTGGCAGCCCGAAACGGGCGGGATCCTCGAACTCGGGGCCTGCGAAGTTTTCTAAGCCGCCCTCTAGGCGGCTTTTTTATTGCCCTGATAGGGATTGCAGCAGAGATTGTCTCGGCTCGTCGCAGTCACACCAAAATTTCATTCCATAGCCCTCTAATTGTGACCTGCGTCGGTACAGGGTCGGTCGCATCAGTTGCAGGTAGCGTGGCTCCGTATCCCCGTAGGCGTTATTCCTTACCGCAAAAAAACACCCTGATGCGGCGGCATCGGCGAGTTGCAATCCCGCCAATTGGTCATGATTGACCGCTCGAACAAGGTTCGGGTCGATAACAGACCATTCGATGCGCACCCTGCTCGGATTTGGTTCGCGTTTGAGGTGCTCAAGGTAACCCGTGAGATCCTCGTAAGACATCTTGCTGCGATTTGAGTAGATGAGCTCTACCTTCCCGTCACCTTGGTTGGCAAGCCGGCTATCTCGGCAGAGCCAGGATAGGCGCTCTAACAGTAAGCGGCTGCAATATCGATACAGAGAATAAGCTTCTTGCTGAAAGTTCTCCGGTTCACGAATACACGGCTTGTGAATGGCAATGTGTATGGTCCGCACCGGCAATTCGCCAATGCACCGAGAAATTGGCACTCTTTGCTCGTGCTTCAACTCACGAAAATGCAGAGGGTGTTTTGCTGGTTTCCTTAGAAGTTCCCTCAGTCCTGCCACGGCTGGGACAATAGTCTTCGTGTCCTCTTCCTTTCTAATAACAAGAGCAGTCAAGACAAACCATCTTGAGCTCCCGGAGCCGTCAGGTCGAAAATGAAACCCTTCATCACCTGACTCGTCTATGTAGGCAACGAAACTCGATGCCATTACCCCTCCCCATCTTGTTAGTTTTTGTTAGCTTTGTTTTGGGTAAGCCAATTTACCCGGCAACGAGGGTGTGATCCACATCACGCAGCGACTGGTCGGTCATCCCGAACTAATAGAGGCCAGTGTGACATGTCGATGAGGGCATGTAGAGGAAGTACGGTCGTATCATTATCGGCCTAAAAGTTGTTCCCGCCGCCCCCAGGTGTTTGATGTTGGCGGTATTTATGGGGGTATTGCTGGCGCCGAATAGAAATAGTTTTCATGAAAATCATAGGGTTTGGATGGCTACTCGAATCCTTCCGTCCCGACCAAATACAACGAAAAGGGTCAGTCGCCCGCGGGCGGCTGGCCCTTTTTCGTTTCCGGGCCCTGTCCCGCCTCGCTTACCTTTTCCCGTCCCAGCCGCTAGAGTGATTCTTCCTAATAAAACAAAAGTTTCAGGGGACACTTATGCAGGGGACGATCCGGATACTTATCGTATTGGTTTCGCTGTGGTCGGCGGCGGCGCTGGCGGTTCAGCCGGCGGAGGCACCGCAGCCTTCCGTTGATCTTTTCGAGAATCTTTTCAACGAACACCGGAATGCCGGCGATACGCTGCCGGACCTGCTCCTCGACAAAGAGTTGTTGCCACAGAGTTGCTGCAAGGTGTGCCGGAAGGGCAAGGCCTGCGGTAATTCCTGCATCAGCCGGAGTTATACCTGCACCAAGCCACCGGGCTGCGCCTGCGACGGTTGATGACCGATTCCACCAGGGGGCTGGTGTTCGCGGTCACTGCCGTTGGAACTCGTCGGTTCTATGCTGGCGGCCGATATCGCAAGCGGGGTGAAGCATGGATTTACGAGTACCCGAACAGGAGCGCCATTTTCGTGAGGAGGTGCGTGCCTTTCTCGAGGCGTCGCTGACCCAGGAAATTCGGGAGGCGGGCCGTCGCACCACCTCGGTGTTCGCGCCGGTGAAGGAAGCGATGGCGTGGCAGCGTATTCTGCATAAGCAGGGCTGGGCGGCGCCGCATTGGCCGAAGGAGTACGGTGGCACCGGCTGGAGCGTCGGCCAGCGCGCGGTGTTCGCCGAGGAACTGGTGCGCGCGGAGGCGCCGCCGCTGATTCCCATGGGGCTGCAGATGTGCGGGCCCTGCCTGATCGGCTTCGGCACGGAGGCACAGAAAGCGCACTATTTGCCGCGCATTCTTTCCGGCGAGGATCTGTGGTGCCAGGGCTATTCCGAGCCGGGCGCCGGTTCCGATCTGGCGTCGCTGAAGACCTTCGCGGAGAGCGACGGCGACGACTATGTGATCAACGGCACCAAGATCTGGACCACCTACGCCCACCACGCCAACCGCATGTTCCTGCTGGTGCGCACCCGTCGCGACGGCAAGCCCCAGGCGGGCATTACCTTCCTGCTGCTGGATATGGACACGCCGGGTATTACCGTGGAGCCGATTGTCGGGCTGGATGAAGTGCCGGAGCAGTGTCAGGTGTTTTTCGACAATGTACGGGTGCCGAAGCGCAACCGGGTGGGCGAGGAGAACGACGGCTGGACGGTGGCCAAGTACCTGCTCACCTTCGAACGGGGCGGGCAGGACTACGCGCCGGCGCTGGGGGTGCAGTTGCAGCGTCTCAAGCAGATCGCCGCGCGGCAGAGCACCGCCAGCGGCGGCAGCCTGCGCGACGATCCGGTCTGGGCGCATAAGCTGGCCGCCTGCGAAAGCGACGTGCTGGCGCTTTCCTTCACGGAAAAACGCATCAAGTCGGCGCTGTCCGCCGGCAAGGACCCGGGGGCGCTGTCATCGATGACCAAGATCCTCGGCACCGAGCTGCAGCAGCGGGTCACCGAGCTGGGCATCGAGACGCTGGGCGGCCAGGCGCTGGTCTGGCAACCGCGGGCGCTGGTGCCCGGCGGTGATGATGAACCCCTGGGTCCGGAGTACGCACTGACCGCCATGGCGGCCTATCTCAATGCGCGGGCCTGTTCCATTTACGGTGGTTCCAACGAAGTGCAGCGGGGCATTATCGCCAAGGCGGTACTGGGCCTGTAACGGCGACGGAAGGAGAGAACAGGATGGATTTTTCCCTGAGCGATGAGCAGCAAATGCTGGCCGACAGCGCGCGCCGTTTCGTGCAGAGCCAGTATCACGCTGAAGCGCATCGCAACAACAAGACACTGACCCCGGTGGATCAGACCCTCTGGCACCAGTTCGCCGAACTGGGCTGGCTGGCGTTGCCGTTCGACGAGGACGACGGCGGCCTCGGCGCCGGCCTGGTGGAAACCATGGTGCTGATGGAAGAACTGGGGCGCGGCGGCGTGGTCGCCCCCTATCTGCCGACGGTGGTGCTGGGCGGCGGCCTGCTGCGCCGGGCCGGCGCCGCCTGCCGTGCCCGCCATGTGCCGGACCTGGTGGCGGGGGAGTTACAGTTGGCGTTGGCGGTGGATGAGCAGGAGCGTGTGTTCGCGCCTGAAAACACCGCGCTGCGGGCGCGCGAGGAGGGCGGCGACTTCCTGTTGAACGGCCGCAAGATTCTGGTGCTCAACGGCGATCAGGCGGACCGGATTCTGGTGCTGGCGCGTACCGCCGGTGAGCCCGGCGACCGGCATGGCCTGTCGTTGTTCATGCTTGATCCGGGCCATCAGGGCGTGACCGTGACGCCGCACCGTCTGGTGGACGGCCATCAGGCGGCGCGGTTGCAGTGCGAAGATGTACGGCTGCCCGCCGACGCTTTGATTTTCCAGAAGGATGCCGCGTTCGAGCCGGTCCGGGAGGTGCTCGACGAAGCCGTTCTCGCCCTGGGCGCCGAAGCCGTGGGCGCGCTGTCCGTGTTGTTGAACGACACCGTCGAATACAGCAAAACCCGCAAACAGTTCGGCGTGCCGATCGGTAGTTTCCAGGTGTTGCAGCACCGCATGGCGGATATGTTCATGGCCCTGGAGCAGACCCGCTCGCTGCTGTTGGCGGCCACTCTGAAAACGCTGGAAGGCCACGACGACGCCCGCCAGGCGGTGCACGCCCTGAAAGCCCAACTGGGGCGCGCCGGGCGCCGTATCGCCCAGGAAGCGGTGCAGATCCACGGTGGCATGGGCATGACCGATGAACTGGCGGTGGGACATTTCTTTAAACGGATCACCGCCATGGACGGGCTGTTCGGCGGCGCCGACCAGCATCTGGCGGCCTTTGCGCAAGCCTGAATCGCCGGTCTGAAAAGACGTCGTTGTTTGCTGCTTCGCGGTGCTTGATGTATATATCGGCACGGTGCGCACGCCGTGGAGCAGCCAATGAAATCCGAACCCCAACCTGCCTTGTCGTTGACCGGCAAGCTGGAGGCGCCCAGCGGGGACGCCACCTACGAAAAGATTCTCGACGCCGGTCTGGCTCGGTTCACCGAGTTCGGGCTGCGCCGCACCACCATGGAGGACGTGGCCGGCAAGGCGGGCGTCGGCCGCGCCACCGCCTATCGCCGGTTCGGTGACAAGGACCAGCTGATCCAGGCGGTGATCCTGCGTGAATGTCAGCGCCATCTGGGCGAGATTGAACAGCATCTGAAGTCCATCGATTCGCCGGTGGACGCGCTCCTGGAGGCGTTCGTTCTGGCCGTCACCCGCGCCCACGCGCACCCCTTGCTGGTGCGTCTGCTCAGCTCCGAGCCGGAAACCATCCTGCCTTACCTGACGGTGCGCTGGTCGCGCCTGATGGCCCTGTTCCGTTCGCACCTGGCGGCGCAAATCGAAAAAGCGCAGCAGGCCGGCGGGCTGAAGCAAAGTCCGGCGGAGGAAGTGGCCGAGTTGTTTTTACGGCTGATGCAGTCGCTGGTGCTGACGCCGGAAGGCGCGGTCAATGCCGGTGACGAGAAGAGCGTGCGACGCTTCGCCGAGCACTATTTCCGGCCGCTGCTGACGCCGTGAGCCGTTTCTAAACACGCCGAAGAAATTTGTTTCTACGGCTTGCGCGACTGAACAATGAGACGTACTTTGTCATTTGTCTCAAGTGACGGAGTACGGCTATGTCCCATGCCCCTTTGAAATCCGCGCGCCGGGCCCCGGCGCCCCTGGGCCCGGATTCCCATACCTGGGCCGATTTCGGTTCCTGGCGCTTCCACCTGATGCTGCCGCAGGCCTTTGTCATGCAGGTGGCCCATCCGGTGATCGATGCCGGCGTGGGCGAACATTCCGTGTACCGCACCGACCCCTGGGGCCGCGCCCGGCGCTCCACGGAACTGCTCTGGCCGGTGGTGTACGCGCGCCCGGAAGAGGCGATCCGCAAAGGCATCGAGCTGCGCGAAATGCACCGCAAGATCAAGGGTGTCGACAAGCACGGCAACCGCTACCACGCGCTTGATCCGGAAGCCTACGCCTGGGTGCACGGCACCGGCTTTGACGCCACCATCCGCATGCATGAGCTGTTCGGCACCCCGGCCGATGGCGAGCAACGCAAGGTGATGTTCCGCGAATGGCGGCAGCTGGGTCTCATGCTCGGCATCCGCGATCAGGACCTGCCGAACAGCGAAAGTCAGTATTGGGAATATTTCGACACCATGATCCGCGAGCGTCTGGAAATAGGCGATGTCGCGGCGGACCTGTTGAGCCAGAGTCACTATCTGGAAGTGCCCAAGCCGCCGGTGAAGTGGCTGCCCGAGCCGGCCTGGTGGCTGGCCCGTCAGGGGCTGGGCCGGCTGCTGAGATTCAACCTCCTGGGCACCTTGCCGCCGCTGTTCCGCGAGCGCTTCGATATTCCCTGGAGCGACAACGACGAGCGTCGCTTCCGGCGCTGGTGCCGGTTTTACCGCGCCGCCGATCGGCTCACCCCGGAGCTGATGCGTTACGTGCCCCTGGCGCGACAGGCGATCCGTGACGCGCGCCGTCATCCCGACGCGTATCAACTGCCGGAGGCGTTTCAGTATGACCTCTGAACTACGGCCCTGGCTGGCGACCTATGAGGCGTTGGGTCTGGATTGGTACAGGGTGCCGGCGCTGGAAGAGAAAAATCTTTCCGACTATGTACGCACCCATGCAAGGGACTTCGGCGAGCGCGAAGCGCTGGTGTTTCTCGGCAAACCGCTGACCTATGCCGAACTGGACGCGCTGGCCGACCGCATGGCGCTGATGTTCAAGGATCTGGGCTGCCAGGCCGGCGATGTGCTGGGTGTACAGCTGCCCAACACGCCGCAGTATGTGGTGGCGTTCGTGGCCGCCGCGCGTCTGGGCATGGTGTGCACCAGTATCTCGCCGCTGATGTCGGCCAGCGAGGTGGCCCATCAGGCGCGCGACGCCGGGGTGAGCGTGATCCTGGCCCTGGACGCGGCGTGGGAAAACGTCCTCGCCAGGGTGGTGGACGAGGTCCCCGAGCTGCACACGGTGGTGCTGTCCTCGCCGCTGGAGCTGGCCGGCGCGCCGGCGCGGTCCCGCGACCAGGCGGCGGGGCCGGTGCGCGTGCTGTCGTTGCTCGATCACTTGCCGGCACAAGGAAAAAAATTCGAAGGCGTCTCCGCGTCCCTGGACGAGGTGCTCTACCTGCAGTACACCGGCGGCACCACCGGCCTGCCCAAAGGCGCGCGGCTGACCTCCCGGAATCTGTTCGTCAATAACGTCCAGGCCAATCTGTTTTACGGTTATCGCCTGGGCCGGGAGACCGTGGCGTCGGCGTTTCCGTTGTTCCACATCGGCGGCGCGGCGGTGCTGTTCAACGCCTTGCGCACCGCTTCCACCTTCCTGCTGATCCCCGACCCCCGCGATGTGGATCACTTCGTGGCGGAGATGCGCGCGCGCACGCCGACGGTGATCGCGGCGGTGCCCGCCCTGTATCAAATGCTGTGTGCTCACGATGGCTTCCGCGCGCTTGATTTCACGGCGTTGCGGACCGCGGTTTCCGGCGCGGCGCCGTTCGCCGAGGAGGAGGTCCGCCGGCTGGAGGCGATCATCGGGCCGAACCGGTTCTGTGAAGTCTACGGCATGACCGAGACCAGCCCGGTGCTCACCCTCAACCCGGCGGAGCGCTTCAAGACCGGGCAGGTGGGCGTGCCGCTGCCCGGCACCGACATACGCATCGTCGATCCCGAGAACAGCGCGCGTACCTTGCCGTTGGGCGAGGCCGGCGAAATCATCGCCAGCGGCCCCCAGGTGATGCAGGGCTATCTGGCCATGCCGGAGGCCACCGCCGATGCCTTGCGGGACATCGACGGGCGCCTGTGGATGCGCACCGGCGACATTGGCGTGATGGATGACGAGGGCTATGTGCGCGTCTGCGATCGCAGCAAGGACATGCTCATTGTCGGTGGCTACAAGGTGTTCTCGGTGGAAGTGGAGAACCGCGTGCAAAGCCTGCCCTGGGTGGATCTGTGCGCGGTGGTCGGGCGGCCGGACCGGGACCGGCCGGGCAACGAAGTGGTGCAGCTTTACGTGCAGTGCCAGGCGGCCACCGGCGCCGACGAGAACGGGCTGCGCGAAGAACTGCTGAGCTACTGCCGCGATCAGCTCTCACCGTACAAGGTGCCCCGCGAGATTTTCTTCGTGCCGGAAATACCGCTGACCTCGGTGGGCAAGATCGATAAAAAGGCCCTGCGGGCCGGATAACAAAAAACGAGGTGCATCCATGGCACGTTGCTACACGTTGCTTATCGCGCTGTTGTTGATGCAGGGGTGCGCGTCCCTGCCGGAGTCGTCCGTTGTCGCGGAGAACCCGGAAACCCTGAATCAGTGGCGGGTGGAAGGCGAGCTGCGTCTGGACCACGGCGACCGCCAACGGGACAGCTATTTTTACTACCAGGAGATCGACGGCGGTTATCGTCTGGCGGTGCTGCTGGATGAGCCGGTGGGCGAGGAGCGGGCCACCATCACCGGTGATCTCTACGACCGCGAGGCGGCGCCGGCCTTGAAGGTGGCCGACCCGGCGGCCGCCGCCCTTGCCCGCGGGCTGCGCCATGACGTGCCGGTGGCGAAGCTTGGCTACTGGCTGCGCGGCCTGCCGGCCGGGGCCGACGCACGCCTGGAAGAGGACGATCAGGGCCGCCTGACCGGCCTGGAAGAATCGGGCTGGACGGTCCGTTATCACGATTTCATGACGATCAACGACTACCGGCTGCCCGAGCGCGTGGAAGTGAAAAAAGGGGAGACCCGGCTCAACCTGGACATGGTGCGCGCGGAGACCGGTTATCTCACCAGCCCCTGCGCCGTGGGCCGGGCCGCCGCCGGCGATGGCGAGGCGCCGCCCACCGCGCGCGACGGCGCCGATCCGGTACAGCGTCTGGTGCCGCCGGACGGTGGCGCGCCCCTGCCGCGCTGGATCGATGGCGACGATTTTTGCCGGCAGTTGCGGTACGTGCACGGTCGCGTTCCCGACCCGCGTATCGGCCTGTACGGCCCCGATTCCATGATGTGGAAACTGTCCGCGCCGGCGCTGCCCAGCGCCTGGGGCTCCGGCCGTGCGCTTTTGCTGCAGACCGCCCACCCCTGGATTACCCGTTCCATCGATGAGCACTCCGAAGTGCGCGACGATCCGCTGGGGCGCGCGCGGCGCACCTTCCAGCATGTTTTCACCATGATGTACGGCAGCATGCCCCAGGTGATGGCATCGGCCAACGAGGTGCGCGCCATCCATGAAGAGATCGAGGGCGCCATGACCCGGGACGCGGGGGCGTTCAAGAAAGGCGGCGAATACCGGGCCAACGAAGTCAGCGCCATGATCTGGGTGCACGCCACCCTGTGGGAAACCCTGGTGAGGATGTACGAGGAGATGGAAGGCCCGCTGAGCCCGGAACAGAAAGAACGTTTCTATCAGGAGACCAAGTTGTTCGCCATGCTGTTCGGCATTCCCGAGCAGGCCCTGCCGGCGGACTGGGAGGCCTTCATGGCCTACAACCGGGCGATGTGGGCCAGCGAGCAATTGACCGTTACCGAGGACACCCTGCAACTGAAAGCGGATCTTTTCGAGCCGCGCTCGATCTGGATGGTGGTGCCGTTGTGGGCGCAGGAAATAATCAGTGCCAAACATCTGCCGCCGCGTATTCGCGAACAATACGCTATGAATTACGGCTGGTGGCGGAAATTCAATTACGCCTGGCTCAAGGGCAGCGCGCAGCTCACCGAACTGATTCTGCCGCAAACGCTGACCCACAATCCGGCCTATCACGAAGCCAACGCCCGTCTCGAAGGCGAACGGGTCGGGCCCTACCAGCGTCGCCTGATCCGGATGCTGCTGGGCACCGAACGTCTGGTGAACTAGAGCATGGGGTTTGCAGTCCGGCTGATTCTTTTGCTGCTGTTGTCGTGCAGTGGCGCGGTGGTCGCCTGGGAGCCGGTGCGCTATCTCAGTAACAGTGAGTTTGTCGACGGCGTCTTCGCGGACAGCGAACCGGCCTGGAACATGCTGATACTGGATAACGACCTGAGCGCGCGGGCCGCGACTATTCTCGGGCATCCTTATGCGAGCCGGCGCCTGCGTTATTGGCGGTCGGGCGGGCGCAGTGCCTGGATTCTTGATGAGATCGGCAAAACAGAACCGATCACGCTGGGTATCGCCGTGGGGCCGGAGGGGATCGAACAGATCCGGGTGCTGGTGTACCGGGAACCGCGCGGCGGTGAAATACGCCAGCCGTTCTTTCGTCGCCAGTTCGAAGGCATGACCCTGGACCGGCGGGACCAGTTGTCGGCGCCCGTCGACGGCATCACCGGGGCGACGTTGTCGGTGGACGCGGTGCGCCGGCTGGCCCGCCTGGCGCTGGTGCTGCACCAGCATGTGACCGAAGGGGACTGATGTGGCTCGCTCCCTCTGGCTGCGCTGGCACCGGCGCCTGGGCCTGTTGGTAATAGTGCCGATCCTGCTGTTGGCGGTGACCGGTGTCCTGATCAACCTGTCGGGCCCGCTGGGCTGGGACCAGGCGCCGGTGCGCTCGGCCCTGCTGGCGCGCCTCTACGGCGTCCCCATGCAGCCGCCGCAAAGCGGCTTCCCGGTGAACGACCACTGGTTCACGCACTACGGCGGCACTCTGATGCTCGACGGGGCGCCGGCGGCGTCCTGCGACGGCCCGCTGGGGGGCGCGGTGCGCGACCAGAATCAGTACGCGGTTCTGTGCGGCGAGGCGTTGCTTCTGCTCGATGCGCGCGGCGAGCTGCTCGAAACCCTGCCCGGCGTACCGGCCGGTGCCTCGGCGCTGGCGGTCCGGGACGGCGCGCTGCTGGTGCGTGGCGCCGACGGGCCGCAACGCCTGGATCAACGCAGCGGCTTCTGCCGCGCGGCCGCCCAGGCCCCGGCGGACTGGGCCCGCCCGGCGCCCCTTCCCGAACACCTCCGTGAGGCGCACCGCGCGCATTTGACGGTGCCGGGCATTCATTGGGAGCGCGTGCTGCTTGATCTGCACAGCGGCCGCTTGTTCGGTCGTGTCGGCGTCTGGCTGGTGAACGGCTTCGGCCTGCTGGTCTGCCTGCTGGCGATCAGCGGCGTCCGGGGCTGGTTCCGCCGCCGGCCTAGAAGGTAAAGCCCACGCCCAGGGTCACCGCGGTGGTGTTCAGGTCCGCGTTGATGCGGGCCTCGCCCACCTCCACGTACTGGAACTGGGGCAGCCCCGGCGCGCGGATATAGGCACGGTCCACGGTGGCGGTGACGTCCGGCACGCTGATGTACTTCACGTCCAGGGTGCCCCACCAGTGGCCGGTCAGGTGCCAGTCGACACCCAGCTGGGCGACCCAGCCGAACTTGTTCTCGATCTCCAGGTCCGGTTCGCCCAGTTCGGTGAGCACCGGGTTGGTGACTTCGCTGTCGTAGGTGAACAGATAGGTCACCCCGAGCCCGGCGTAGGGCCGGATCCAGCGGTTCATGCGGAAGCGCTTCACCAGCGTCACCATGGGCGGCGCCACCTTGGTCTCCGCCACCTTCTCACCCAGCGCCGGCACGCCGGTGGGGATGCCGTTGGCTTCCTCCACCAGCGGCACGTCGGCCAGGCGGCCTTTCGCTTTGAGTTCCAGCGTCGGGGGCAGGGCGATGGGCACCTCCAGGGACCAGCCGCCGTCGCCCCAGGGCAGAATGTAGCCAAGGATGGCGGCGGGCTGGACCATCGGGTCGCTGAACGCCTCGCCTTCCTGGGGGCCGGGCTCCACCGCCACCTCGGCGAGCTCGGAAAGGTTGCGCAACTCGATGGAATGCGTCTTCACATCCGGCGACATATAGAGCGCGCCGAAGCGGAAATACAGGCGGTTCTCGCCGACCAGGTCGCGCACCAGCTGGGTGCCGGGATAGTCCGGTCTGGTTTGCTCGTAGTAGTAGGGCAGCTCGGCCCGGGCGGTACCGCACAGGGCGGTGAGGCCGGCCAGGGCGATGCCGCGCAGGGGGGCGAATATTGTCATGGTTGTATCGCTCTCTTATCGGATTCGCTCAGCGCAGCGGCTCCGCGATGCGGCGTGCGCGGGAAGGGTGGTTCATCACCTGGATATTGAACTCGCCCTTGTCGAGCAGCAGATCGGCGTAGCCGGCGTTGGCCCCCTCGATGTCGAGCAGGTTGACGTTGATGCGCGCGACGATGGCGTTGACGTTGGTGACGCTCAGTTTGATGCGGCCGTCCTTCAGGAAGGAGACCGGCCCGAACAGGTAGGCCACGACCTCCTTGCTGTGCACGTCATGGCCGGCCAGACCGCCGAGAATTCGCAGGTCCGGCGCGTCCAGCCAGGCGTTCAGACGCACCATGAAATGGGGTTTGGCCTCGCCCTCCAGGTTGACCAGGTAGCCGAACATCTGGCCGCTTTCACGGGGTTTGATGCGCAGCGGCAGGCCACGGGTGGACAGCGTCAGAGGGATCAGGCCCAGGGCGGTGGCGCGCACCGTCAGGGCGGTGCCGAGGATAATCTGCGGATTGACCTCCACCGGGATCATGTAATCCCCGCGGGTGTTCATACAAAAGCGGTTGCCCTTGGGGTCCGCCTCGGCCAGGCACCAGCGGCCCTGGCCTTCGCGCACCATGCCCAGGTTATCCAGCGACAGATCCAAGGGCTGTTTGGGCAGGAACGCCATGGGCAAACCGCCGGAGATAAAGATGCGGTCCTTCTCCGGGTCGGCGAAGCCGCCGCTGGTGAGCACGCCGCCCACCCCGTCGATGGCGCCCCGGGCGCCGTTGATGCCCTCCGCCGGTTCGCCCTGGTCCTGGAAGCCGCTGCCGTTGGTGTCGGTGAACGGCCGGGTCCGCACCGTGTCGGCGATGGTGTCGAAGGGCGCCACGGCGGTGAAATCGATGACGATATTGGGGCCGCCGGGGTCGGCGAGGCTGACCAGCGGCGTGGTGTTGATCCGCAGATGGCCCAGCTCCGGGTGGTTGCGAAAACCGTTTTCGTTGCCGTTCACCACCAGCCGATAACCGTCGCCCGGTGCCAGGGCGCCTTCCGCCGGTCGTAAGGTGGCGGCCATGTTCTCCGCCACCAGCGACATGGGGATCGGCGACCAGCCGTCGCCGCCGCGCCGGGCCAGGCAGACGGCGCCGTCGAGGCAGCCGTCGGCGGCCGCGTTGACGGTGCCCACCCGCATGCTCTCGGTGTCCATGGGCTGGCTGAACGTGATCTGAATCGGTCGCGATACTTCGTAGAGAAATTCCGGGTAAAGCGTGTCGCTGGCCTGGCCGCCCTGGCAGCGCCCGGTCTTGTCCGGTTGCCGCTGCGTGTCGACCAGGGCACAGCCGATGCCCGGGTACAGGCCCAGCACCAGCGGCGGCATGTCGCCGCTCTCCGTGCGGCGGTAATCCGCGGTGGTGAAGCGCAGCTCGCCGTTACCGCCCAGGGCGTCTTGCGGATCACTGGCCAGGTCGCGCGGCTCGAACAGATGCAGGTCCCGCAGCCCGGCGCCCAGCTGCAGCAGGTATTCGCTGTCCGCCTGCAAACGGGTTTGCGGCGACACCACCAGGCTGGTGCCGCTGCGCTTCACCTGGATCGGCACCTCGCCGCCGCCGCTGCTCAGGTTCAGCAGGCGGAGACGGTCCAGGCCGGTTTTCGCCAGGGGTTCGCTGAACGTCAGCAGAATGTTTTCACTGGTCTCCACGCCGGTGGCGCCGTCGGCGGGATAAGCCCCGGTTATTCGCGGCGCCGCCTGGTTTTCCATGTCCACCGGAAGGTCCGGGTCGCTGCGCACGCCGAGATTGAAATCGGCGCTGATGGTGGTGGCGCCACCCAGCACTTCCAGTTGCAGGGTCCGGAACACCTGGAAGGTGAGCTTGCGGTCATCGACGGTGACGACGCCCACCGCCTGGATGTGCATCAGGTTCTGGTTCAGCGAGGCGTTGCCGGCGCTGTCCTCGGTTTGCAGCGCCAGATCGAAATTCATGTACACGTACAGCGGCGCGTAGTCGTCATCGGGCTGGAAGCCTTCCGGCCGGAAGGGGTTGGGCGTCATATAGCCGGTGACATTGTTGATAAAGGTGCCGGTGATCAAGCCGGTGCTGAGATCGGTGGACACCTCGCCGCCCAGCGCCACCGCGTCGATGCCGGTGATCCGCAAACTTTGCCCGCCGCGCGCCACCACCGGGGTGGCGTGAGGGTAGATTTTGGGATCGGCGAGATAGGCACGCAGGGCGTTGGGCAGCGAATCGGAGTGATATTCCCCCAGCGCCACGTTACTGAGACTGAAACGGTTGAGCTCGCCGCCGCTCAGCAGGGCACGGTTGGGATAGCGCGCATCACCCAGTGCCGGCCAGGTCTGCAGGGTCTGGTCAATGGGAGGGTTGGCGTCGCCCGGCCTGGCCTTGGAACTGTTGGGGACGAAGACCAGGGTGGTATCGGGCAGTACTTCGTTATTGAGGTCGCGAAGACCGGTCAGCCGCAGCTCGTGGCGGGCGCCGGGCTCCAGGTCCTGGTCCGGTTGCAGGGACAGGTAGTGACGTTCGGCCAACATCCCCACCGGCACGGTCTGTTCGGCGCCGTCTTCGGAGACTTTGACCAGGTGCACGCCGTCGCTCAGCGTCACGGTGTTCTGGTCCAGCGGTTCCGAAAAGGTGACGCGGATCGGGGAGAAATCCATGAACGGGAAGCGCGGCGTCCGGTCGCTGCCGGGCAGGAAGGCGTCGGGCGTCTGCTGGTTCACGGCGATGACGCGCGGCGCCGCGTCCGGCAGCGGGTGGTTCTGGCGGGTGCGGAAGCTCAGCAGGGCCTCGTTATCCGGCTTCAGATTGACCGCGTCGGGGGCGGCGGCGGGGCGCACCCAGACGCGGTACTCGGCCCCCGGGGCCAGGTCGTCCAGGGTGAATTGAATGGTGCGGCCGTCGTTGATCACCGTGGTCCGCGCGCTGATGTCCACCAGGCCGTCCGGCCCGGTGACGCAGAAGCCGCCCTCGGGCACCCCGTCGTCGCCGGCCCGGCAGGGGCGGGTGACCGCCTGCGCGTCCACCGGCGAGGAAAACACCAGCAGCCCTTTGCTGGTCAGGGGCACGTCGGTCATACCCTGCATCGGGAAGGCGAAGATCAGCGCGTCGCCGGGCCGGGGCGGTTCGAAGGGCTGATTGTCCCCGCCGCAGCCGTTGAGCAGCGACCAGGCGAACAGACAGAGGATTCCCGGGCCAATCGCTTTTATTGTTTTCATGGCACGACTCCATGATCTTTTTATAATTTTGATACAAATGACAATAATCGTATCAATGTTGCAAAGACCATATAGCGCCCCGACGCCCTCCGCAATACGGAAGAAGTGATCTGGGCCGCAAATCGGGGTGACTCAGAAATAAAACCTAGACCGGCCGGAGCGCTTTTAAGCCGGGCGCTGTATTTCTGCCCCGCAAAGCGCCATCCTTCGGTAGTCCGGACCATGGAGTAAGGTCACAACCCCGATGGCGACACGCTTTTCCAAGAAACATTTGTTCTGGCTGGTTCCCGTGGTTCTGTTGCTGCTGCTGGCCGCGGCGCTGCTGGCGATCCGCCTGAGCGGCTGGCACTGGCAGGGCCCGGGCTGGCGCGACGGGCTGACCCTCGACGCGGTATGGCGGGAGCATGACGGCTGCCGATCGCTCGAGGCCCACGGCGTGCGCCTGTCCGCGCTGCGGCCGCTCACTCTGCGAATCGACACCCTGGGCCTGCACGCCTGCCCGGAAAGCGGCGACGATTCGGACCCCCTCACCGAGATTCCCGCCTTGCCGGCGCTGGACGTCACCGTGTGGGCGGTCCAGTACCGGGACCTGCCGCCGGTGATGGTGTCCCTGACCCAACGGGACGGCCTCTGGCGTGGCAACGCCGAATTCCGTGACAGCCGCCTGAGCGCCGAGTATCGGCGGGGCAGTGGCCGCTGGCGGGTGTCCGGCACCGTGCAAGGCGGGCATCTGGATCAGCGCCTCGCCGGCGTGGTGCGTGTCCAGGGCGACGGTGTATGGCTACCCGGGGACTGGACCGACAGCCGGCACTTCGCCGGCGAGCTGGTGTTGCTGGGGCGGGACCTGGGTCTGGAGAGCCCCGGGCCCCGTGGCGACGTGACGGTGCGCGGTGAATGGCAGGGTGACGATTGGCGGTTGCGCGCGGCGCTGGACGAACCCCTGGCGGTGGGCGCGGGCTGGGTGGTGAGCCCGGGGGAGGACCTTCGGGCACGGGGCGAAGGCGCCGCCTTGATACAGGCGGATGGCCGCCTGGTGGCCAACGGCCCCCAGGGGCGTGCCGCCTTGTCCTTGAGCAGCGAGGCGGCGCGGCTGGGTGAAGGGCAGGGCAGCCTGTCGCTCAGCGAGGGCCTGAGCGGTGATATCGACTTCCGCTGGCGGGACGGCCAGGTGACGGTGTCGCCCTTTGAGGTCGGCGGGCTCGCCGAGGGCGTCTCGGTGCGCCTGCGCGAGCCGGTGAGCGCGCCCCTGGCGATGCGGGGCCACGCCACCGTGCCCCTGTCGCTGACCTGGCGGGACCTGACCCTGAGCAGCACGGAAAGCGGCCTGGCCTGGCGGCCCAACGACCTGCAGTGGCGCGGCGCGCTGACCCTGGCCGGGCGCTGGCAGGGCTACCGGGTCAGCGGTGGCTGGCGCGGTGACGCCGGGCCCACCGGGGTGCGCGGCGAGCCGGCCAGCGTGCGTCTGCGTTCCCCGGATCTGGATGTCACCGCGCGGCTGCCGGTGGAGGGGCTGCGGCCGCCCCGGTGGCCGTTCACCGGCAGCGTCGAGGGCCGTTACCAGGGCGTGCCGTTTCGTGGGGTGCTGACCGGCGCCCTTGAGGACGGTGTCTGGCAGGGCGGTATCGAGGCCACCGGTGAGCGGTTCTATAGCCTGGTCCCCACATTCGGGCAGGGCGGCCGCATGACCGTGGCGGGGCGCTGGCGCTGGGACCGGTCACTGCGTCTGCTGGCCGGCAGCCGGCTGGACGTGGGCCGCACGGTGAACGGAACGCGTCTGGTCAAACCGATTTCCCTGAGCGTCAAGGAACCGCTGATTCTGGCCGGCGGCGGGCTGACCGGCGCCGTGGCCGTGCAGGCGGAGGGCCTGGTGGCCGAGCGCTGGACCCTGCCGCCGGTCACCGGCCTGGTCCGGTTGAATGGGACCGCGTTCGACGCGGACCTGTCGGTGGCGCAGTGGGGTACCCTGCTGTCGCTAAGCGGCCGCCAGGAAGCGTCCGGCTTCGCGGGCCGGCTGCACGGCCGCTCGCCGCTGGTCGCGGCCATGAGCCGGGGCCTGCCGGTCACCGCCCGCGACGGCGACTTGGTTCTGGACGGCCGCTGGCACTGGCGCGACGCCTTTCAGGTGGAAGGGACCCTGCGCGGTGACGCCCTGTCGCTGGACTGGGGCAGCATCGAGGCCCGCGGGCTGGACGGCGAATTGGCGTTGAAGTGGCGTCAGGGTGACGCGCCGGCCGTCCATAGCCGGGGGCCGCTGAAACTGGCCGCCCTGGACGTGGGGGTGCCGGTCACCGAGGTGCGCCTGGGCGTCGACACCGATCTGGACCAGTGGCGGTTCCAGGACATCAGCGCGCGGGTGCTGGGGGGCGAAGTGCGGGCGCCGCGTTTGCTGTGGCCGTCCCCGGCCTGGCAGCCGGTGGTCATCACCGGTATAGAATTGAATCAGCTGGCGGCGCTGCAGAACGAGGCGGTGGTGAGCCTCACCGGCGAGGTGGGCGGTTATATTCCGCTGCGCCTGCGGCGCGACAGCGTGGCGGTACGCGATGGCCGGCTGGCCAACGAAACGCCGCTTTCGCTGGCGCTGTTGCCGGCCGCCGGCACCCAGGCCATGGCCGCGTCCAACCGGGCCGTGTCGATCGCCCTGGAGGCGCTCAACCCCCTGCATGTGGAGCGCTTCAGCGCGCAAGTGGACATGGCCGCCGACGGCTGGCTGGACGCCGCCGTGCACATTCGCGGTACCAATCCGCAACGAAACGGCTTGCCGGTGGTCTTTAATTACACCCACAAGGAGAATGTGCTAGAGCTGTTACGCAGTTTACGTATCGGTGAACGAATCACCGACCGAGTGATGACGGAGACCAGACCATGACAGACCGGACAAGCGGAGACCGCGCCAGGAAGGTGCTGGTGTTGGCGCTGCTGATGCCCCTGGCCACCGCCTGCACGCCGCGGGTGGCGCTGGAGGCGCCCAAGGAGCCGATTACCATTAATCTCAACGTTAAGATCGATCACGAGATCCGTCTTAAGGTGGAGAAGGATATTGACGATTTATTCAGTGAGGACAGCGAACTGTTCTAACCGGTTGCTGTGCTCGCGTAGCGGTAAGGGATCAGGAGGTTAAAATGCACTTTATTCGATATACGCTATTCGCGGTTGCGCTGCTGTTCGCCGGCGCGGCGTTCGCATTGAATCTGGACAGCGCCAAAAGCCAGGGTCTGGTGGGCGAGCAGCCGAACGGCTATCTGGGCGTGGTCAAGGCCACGCCGGAAGCGGTGGAACTGGTCTCCGACATCAACGAAAAGCGTCGCCAGGCCTACCAGCGCATCGCGCGGGAAAACGGTATCAGCCTCGAACAGGTGGCCAATCTGGCCGGGCAGAAGGCGATCGAGAAAACCCCTTCCGGGGAATATGTGAAAACCCCCACCGGGCAATGGGTGACCAAATAGTTAAATTCGTTGAACGGAAAGTAACAACGGGAAACGCAATTGTTATATCGGCGTAAAATCCACGCCGATTTTTGAAACTGTTTACGTTTGCCTATCTACAAGACCTCCTTTGCGGCTCAAGATCGTCAGTGTTTAGCACTGATTCGCAAAGGAGCTTGCCATGAAAAAGTCCATGATGACCGCGGTGCTGGCCTCACCGCTGCTGTTCTCTCCAGCGTTCGCCGACGAAAATGTTCCCGACACCTACGGATACATCGGCGGCCACGTCAGCGAATATTTTTTCTACGATAACGAAGTCACCGGGGACGTGGACGGCTTCGACAATTCCGAGTTTTTCGGCGGCCAGATCGGCTGGCGCTTCAGCCCGCGCTGGTCGGTGCAGGCCTGGTACGAGGAAAACGACGAGGTCGAACACAAATACACGGATCGCGAGTCCGACGTGGTCAACTACTACGCCAGCTTGCGCCACCATTTCGACGAAACCAGCCTGCTCGGTTTTGAACCCTATATGGGTTTGAACGTGGGCACCCAGGAAATCAACGACCACGAAGAAACCATGAGCGGCGTGGAGATGGGCATTCAACGTGCCTTTCTCAAAAACCTGCTGCTCGATCTGGGCACACGGCATGCGTACAGCAGTGACCGGGAATACTGGGAAGGTCAGGTCTATGCCGGCGTCAATCTGATGTTCGCGGTAAACGGTCGCGAGTCCGACAGCGAGCCGCGCACCGTGGCGGACGAACCCGCCGAGGTGGTCAGCAAGGACAGCGACGGTGACGGCGTGATCGACGCCCGCGACGCCTGCCCGGGCACCGAGCCCAACGCGGTGGTCGACGCGCGCGGTTGTCAGGTTTATGACGTCCGCCGGGAAGAGACCGTCAAGACCATCTACTTCGAATTCGACCAGTCCGACGTTCGCGATCAGTTCAGTAATGAAGTGCGCAGCGCCGCCGAGAAAGTGCGTGACGGCGAGGGCAACCGGATCCGTGTCGAAGGCCACACCGACAGCATCGGGACCGACGAGTACAACCAGGGCCTGTCCGAGCGGCGCGCCAATTCGGTCCGTGACCAGCTGATCCAGGAATACCAGGTCGAAAGCGGTGTGATCGAAACCCAGGGCTACGGCGAGCGCCGTCCGGTGGCGCCCAATGACACCGCCGAAGGCCGCCAACAAAACCGCCGCGCGGATATCGTGGTGGAAAGCGAGGAGAAGGAAGCGCAATTCAAGGAATGATTCACGCTGCCTTGCTCAGCGAACCCATGGGGCGGCTTTTGCCGCCCCTTTTTTATGGGTGTTGGTTGAGCCGCTCCCACAGTCCGGACGCGCGCCAGGTGCGTCGGCGCACGGCCTCGGCGAGCACGCCCGGCGGCCCGTATTCGATCAGGGTGAAGGCCTGTTTGGTGCGGGTGACGGCGGTGTAGACCAGCTCCCGGGTCAGCAGCGGATGAGGGCGGTCGGGCAGCACCAGCAGCGTGTGACCGAACTCCGAGCCCTGCGCCTTGTGCACCGTCATCGCGTAGACCGTCTCGGCGCCGTCCAGGCGGCTGGGCAATACCCACTTGATGCGCCCGTCGGGCAACTGGAACGCCACCCGCGGACCGTCCGGGTGGGGCAAGGTCAGCCCCACATCGCCGTTCATCAGCCCCAGCTGGTAGTCATTGCGTGTCATCATCACCGGCCGCCCGGGATACCAGTCGTGTTCGCCGGCCAGTCCCTCGCGGCGCAGGCGTTCGGTGATCGCGTGGTTGAGCTGCTCGACCCCGAAGGGGCCGTTACGCAGGCCGCTGAGCAGTTGCTGGCGGGTCAGTTGCTGGAGCCGCTGCGCCGCCCAGGCGTCGCGCTCGTCGGGCTCCGGCGGGGTGGCCAGGGCCTCGAACAGCGCGCGCAGGCCGGGCCGTTCCCCGTCGCCGTCGAGAAGCAGGTCGGTGAGGCCGTCCGCCTGCAAGGACAGACGCCGGACGCCGGGCAGGCCCTTCTTGAACACCCGGGACACCGCCGCCGGGTCGCCGCCGTTCACCGCCGTGGCCAGCTCGCCGATCCCGGGGCTGTCCTTGAAGCGCCAGTTGGTGCGCAGCATGGCGGTCTGCTGGGCGAGGGCGGAGCCGTCCCCCGCCCAGGCGGAGACGTCCGCGCCGCAGGCCTGGCGCAGGTAGTCGAGGGTGTTCTGGTTGTACAAACCCTGGTCGGCCCGCCGGCACAGGTCGCCCATTACCGCGCCGGCCTCCACGCTGGCCAGCTGATCCTTGTCGCCGAGCAGGATCAGCCGGGTGCGCGGATCGAGCGCGTCCAGCAGGCTGGCCATCATGTCCATGTCGACCATGCTGGCTTCGTCCACCACCACCAGGTCGGCGTGCAGCGGGTTGTCACCATGGTGGCGGAAGTGGCGGCTGTCCGGGCGGGTGCCGAGCAGGCGGTGCAGCGTGGTCACCTCGGTGGGGATGGCGTCGCGCACCGGGGCGTCCACGGTCAGCTTTTGCAATTGCTCGCCGATCGATTCGGTGAGGCGCGCGGCGGCCTTGCCGGTGGGCGCGGCCAGGCGGATGCGCAGGCGCTGGCCGTCCGCCATGGCCAGGCTTTGCAGCAGCCCCAGCAGGCGCACCACGGTGGTGGTTTTGCCGGTGCCGGGGCCGCCGGTGATGATGCCGATGCCGCCGCGTATGGCCAGGGCGCAGGCCACCTGCTGCCAGTCGATGGGGCCGGCGTCGGGAAACAGTCCGGCCAGGGCGTCGCGCAGGCGTTCAACGGGCACGTCACCACCGCCGCGGGTCAGCCGCCGGTCGATGGCCTCGGCCACCGCCACTTCCCGGGCCCAGTTGCGGCGCAGATAGAGGCGGCTGCCCTCCAGCACCAGGGGGGTGCTGCCGTCCCGGCTGACCAGGGGACTTTGCCGTAACGGGGTCAGCCAGGCGTCCACCGGGCCGGGCAGCAGCGCGGTGAGCGCCGCCGGCGGGTTGCTGCCCCACAGCTGGGTGGTCAGGTCCCGGTTGTCGAGGTCCAGGCACAGGTGGCCGCTGGCCTGCTGGTGGCTGGTGAAGGCGGCCAGCAGCAGCACTTCGTAGCGGGCCTCGGGGCATTGCTGGTGCAGGAAGCGGGCGACGGCCACGTCCAGATCGCGGAGCAGGGCGTTGTCGCGCAGCCGCTCCAGCGCCTCTTCCCAGTTGAGTGCGGAGAACAAGTCAGTTTGCATCGCCGGTCTCTCCGAACATCGCATCCAGGGCTTCGATCAGGCCGGTCTCCGGCCGGTCAAAGACGGTGCCCGCCGCCGGCCCCCGCAGGCCGCGCAGGAAGACGTAAACGGCGCCGCCCAGGTGCCGGCGCGGGTCGTAGCTATCGCCGAGACGGCTCTTCAGCAACCGGTGCAGGGCCAGCAGGTAGAGCACGTATTGCACCTCGTAGCGTTTTTCCAGCACCGCGTCGGTCATGGCATCGGTCGTGTAGGCGTCGTCGTCCGCGCCCAGCCAATTGGATTTGTAGTCGAGCACGTAGTATTTGCCCTGGTGTTCGAACACCAGATCGATAAAGCCCTTGAGCATGCCGTTGAGGGTATCCGCCTCCAGGCGCGGGCGTGGACGGCCCGGGTGGATGTGGCGGCGGATCAGGATGTCCATCTCCGCCACCTTGACCCGATGGGCGGGGAGCAGGAATTCCAGTTCCGGCATGTAAGTGTGCAGGGTGTTCAGTGCGATCCGGTCATCACCCAGTGGCAGGGCGGCGGTCAGCGTCTGTTTCCACCAGCGGCGGATGACCCCGGCGTGGTCCTGCCAGCCCCGGGCGCGCAGTTTTTCTTCCAGGTTTATTTCGAAGTCGCCGGGTTCGGCCAGGGTGCGGTCGAAGCGCTGGTTGGCGGCCTGCTCGAGCACGTCGTGCAGCAGGGTGCCCGGCGCCGCCCCCCGGGGGAAGGCGTGAATGCTGTCGGGCCGCGCCGCCTGGTCCGGGGCGCCCCCTTCGTCGTGCGGCTCGTTCTGCTGTTCGGCCAGTTGATCGCCGCGCGGGTCCGCCGGCGCCAGGGTTTCCTGGACCTGTTTCAGGGCGCTGTAGCTGGCGATCCACCAGGGCTCCCGCTGTCTGGCCGGGGGCCGGAGCGGCGCGCGCAGGGTCAGGGCTTTCGCGCTCGGCTGATAGAGTTCGTCGTGGCTGTCCGGCGCCGGCACCACGGCGACGGCGTCGTTGGCCAGCGGCGCCAGCGCGGCCATCAGGCCGTCGTTGGCCACGCCGGCGCCGAACAGCAGGCGGCCGACGGCGCTTTTTTCCAGCTGGTTTTGCTTGCCGCGCCCCTTGATGTAGGGCGCCAGGCCCAGGGTACAGGCGTGGCGGGCGCGGGTGAGGGCCACATAGAGCAGGCGCATGTCTTCGGCCAGCCGCTCGTAATCCGCCTTGTTTTCCACGCTGTCGTCCGGTTCCAGGGACACGGTCAGATGATCGTTTTCGTGGTAGCGCAGCGGCGGCTTGTTTTTGTCCGCCGGGCGGAAGCCGCAGATAAAGGGCAGGTACACCAGCGGGTATTCCAGACCCTTGGATTTGTGAATGGTGATCACTTTGACCCGGTCGTCGTCGCTTTCCAGCCGCAGGATGCCTTCCTTGCCGCTGGAGCGCTGCTGCGCCACTGTGCTTTCCACCGTGTCCTCCAGGTAGCGGATCAGCGCCTGCTCGCCGTCGAGCCGGGTGGCGGCCTGTTGCAGCAGTTCGGCCAGGTGCAGCAGGTTGGTCAGGGCGCGCTCGCCGTCCAGGCTCTGGCTGAGCCGGGCGGGCACCCGGAAATCCATCAACAGTCCGCGCAACATGGGCAGCACGCCCTGGGTCCGCCACTGATGGCGGTAGCCGTGGAACTGCTCCACGGTTTCTTCCCAGCGCACTTCATCCTGGTTGAGCGTATCCAGGTCCTGGTAGGCGAGATCCAGTACCCCGCAGGCCAGGGCGCTGCGCACCCGGGTGTCGGATTCCGGGGTGGCGCAGGCCTGCAGTATCAGCTGCAGATCCCGGGCCTCCGGCTGGGCAAAGACGGAATCCTGATCGGACAGATAGACGCTGCGCACCCGGCGCGCCATCAGCGCATCGCGGATCGCTTTGGCTTCGCCGCGATCGCGCACCAGGATGGCGATGTCGTTGGGGTGCAGCGGGTTGAAGCCGTCGCCGTTACGAAAACCGGTCACGCCCCGGTCGGCGCCGTTAAGCAGATGGGCGATCTCGCTGGCGCAGCGCGCCGCCTGCTCTTCGCGGTACTGGCCCGCGCTCACCGGCTTTTCCCGGTCCTCCCCCCACAGCGTGACGCCGGCGGTTTCCTCGCCGTCGATCAGCAGGACTTCCTCGCGGCCCTGGGCGTTCACCGCTTCGAACGGGATGGCGTCGTCCATCATGAAGACATCGCCGAAGGTGCTCTGGCTGTAGGTGAACAGACGGTTCACCGCCTCCACCATGGCTCGGGCGGAACGGAAGTTCTTGTCCAGGGTGTAGTGGTTGCCCTCGGTGGCGCGGCGCGCTTTCAGGTAGGTGAACACATCCGCGCCCCGGAAGGCGTAGATCGCCTGCTTGGGGTCGCCGATCATGAACCAGCCGGTGTCGTCCCGGCCGCCGTAAAGGGCGGAAAAAATGCCGTACTGGGTGGGGTCGGTGTCCTGGAATTCGTCGATCAGCGCCACCGGGAACTGCTCGCGGATGACCGCCGCCAGGCGCTCGCCGTTGCCGCCGTTCAGCGCGTCGTGCAGGCGGCTGAGCATGTCGTCGAAGCCCATGGTGGCGGTCTGGCGGCGCACCTTGTCCACCCGCTCATGAATCCAGGCGGCGGCGTGGGCGAGCAGGTCGGTGCGCGGCAGTCGCGTGTTTTCGCGGCCTTCCATCACCGCGTCCAGGGCCTGACAAAAGGCGAAGTCCGGGCGGTGCGCCTGGCCGGCCTTGGTGAGCTTCAGGCCCTGGTGAGAAAACTTCGCCAGGGTCTCGTAGCTTTTGTCGCCGAGGCGTTCGCCGTTGGCGTAGCGCTGCAGGGTTTGCAACATGCCGGGCAGGCTGGTGCCGCGATAGCTGTTGCCGTTGAGCCATTTGTTGTCGCGGGCGGCGCGCACCCATTCGAGAAAGTCCGGCAATTCGGCGGCCAGCGCTTCGCGGGCCCACTGCTCCTTTTCCGCCTGGGGGCCGGTCAGGCGCAGCCAGTGTTGAACGCTTCGCGGCAGTACCTCCGGGTCGGCTTCCTTGAGGCCGAGCAGGGGGCGGCAGGCGTCCAGGAGGGCGTCCGGGTGGCCCAGATTTTCGCTTTGCAGCGCGTTGGCGGCGCTGACCGGGAAATCGGCGATCACGGTGCGCCAGTAGTCACGGG
This sequence comes from uncultured Alcanivorax sp., assembly GCA_964556345.1. GTDB lineage: Bacteria > Pseudomonadota > Gammaproteobacteria > Pseudomonadales > Alcanivoracaceae > Alloalcanivorax. Next base: position 31,805 of record CAZKWA010000008.1, read on the forward strand.
CCGCCTGCTGTTGTTCGTCGCTGGCGTCTTCCTGCAGTTCCAGGCTGAACAGGCTGCCGGAATCAAAGGCGTGCTGTTTGAGCATGCGGTTGCAGAAGCCGTGGATGGTGTAGATGGCGGCTTCATCCATCCACTGGGCGGCGGCGTCCAGACGCTGGGCGCAGCGCGCGCGCGCCTCGGTATCGCTGTAATCGTGGAGCAGCTCCGCCAGGACCGGGTCGCGGGCGTGGGCCTGGGGGTCGGCGAAAAGGCGGGCGGCCTCGGCGAGGCGGTCACGGATGCGTTCGCGCAGCTCTTCCGTGGCCGCTTCGGTGAAGGTCACCACCAGAATCTCCGGCGGCAGCAGCGGGCGGTGGAAGGCGTTGTCGTCGCCGTGGCCGAGCACCAGACGCAGGTACAGGGCGGCCAGGGTAAAGGTCTTGCCGGTGCCGGCGCTGGCCTCGATCAGCCGGGTGCCGTGCAGTGGAAAGGTAATCGGGAGAGGCCGTTCAGCGTTCATGCATCGTCCCCCGGTTCGGTCCACTTCGCCTGGTGGTACAGCGGGGCATAGAGTTGCCCGGTCCAGTATTCGAAGGCGCGCCGGTCGCCGTGGTCCTCGTCGCCATGGCGTTGGGCCATGAGGGTGTCGAAATCCACCCAGGCCCGGGCGAGGGCCGGTTCCTTGTCCTGTTCGCCGGTGTGCATGAAGCCGGATTCGAACGCCTTGCGGGCTTCGTTTTCGCCGTTGTCCTTTTCGTCCCCTTTCAGCCAGGCGAAGGCGGTGGCGCAGGCCACCGGCAGGGGTTCGCACAGTGCCCGCCGCCAGGCGTGGCCGAGCTGGTCCAGGCATTGTTGGGCGTCGTCGCGGTGCACAGGGGGCAGGGTGAACCGTCCGTCCTGGCCCTGGATATGGGTGGTGAGCGGTTGCCCGGCGGCGCAGGCGGCCAGGTGCAGGGCCCAGTCGCGGGTGAGCTTGTCGAGCCGCTCCTTGAGGCGGCCGGTGTGCAGTACCAGACGCCGGGCGTCGGCGGCCGGGCCGCGCAGGTCGGTGAGCCAGTCTTCGATCAACAGCGGGCCGGCCCGCAGACGGATCTCCTGCTGCGGTTGTTTTTCTCCGCAGTCGGCGAGCAACGCGAAGTACTGATCCAGCGGCTGCGCCAGCGGCAGCAACAGGCTGTCGCGGCTGCCTTCGGCGAACGGCGCCAGGGGCAGGTCGCCGCTGCCGGCGAGGCGGTCGAGGGCGGCCGCCATGGCGGCCCGGGCCTGGTCCGGGCCGGCGCGCAGGGCCTCGTTCAGCAACCGGTCCTGCAGCTGGAAGCGCTGCAGGCCGTCGAAGGCAAAGGGTTCGTTGTCATCGAGAACCCGGCGCTCCTGTTTCAGCCGGGCTTTCAGGCGGTGTTCGAAGAAATGCGCCACCGGCTGTTTCAGAAAGCGGCCCAGGGCGGCGCAGCTGACCGGTTCGTCGGTTTCCAGCGGTGGCAGCGGCCGGTCGTTGTGCACCGGCGACGCCTGGCCGTCGTGCAGGGCGCGCCATTCATTGGCGTAGGTGCGCGGCGCGTCCTCGTCGGCGGCATCGAAATAGCGGGCACTGAAGGGTTGCAGCGGGTGCGCCACGGTGAGGGCCTCCACCGGCTCGCCCTGGTCACTGCGCCAGCGCTGGTTGATGTGGTCGCGCAGTTGCGCCACCAGCACCGAGGGCGGGCGTTCGCTGTTGTCGCGGACGTTGCGGCCGGTCCAGCTGATGTAGAGGCTGTCGCGGGCGCTGAGCAGCGCTTCCAGAAACAGGTAGCGGTCGTCGTCGCGGCGCGAGCGATCACCGGGGCGGTAGTTGCCCCATTGCCGCATCAGATCGAAATCCATGGGCTGTTGCTGGCGGGGGTAATCACCGTCCTTCATGCCCAGCAGGCAGACATGACGAAACGGGATGGCGCGCATCGGCATCAGGGTGCAGAAGTTGATGCGGCCGGCCATGAAGCGTTGTGACAGGCTCTCCGCGTTGAGGGCGTCGAGCAGCGGCCGGCGGGCCACGGTGAGTGGCAGGGCACCGTCGAAGTCCGCCTCGTCGCAGGCGGCGACCCAGTCGTTGAGGGCGTCGCGCAGGCCCGCGTCGAGATTCTGATCCGCGTCGTCGACCGGATCGAACATGGCGTCCAGCAGGTCGCTGAAGCGTTGCCGCCACTGCCGGGCGTCGGCGTCCTCGCGGGCTTGCCGCCAGTGGTGCTCCAGGGTGTCGAGCAGGCGCGCCAGACGCCCGGCCAGTTCCGCGCCCAGGCCGGCCACTTCGTCCAGTGGCTCGATGCCCATCCAGGCCGGGGCGTCGCCCAGCAGGTAACCGGCCAGCATCCGCTTGAGGCCGAAGGCCCAGCTGTTCTGTTCGAAGCCGGGCACGTCCAGGGTCCGGCGCTGCTGGCTGTTGAGCCCCCAGCGGATGCGGGCCTGATCGATCCAGCGGGCCAGTTGCGGCAGGTCGCTTTCCGCGACGCCGAAGCGTTCGCGCACCGCCGGCACGTCCAGCAGGTCGAGAATGTCGGTGGCGGTGAAGCGCCATTGCGGCAGGTGCAGCAGCGACTCCACCGCCTGGGCCAGGGGCGAGGCGGCGCCGGCGCTGCGGTCGCTGAGGGTGTAGGGCAGGTAGCGCGGGTCGTCCCGCTCCAGCCGGCCGAACACGGCGTCGATATGCGGGGCATAGGCTTCGATGTCCGGCACCATGACGATCACGTCGCGGGGCTGCAGGCCGGGGTCGTTGCTGAACCGCTCCAGGAGTTCGTCCTGGAGGATTTCCACTTCCCGCTGGGCGCTGTGGCCGATGCGAAAGCGCAGAGAGCCGTCCGCGTGAGACGCGCCGTCGGAACTTAAAGGCGGCCGCTGATCCGGCGCCGGCAGGGGTTCCAGATCGAGAATATCCTGCTGCAGACGCTGCAGCAGGGTCCGGGGCTCGATGTTCTCGAACAGGTCAATCTGGTTCTGGAAGGCGGCGCGGTAACTGTCCGGATCGTCGTGATCGTAGAGCAGGCCGATAAAGTCCCGGCCCTGCTTGCCCCAGGCGGCCAGCAGCGGGTTGACCTGGTTTTCCGGCAGGGCGGTGAGGTGGCGTTTGCGGTTGTCGAGCTGACGGCGCAGCAGCTGTTTGTCCTCGACGATGTCCGCCCAGTAGTGCCGGCAGGGGTTCTGCACCAGCATCAGAATCTGGCAGTGGCGGCTGAGTCCGGCGAGCGCCTCCAGGGCCTGCTGGGGCAGGGCGCTGATGCCGAAGATGATCAGCCGGCGCGGCAGGCCCGCCGGCGGCGCGTCCTGTTGCAACGCCGCCATGAAGGCCCGGTGGATGGCGCTGCGGCTGAGCCCGCGTTTTGTCTCGTCCATGTCCGCCAGCAGGGCGCGCCAAAGATGGGCCTGCCACAACTGGCTGGCGGGGAAGCCGTCGAAGGCGTCCCGGTCCTCGGCGCGGCGCAGGCGGTCGTCGCCGTTTTCCCAATCGGCCAGCCAGTCGGCCCGGTAGACCTGATAGGCGTCGAACAGATCCGCCAGCCGTTCGGCCAGTTGATGGCGTTTGCGGCCGTCCACGTCATCGGCAAGGAAGTGCCGCAGCGGGCCGAAGTGTTGGTTGTCCAGCAAGCCGGGCAGCAGCCGGTACAGCCGCCACAGCAGGCGTGACTTGTCGAACGGCGAGGTGCGCGGCACCCGGTCTTCACCGAGCACGGCGCGGTAGGCGCCCCACAGGAACCGGGCGGGCATCTGGAACTGCAGGCCGGCGCTGATGCCCAGGGCATCGGCCAGTTGCAGTTTCAGCCACTGCGCCATGCCGTTGGACTGGACCAGAAAGGTTTCCTGGTCGAGCGGGGCCAGCGGATGTTGCTTCAGCCAGTCGACCACCAGTTCGGTGAGCGTCTCCAGCCGGTTGCCGTGCAACACCATGAAACCGTTGTGCATCGCCGCCTTCCCCTGACCACCGCGTATCGACGGCCCGGGCGGGCCGCCCGCCAAGCCTAAGCGACTCACCGGCAAAGAAAAAGTGTCCGCTGCCGGGGCGGTTACATAACGCTCAGCCACCACTGCGGCGGTGCCGCCGCCGGCATCGTGATCGTCGGCGCATCGGCGCTGAAAAAGACCGGGTACAGCAGCGCCAGCAGTAACAGCGCCATCAGCCGGTTGAAATAGCGCAGCCGGCGCCCCTGATGCAGCCGCTCCTTGAGCAGCACGCCGGCAAGGTTCCAGCCGCTGATCAGCGGCAACCCGAACGCCACGTAGCACAGCGAGATGAGCGCCACATCGGCGACAAAGCGTGACGGCCCGGCGAAGGCCCCCAGGGCGGTGAGCATCATCATCCAGGCTTTCGGGTTCACCGCCTGGAACAGGGCCGCCTGGCTGAACGTCAGTGGCCGGGCGCCGCTTTGCCCGTGCACCGGCGTGGTGGCGGTGGCGAGCCGCCAGACCAGCACCAGCAGGAAGGCGGCGCCGGCCAGCCGCAGCCCCCAATTGAGGGCCGGGTAATGCGCCAGCAGGCCGCCCAGCCCCAGGGCCAGGCTCCACAGCAGCACCTGGCAGCCCACCGCTATGCCCAGCAGGTGGGGCAGGCAAGGGCGCCAGCCGGCGTTGGCGCCGGCGGCCATCAGCATCAGATTGTTGGGGCCGGGGGTGCCGCTCATGATTAGCACAAAGCCCACCAGCGGGAGCAGTTGTTCGAGGTTCATCGGGGACTCCTGATCCAGAGGGATCAGGCTAGGTGGACAGCGTGAAGCAATACAGATATAAAAAACGAGAATTGAACCGGTACAGATGTGCAAGACGACATTTTGTATCGGTTTCCCGGAAACCCATCTGTACCGGTCAACCCATGACGCTTTACCAACAACTGGCGGATCAACTGCAACGACTGATCGACGACCGGGTGTACCCGGTGGGCACCCGCCTGCCGGGGGTGCGGGCTTTCAGCCAGCAGCATGATGTCAGCGTGGCGACGGCGGTGAGCGCCTACCGGGAGCTGGAGCAACGCGGGCTGCTGCAGGCGCGCCCGCGCTCCGGCTATTTCGTGATGGCACCGCCGGTCCGCCGCGCGGCGCCCCGGCTGCCCGCGGCCGGGCGACGGCCGAGGCCGGTGACGGGGCAGGACCGCGTGCTGCGCATGGTGCAGTTGGTGAATGATCCCGGGGTGGTGAACCTGGGGGCGGCGGTACCGGACCCGGATTTCCTGCCGGTGGCGCAGATGGAGCGGGCGTTTCGCACCGTGTTGCGCGAGCAACGGCGCCGCTGCGTGGGCTATGAGTTTCCGCCCGGGGCGCCGGAGCTGCGTACCGGTATCGCACGGCGCCTGGCGGCGCTGCGTTGCCGGGTGTCGCCGGACCAGGTGCTGATCACCAACAGCTGCCAGGAATCCGTGGCGATCGCACTGCGCATGCTGACCCGGCCCGGGGACACCGTGGCGATTGAATCGCCCACCTATTACGGCCTGCTGCAGGTGATCGAGGCGTTGGGCCTCAAGGCGCTGGAGATTCCCACCGATCCGGTGCACGGGATCTCGCTGGAAGCGCTGACCCTGGCGCTGGAGCGCTGGCCGGTGGCGGCCTGCGTGGTGGTGCCGAATTTTTCCAACCCGCTGGGGGTGTGCATGGCGGACACCCGCAAACGGGCGTTGCTGGATCTGCTGGCGGCGCACCGGGTACCGCTGGTGGAAGACGACATCTATGGCGATTTGCCGCTCAGCGGGCCCAGGCCCAAACCGATCAAGGCCTGGGACCGGGACGGCCTGGTCTATTACTGCTCGTCCTGCTCGAAAACCTTGTCGGCGGGCATGCGCGTGGGGTGGCTGGTCCCCGGCGCGCACATGGAACGGGCGCAGTATCTTCAGTTCATCAATACGGTGTCGGTGGCCACGCCTTCGCAGTTGGCATTGGCGCATTTTCTCGAGCACGGTCATTACGACCGCTATTTGCGACGGGTGAGAAGCCAGCATGCACGGGCAGTGGCGCGCATGACCGACCGGGTCACCGAGCTGTTTCCCGCGGCGACCCGGGTGAGCCGCCCGGCCGGCGGCTTCGTGCTGTGGCTGGAGTTGCCCGGCGGGGTGAACACCACCGAGCTGGCGGAGCGGGCCCTGGAGCAGGGAGTCAGTTTCGCGCCGGGCGAACTGTTCTCCGCTTCCGGCAAGTTTCACCACTGCCTGCGGCTGAATTGCGCGGTGCACTGGGACCAACGGGTGGAACGGGGGCTGGCGCGACTGGCGGCGCTGCTGTGAAGGTGTTCAGCGCGCCCGCAGGTCGCTGGGGCGCAGCCCGAAGCGGCGCCGGAACAGACGGCTGAAGCTGGCGTTATCAAGGAAGCCGCAACGCGCCGCCAGTTCGGCGATGCTCAGATGGGGCGGGGCGAGGGTCAGCAGCTGGTGCGCTTTACGCAGACGCGCCTCGCGCAGGCTGCCGGCCACGGTGGTGCCGTGGCGGGCGAACAGGCGGTAGAGCGTGGCCCGCGAGCAACCCACGGCCCGGGCCAGCGCGGCCGGGTCGAGATCGGGATCGTCCAGCTGCTGGCGGATCAGTTTCAGCGCGCTCAGGTAGGTGGCGTCCGGCGCGCTTTCTTCGGTGGGAATCTGGAACACGCTGCCGAGCGCCGCCAGCGCCAGTTCCCTGGTCTGGTTGAGCAATAACGCTTGGTAACCCGGTGGCAGCCGGTCGCCGTCGGCGGCGAGCTGGCGCAGGTGGGCGCACAGGAAGCCGCTCATCGGGCTGGTCTTCAGTCGCGCCAGCACTTCCGGCAGGGGCAGACTGTCCGGGTCGAACAGGGGCGCCAGGGTCCGGCGGGGCAGGGTGATGTGGATGCCGCTGTGATCGCTCCAGTTGACCCGGCAGGGCCGGGTCGGATCGTAGAGGAACAGTTCGCCGGGGCCGGCCAGCAGGGTTTCGCCGCTATCCAGGTGGTGCCGGCGTTGGCCCTTGAGCACCAGCCCCAGGGTAAGGTCGTCGTAGTCGCCGCGCCGGCAATGGGCCGCGTCACGGCGGCCGCCCAGGCGCTGGGATTGATACCAGAACAGTGAGCATTCCGGCCCCACGAGGCCGGCGGCGCGGGCTTGGAAGACGCGGCGCTGGTCGGCGTCGGGGGCATCGGCGGCGAAATCGTAGAACACGGTTTGCCGCCAGTAATCGTAGTTGTCCGGGTGCGGCGTGGCCGGGGTGGCCAGTGCCAGGGAGACGCATTGCGAAGGCAGGCCGTCGTCCGGTGTCCACGGGCGCGTTTCCGGGAACCAGGCCCAGATGTCCGCGTTCCAGTCCGACACGGGTTCCGGGGGATCGGCTTGTTTGCTCATCGGGGCCTTCCGCGCATTCGACAAGCTTTCGATAATGCTACAACCCGCGGCGTTTGGCGACGCCGGCGTGCCGGGCCTACAGGCCCAGCCCGGCCTCTTCGAGCAATGCCTCCAGCAGCGCCTGGCAGTCGCCGTTGACCACGGTGACACCGTTGACGGTGATCATCAGGTCGGTGCCGTTGTAGTCCAGTTGCGCGCGGGTGCCGTTGGCGCCTTCCACCACCACTTCGCCGTTGGCGTAGCAGAAGCCGCCGCTGTCGGGGTCGGTGAGGGCGTGCGGCGTGCTGATGCGCGTCCAGCCCTGGGCCAGTTCGTTGCTCAGGTAAAGGCGACCGTTCGCCGCCAGCGTCGAGAAGGGCGTGTCGTTGAACTGGACGGTGCTGTCGAAGCGAACATTGAAGTCTTCGAACCTGGAACCCAGCAGAAGGGAGTTGCCCTGGGCGTTGACGGTGTAGTGGACAGTGGCGTCGGCGTTCTCGATCAAGGCGATGCCGAACATATTGCCGTCTTCTTCCGGGCGGATCGTGAAGCCGCCTTCCACGGCCCATTGATAGCCCATGTCCGCGCCCAGGCTCACCGCGTTGGTGTAGCCGACGAAGCGGCTGTAGGGCAGGTTCGGGTTGCTGAAATCAAAATCGATACGGCCATCAAAGGTGCGGCTGCGATAGACTGGATCGACGCAATTCTCGAACAGGGCCTGTTGCGGCGCGCCGTCGCCATCCTGGGTGAGCTCGAAAACCCCGTCCGTGTTGTCGCAGGTCGGTGAACCGTTCAGACCCTGGCTGATAATGATGTTGGCGTTGCGCTGCACACGCGGCAGATGCTCCATCGCCAGACGTGCGTGCACTAAGGCCGCGGCGGCGTTGTCGGCGCCGATCACCAAGGTGGCCTGGTCACCGCCGTTGTCACCGCCGCCATTGCCGGCGTTGTCGCTGCTGGAGCCGCCGCAGGCGCTCAAGGCCATAATCAGTGCCGGCAGCAGCAGGCTGGTTTGGTATGTAGGACGGAATGGCATGAAGGGCCCCCCAAGGGCAAAAGATGCTGTGGTTATTGTCGTCCGGACGAATTATCCAGAAGACGTTCGGGGGGCGGCAGGAAGGGCGTCTCAGCGGGTTGTCAGGGCGTCTCACCCAAGGGTGATCCGGCGACCCTCGGGAGAGGGCCGCCGTGGGCGGGCGATCTCAGCTTTCCAGCTCGGCCAGTTCGTCCTCGAAGAAGAACTTGTCCTCGCCGAAGGCCGGCTCCAGGTGGTTGAGCCAGGTGGCTTCTTCGTTGTATTTCGCGAAGAACGGGCGTTGTACCCAGTCCGGGTTGCGGCCCTGGATCAGGCGCAGCACGAAGACTTTCTCGCCGTTGATTTCGGTGACGCCCTGGATCTCCACCTTGCCCGGGTGGCTGGACATGCTCGGCCCGCGCGCGGTGCGGGCCAGGCCGGACACCTGCTTCATGGCGTCGCGGTAGATGTGCCAGGCACGGGCCAGCGGCACTTCGAAATAGCGGCGGGCGCCGGTGTCCCGTTCCACGAACATGTAGTAGGGGATGATCCCCAGCTCCACCTGGGTCTGCCACAGGCGCGCCCAGTCGTCGGCGTTGTCGTTGATGTGCGCCAGCAGCGGGCCCTGGGCACGGATCTGGGCGCCGGTTTCGCGCACCCGCGCGATCGCCTCGCGGGCGATGGCCGGTTCCAGTTCCCGCCAATGGTTGTAGTGGGCCATCAGCGCCAGGTGTTTGCCGGCGGCGCGCACTTCCCGGAACAGATCCAGCAGGTCGTCGGCGTCCTTGTCGGACACCACCCGCTGGGGCCAGAAGGTGAGCGCCTTGGAGCCGATGCGGATGGTGCGGATCTGTTCCAGTTCCAGCAAGGGTTCGATGTGGGCGCGCAGGTTCCTGGTCTTCATCACCAGCGGGTCACCGCCGGTGATCAGAATGTCGGTGATCTCCGGGTGCGCCTGCACGTAGCGCTTGAGCTGGCCGGCTTCCTTGGTGGCGATTTTGAGATCGTTGTCGCCGATGAACTGGGCCCAGCGGAAGCAGAAGGTGCAGTAGCTGTGGCACACCTGGCCCTGGCTGGGGAAGAACAGCACGGTTTCGTCGTACTTGTGCTGGATGCCTTCGATTTTCTCGCCGTCGACTTCCGGGATGTTGTGTTCCAATTGGCCGGCGGGGTGCGGGTTGAGCGCCTCGCGGACCTCGGCCACGGCGGCGTCGATGGTCGCCTTGTCGCCGCCGCGCATGGCGTCGGCCACCTTGTCGAAGTGCTCCGGGGCGAGCATGCCTTTCTGCGGAAAGGTGAGCTGATAGATCGGGTCGTCGGGCACACGGTCCCAGTCGATCAGCTCTTCGATGACGTATTCGTTGACGCGGAACGGCAGCACATTGGCCACCACGCGCATGGCGAAACGGGCGTCCTCGTCGAGGCGCTGCAATTGTTCGATTTTGTCCAACTGGCGTGCGGTGAACACCTTGAAACGGCGCGGCTCCCGGGTGGCCGGCTCCGGATGTTCACGCAGCGGAATCACCGTATTGGCTTCTGACATGGTTTTCGCTCCTGATCATGCGCCGACGGCGGCAAAGGGCGCGCCGGTACACTGGCCGCTTCAACCAGCGTGGTTCATGTTATATCTACTGACAGCCGGTGAGTCCGGCGTGGGGCGAACCCCGTGAGGCGGTCAGGCATCGCGAAGCGACGGACAGCCCTTGGCCTTTTGGGCCGGATAAGTGCCCCTGCGGCGGCATGGCCCCCGGGGCGGCGCGCATTCAACGCGGTGGGTGTAGAGCGGCGATATGGTAGGCGTTTGCGCCGCAAAGCGCAAAACGGCACCGCCGGAGCCGGGCGCCCGGCGGCGTTGATGTATGCTATGTTTCGCCCGGCCCGGGAATCGATCGCAAGGGAGACAGCATGCAGGATTGGGTCGTCGGGGCGGCGTCGCTGGTGGAGTGGCTGCTGGCCTGGCTGCAGGTATTCTGGCCCGCCATCGTGGCCACCACCGGCGTGATCGCGGCGGTATGGGTCACGTTGCACGTGGCCCAGCACAAACGGGACGCCCGCGCCGCGGCCGCCTGGACCGGCCTGGTGTGGCTGGTGCCGCTGCTGGGCGCTCTGTTGTATCTGTTGCTGGGCGTGAACCGCATCCAGCGGCGTGCCCGGCAGCTCACCGGCGGCGCCATCGACGCCGCTCTGCGTGCCGGCCGTGACCAGGGCGTGCCCCTGCAGTCGGACCGCCTGAAGGTTCTGGCCCGGCTGGTGGGGCGGCTCACCGGGCTGGCGCTCACCGGCGGCAACCGCGTCACCCTGCTCGAGGCCGGCCCGGCGCTGGCCGAGATGATCAAGGCGGTGGACGAGGCCCGCGACAGCGTGCTGCTGGCCACCTATATTTTTGGCAACGATGCCGCCGGCCGGCCGCTGGCCGACGCCCTGGAGCGGGCGGTGGCTCGCGGGGTCACCGTGCGGGTGCTGGTGGACGGTGTCGGGGCGCTCTATTCGTTGCCGCCCATCACCCTGCGCTTGCGCCGGCGGGGCGTGCGCGTGGAGCGTTTCCTGCACTCCATCGCCCCCTGGCGGATGCCCTACCTCAACCTGCGCAACCATCGGAAGCTGCTGGTGGTGGACCGTTCCCTGGGCTTCACCGGCGGCATGAACATTCGCGCCGGCTATCTGCACCAGCCGGCGCGCATACAGGACCTGCATGCCCGGGTGGAAGGGCCCGCCGTGGCGCACCTGCTGCGCAGCTTCGTCGCGGACTGGGTGTTCACCTGCGGCGAAACGCTGGATGACAACTATCAGGGAGCGATGCAAGCCGGCGACACCCTGGCCCGTGGCATCAACGCCGGCCCGGACGCGGATTTCGACAAACGCCGGCTTACCTTGCTGGCGGCCATTGGCGCCGCCGAGCACGAGGTGCGCATCGTCACGCCGTATTTCGTCCCCGATCAGACGCTGTTGGCGAGCCTGCAACTGGCGCTGCTTAAAGGCGTGCGGGTGAGCATCGTGGTGCCGCGCAAAAATAACCTGCGGCTGGTGCAATGGGCCAGTCTGCACGCGCTCCGGTGGCTGGTGCGAGAGGGCGCCGAGCTGTATTTTTCCGCGCCGCCGTTTGATCACACCAAGTTGATGACCGTGGACGCCCACTGGGTGCTGCTGGGCTCGGGCAACTGGGACGCGCGCAGTCTGCGCCTGAACTTCGAGTTCGATCTGGAATGTTATGATGACCCGCTCGCGGAACAGGCCAACGACCTGATCGACCGCCGTATGCACGGCGCCCGCCGCATCGGCGACGCGGAATTCAAGGCGATGGGCCGCTGGCGCCACGCGCGCAACGCCCTGGCCCATTTGTTCGAGCCCTATCTATAAACTGGCAGTGAGGATCATGCATGCGTTTGCCCCGCGACCCGGAACTTCCGGCCGGCTTGAAAACCCTGTCCCGATTGCAGTTCGTGCACGGTTTCGTGGTGGTGGCGGTGGCCACGGCGATCTGGCTGCCGGCACCGACGGTGGCGCAACCCTGGGTGACGCTGGTGGCCTTGCTGGTGGCCTTGTATCTGCTGTTGCAGGTGGGGTTATACACCGGCTCGGAGCTGGCCCGCGACGGCGCGACACTGGTGCCGATGGCGGCGTTACTGCTGGTGGCGGCCTGCGCCACGCCGTTTCTGCCGGCCTGGGCCGCCACGCCGCTGATGGCCCTGGCGGTGATGCTGCTGTTCCTGATGGAGAAAGTGGCGGCGGTCCGCGAACACTGGCCGGGGGCCTGGCTGCGCGGGCGCAAACAGCATATGCAGTTTCAGATGGTGTCGTTGGGCAGTGTGGTGTTCTGGCTGATCAGCCAGGACAATCAAGCGCTGATAAAGGCGGCCGGCGGCTAGCGCCGGCCACCATCCGCCTACTTCTTCACCGGTGAGCCGGGGCCCAGCAGGGCCCAGATCACCAGGCCGACCACGGGCAGTACCAGCACCAGGATTACCCAAAGCACTTTTTCGCCGGTGGAGGCGCCGGACTGGATGATCTTGATGATGGCAAGAATATCCAGAACCAGAATGATTAAACCGAGTATTTTGCTCATGAACCCGCTCCCTAGGCTGTGTCGAATGGATAACCCGACGCTAAACGTACCCGGCGCCCCGGTAAACCAAACGAAGGTAAAAGCCGGTAAACCCCCGCACTGGCATCGGACAACCAGATCACTACAATACACCCCTCGAAGCTCCGGTAGCTCAGTTGGATAGAGCAAGCGCCTCCTAAGCGCTAGGTCGCAGGTTCGACTCCTGCCCGGGGCGCCACTTTTCCCCGCACCCCGATAAACCGCTCGCCGGACTTCCCGGTTTGACGTAACGTTTTCCTCAGACGTGCATCCATGGGCGTATTGGAGTTAAAGGAGCGCACCATGAAGGACACTCGAGAGCTTCTGCTTCGCAGTGGTACCGACTTCCCGGCGCTGCGCCGGCGCCACACCAGCATCCTGCAAGTGAATCTCGGCTACCTGTGCAACCTGAGCTGTGTGCACTGCCATGTGAACGCCGGCCCGTCGCGCACCGAAATGATGGAGCGCGAGACCGTGGACCAGATCATCGAGGTGCTGGACCGGGGTCGGGTGGAAGTCCTGGATCTGACCGGCGGAGCGCCGGAAATGAACCCCCACTTCCGGGCGCTGGTGCGCGCCGCCCGGGCACGCGGGGTCACCGTGATCGACCGTTGCAACCTGACCATTCTGCTGGAACCCGGCTACCAGGATCTGCCGGAATTTCTGGCCGGGCAGGGCGTGCAGGTGGTGGCGTCGTTGCCCTGCTATATGGAAGAAAACGTCAACGAGCAGCGCGGCAAGGGCGTGTACAGCAGCAGCATCGAGGCCCTCCGGCGTCTCAACGCGGTGGGCTACGGCGACCCGGCGCTGCCGCTGGACCTGGTCTATAACCCGGTGGGCGCGCATCTGCCGCCGCCCCAGGCCGCTCTGGAAGCGGATTACCATCGTGAGCTGGACCAGCGCTTCGGGGTACGTTTCAATCGCTTACTGACCATTACCAACATGCCGATCAGCCGCTTCGGCGCGGTGCTGCTGGCGCACAACCAGTTCAACGATTACATGCAGTTGTTGCGCGACAACTACAATCGCGACAATCTGGACGCGGTAATGTGTCGGAACACCCTGAGCGTGGATTACCAGGGCTATCTGTACGATTGTGACTTCAACCAGATGCTGGATATGCCCCAGGGCAATCACGGGCGCCGGCCCCACGTCAGCGAGTTGCTGGACGCCGATAAGGAAGGCGAGCCGGTTTACGTGGCCGACCATTGCTTTGGGTGCACCGCCGGATCCGGCAGCAGTTGTGGAGGAGCGTTGGCATGAAGCTGAGCGTGGTGATTCCGGTGCTCGACGAGGCGAAATGCCTGGGGCCCTTTCTGGAGAGCCTTCGTGAGCGCCTCGACGAGGGCGATGAGATCATCGTGGTGGACGGCGGCAGCGGCGATAACAGCGCGCTGATCGCCCGGGAGCACGCGGACCTGGTATTGCACTGCGACCGTGGCCGCGCCCGGCAAATGAACCTGGGCGCCGAGCGCGCCGAAGGCGACTGGCTGTGGTTCCTGCATGCGGATTGCGGCCGGGTGGTGCGGGGCCATATCCGCGCGCTGCGGGCGCTTCCCGACGACGCGCTCTGGGGCCGCTTTGACGTGCGCCTGTCCGGCGAGCACCGCCTTTTCCCCCTGATCGGGCACGCCATGAACGTGCGCTCGCGCTGGACCGGCATCGCCACCGGCGACCAGGGCATTTTCGTGCGCCGGGACCGGTTTCTGGAGGTGGGTGGCTTTCCGATGCAGCCGCTGATGGAGGACGTGGCGCTCAGCCAGCGCCTGCGCCGGCTCGCCGCGCCGGTCTGCCTGCGGCCACGGCTGGTGGCGGACAGCCGCCGCTGGGAAGAGCACGGCGTGTGGCGCACCACGCTGCTGATGTGGCAGCTGCGCTGGCGCTACTGGCGCGGCGAGGACCCGGCCCGCCTGCACCGCGATTACTACCGGCAGCAGTACCGTCATCAACACCATGGCGGCTAAGCACGCCGCCGACGAGGACACCCTGCTGCTGGTGTTCGCCCGCGCCCCGCGCCGGGGCCGGGTGAAAACCCGCCTTATTCCCCAACTGGGCGAGGACGCCGCGCTGGCGGTCCACGAGCGGCTGCTCGACCGGACCCTGGTGCAGGCCGCCGCCTTTCCCGGCCACGCCCGCCTGATGCTTGACGAACCCGACGAGGCGCTGTCGGCCCGGGCCGCGGAGCTGGGCATGGACGTGGGGTTGCAGCGGGGTGGCGGCCTCGGGGAACGCATGAACCGGGCGCTCGGCGACGGCCTGCGGGAAGCGCCGAGGGTGCTGCTGGTGGGCAGTGATTGCCCGGTGCTGGATCAGACTTATTTGTCGCTGGCCGTCGCCGGTCTCGATGACGCCCGGGTGGTCCTGGGCGCCAGCGAGGACGGCGGTTACGTGCTGATCGGCGGCAGCGAGGCGTCGGTATGGCGGGACGGGCGTTTCGACGGTGTTCGCCTGGGCAGCGGCTACGCCCTGGCCGACACCCTGGTGGCGTTGAACGACGTGGCGCCGGTCCGCGTATTGCCGCCGTTATGGGACGTGGACCTGCCCGAGGACGTGGCCCGCGCCCGCACCCTGGGCGTACTGCCCTGAGCCGGCACCTCTCTTTTATCGCCGACTTCCGGTCGCCGGCCCTTTCGACTTAGTATATCCCTTCCTCGGGTGGTCCTTTAGGCTTAACGCCGGCACAGGGCCTCGGGTCTTCAATCAAGGGAGTGAGACATGGAACAGTCACCGGTACTGGACACCGGCGTGATCAATGAACTGCGGGAGATCATGGGGGGCGACTTCGACACGCTGGTCGCCTCCTATCTTCGTGACGGCGACCAGCGTCTGCGCGCGTTGCACGAGGCCCTGGCGGCCGGCGACGCCGAAGGCGTCCGCCAGCAGGCGCACAGCTTCAAGGGCAGCAGCGGCAATCTCGGCGCGCTGCGGGTGACCGGCCTGTGTCTGGAGATCGAGCAGTACGCGCGAGACAGGGATCTGGCGGCCGCCGGCACCCTGATGGAGGCGCTGGAAAACGAGTTTCAGAAGTCCTGCGAGGCGCTCGGCGCCGTTTGAACGGGCAAAAAAAACCCTCTTCCAAAGGGGGTGGAAGAGGGGGGTTGTGAGCGCTATTGCTAGCGCCTTGGGGGGATAGCGTTTGTTACTGAAAAGGTTACAGATCCAGTCCGGGCCTTGCTGTAAAAAGCCGTGAGCGATTGTAAAACTTGGCGGCTTTCTCACCGTCTTTGTAGCGTGACTGTGTCTCCGGTTGTCGCGGGGACACCGGAAAATCCTGCTTTAAAGGGCCTGAGTTTGTAAGCAATATCTTACAAGAGTGTAAGCATTTCTACCAATCTTCTGTCCTCGGATGCCCTCAATTTTCATCGGCGATGAGGCTAAGTCCTTGATATGCATGGGGAAGAGCCGAAGGCGCTCATTTTTACACCGCATTTTTTATATATCTTTAACCCTTGCCGGCGCCCGCGATTGCTATAGTGCTTCCCGTGCTCATGGATAAGGGCACACGGAGGGCTAAGGACGGCGGGACACGGATGTCCTAGGTGAGCGCAATCGGGTAAGGACGACTCGACGCAAAAAGGGCGGCAGGATGCCGCCCTTTCTCATTTATGGCCCCTGTCACTTCAGGGCCGGGCCCGGGACGCAAGGTCCCTCGCCACCGCTACCCCACGGTTACCACTCGCGGGCCAGCTTTTCCTTCTTGTTGGGCACACCGTCCCACTCTTCCGCGTCTTCCGGCGAGTCCTTCATCTCGGTGATGTTCGGCCATTTCTCCGCCAGCTCCGCATTGATTTCCAGGAAGTCCTGCTGGTCGTCCGGCAACTCGTCTTCCGAGAAGATGGCGTTCACCGGGCACTCGGGCTCGCACAGGGCGCAGTCGATGCACTCGTCCGGGTGAATCACCAGAAAGTTGGGGCCTTCATAGAAACAGTCCACCGGACATACTTCCACGCAGTCCGTGTGTTTGCAGTTGATGCAGTTTTCACCTACTACGAACGTCATAGCCTGTCCTCGCCAGGTGTATTCTCTTTCCAGGGCCGGCCCTGAATTCTATCAGATCACCGGCCCGCTTGGGGGTATCGCCAGGGGCGCCAGCCGCTCGGCGCGTGGCCCTCCCTCGGGGCCGCGCTAGTCTACCCGACTGTGCCGGGCAGGCAAGCGCCGCGGCAACAGCGATTGACCGAAGTGGTCAATCTCCGCCGCTTGTCAGCCTTTACTCAATTGCTTCAGACGGTAGAGCGCTTCCAGCGCCTGTCGCGGGCTCAGATCGTCCGGGTCCAGATCCCGGATGGCTTTCTCGACGTCGCTTTCCGCGCCGAACATGTCCGCCTGGGCGGGCACGCCGCTGGTGACGGGCGCCGGGCGCTCGCCGCTTTCCAGCTCCGCCAGCTTGTCCGCCGCCTGGCGGATCACCCCGGCGGGCACGCCCGCCAGCTGTGCCACCTGCAAGCCGTAGCTGCGGCTGGCCGGCCCTTCTTGCACGCGGTGCAGGAAAACGATGCGGTTGTTGTGTTCGCTGGCGGTGAGGTGGGCGTTGTACACGCCGGGCAAATGCTCCGGCAGCTGCGTCAGCTCGAAATAATGGGTGGCGAACAGGGTATAGGCGCGCAGATTGCGGGCCAGGTGCTCCGCCGCCGCCCAGGCCAGGCTGAGACCGTCGAAGGTGCTGGTGCCCCGGCCGATCTCGTCCATTAACACCAGGCTTTCCGGGGTGGCGTTGTGGAGGATGTTGGCGGTTTCCGACATTTCCACCATGAAGGTGGAGCGGCCGCCGGCCAAATCGTCGGAGGAGCCGATGCGGGTAAAGATGCGGTCGATTTTGCCGATACGGGCGCTGGCGGCGGGCACCGCGCTGCCGATATGGGCGAGCAGGGCGATCAGCGCGGTCTGGCGCATATAGGTGGACTTACCGCCCATGTTCGGGCCGGTGATGATCACCATGCGGCGCTGGTCGTCCAGGTGCAGGCTGTTGGGCACGAAGGCGTCGTCCATCACCTGTTCCACCACCGGGTGGCGGCCGTCGACGATCTCGATGCCGGGCTCGTCCACCAGGCGTGGCCGCACCCAGTTGAGGGTTTCCGCCCGTTCCGCCAGGCAGGCCAGCACGTCCAGCTCGGCCACGGCGGCGGCGCTCGCCTGCAGCGGGCCCAGGTCAGCGGCCAGCTCTTCGATCAGCGCTTCATACAGCCGCTTCTCCAGATTCAGCGCCTTGCTGGACGCGGACAACGCCTTGTCCTCGAACTCCTTCAGCTCCGGGGTGATAAAGCGCTCCGCGTTTTTGAGCGTCTGGCGGCGCTGGTAGTCCACCGGCGCCTGGTCCGCCTCGCGGCGGGACAGCTCGATGTAATAGCCGTGCACCCGGTTGTACTTCACCCGCAGGGTGGAAAAGCCGGTGCGTTCGCGCTCGCGGGTTTCGATGTCCACCAGCACCGCGCCGGCGTTCTCGCTGATCGAGCGCAGCTCGTCCAGCTCTTCGCTGTAGCCCGGCGCGATCACGCCGCCGTCGCGGATCAGCATGGGCGGGTTCTCGATCACCGCCCGCTCCAGCAGCGCCACTTTTTCCGGGAAATCACTGAGCCGGTCGCGCAGCCCCTGGAACACCGCGTCCTCGGGCAGGGCGGCGTGCAGCTCGGGCAGCGCCGACAGGCTGATGTTCAGCCGCGTCAGATCGCGGGGCCGGGCGGAGCGCAGCGCCACCCGGCCGAGAATCCGTTCCATGTCGCCGATCCGGTCCAGCACCTGGCGGACCGCCTCGAACCGCCAGCCGTCGCGCAGGGCGGCGATGCGGTCCTGGCGCTCGCCGAGCACCGACCGATCGCGCAGCGGCCGGTGCACCCAGCGCTTGAGCAGCCGCGAACCCATCGCCGTCTCGGTGCTGTCCAGCACCCAGGCCAGCGACGGCTCTTCCTGGCCGGTGAGTGTCTCGGTGAGCTCCAGATTGCGGCGCGTGGCGGCGTCCATGGCGACACCGTCGTCAAACGCCTCCAGCGTCAGCCCTGTCACGTGGGGCAAGTCGCTGCGCTGGGTCTCGCGGGCGTACTGCAACAGCGCCCCGGCCGCCGCCACCGACGCCGGCGTCGGCTGCCCGAAGCCGGACAGATCCTGCACCTGGAACTGCTGGCAAAGCTGCCGGCGCGCGCCCTCCGCATCGAAGTCCCAGGGCGGCCGCTGCCGGCAACCGGGCCGCTGGCTCAGCGGGCCGGGCAAGCCGTGATCCTCGCTGATCAACAGCTCCGCCGGCTGCCAGCGCTCCAACAGCGCCTGCAGTTGCTCGTGACCGTCCACCTGCGTCACCACGAAGCGTCCGGCGGCCACGTCCAGGCTGGCGGCGCCCACCCGGGGGCCGTCCTCATACAGCGCGCACAGCAGCGTGTCGCGGCGCTCCTCCAGCAACGCTTCGTCGCTCACCGTCCCCGGCGTGACAATGCGCACCACCTTGCGCTCCACCGGCCCCTTGGCCAGCGCCGGATCGCCGATCTGCTCGCAGATCACCACCGACTCGCCCAGCTTCACCAGCCGCGCCAGATACCCCTCGGCGGCGTGGTAGGGAATGCCCGCCATGGGAATCGGCTTACCGTTGCTCTGGCCGCGCTGAGTGAGGGTGATGTCGAGCAGCCGCGCCGCCTTCTGGGCGTCGCCGAAGAACAGCTCGTAGAAATCCCCCATCCGGTAGAACAGCAACTGATCCGGATGGTCGGCCTTCAGGCCGAGGTATTGGCGCATCATGGGCGTGTGCCCGGAAAGGTCGTCCATTGCCATAAGCGCGGTATCGCCTGTTTTCTGAAGAGTGGTGGCGCCCCGGCGGGTAACGGGACGTAAGCGGGGCAGAATAGCAAACCCTTGGCTGGGGCTCTATTGGCGGGGTGCGATGTCGTAGATATCGGGTGCCGTGAACGTAGAAACGGCCGAAAGGAAGTCGATGTTTCGTTTATTGCGTTTTTCGTTTGTTTCGATTAAGTTGACGGTGTCGTCAAGCTACTTGCCATCAAGAGGTACTCATGAACACCGCGTCGGACCACAACAAGCTTCCCGACCCTCAGGCTACGGATCTGGCTCGTGAGAGCTCCGCCGCTCTGGCAAAGTTGCTGAAAGATCATCCGCAGCAGGATCGCGCCAGGGTTCGTATGGATGACACGGATTTGGTGCTGCCTCGGCATGCCCTGGAGCTGTTGCGCAATATTCTCACCGAAATGGCCCAGGGCAACTCGGTAACCATCATGCCCGTACACGCGGAGGTAACCACGCAGGAAGCCGCCAACCTGCTGAATGTATCCCGGCCTCATCTGGTCAAATTGCTGGAGGAAGGCGCCATCCCCTTCAGCCGGGTCGGAACACACCGGCGCATCCGTTTTCAGGACGTCATGGAATACCGGGCCGCCCGAACCGCCGAAAGCGAAGCCGCCCTGCAGGCGCTGGCGGATCAGGCCCAAGAGCACGATATGGGGTACTGATGCGCTTTTCGGTCATCTACGACGCCTGCGTCCTGTATCCGGCACCGTTGCGTGATTTTCTTATGCGCCTGGCGTTGTCGGGCCCGTTCGCGGCGAGATGGTCGGACGATATTCAGAATGAATGGTCCCGTAATCTGCTGGAAGCCAGGCCTGAGCTGGCGGAGCAGGTCACGAGGACCATCGAACTAATGAACCAAGCCGTGCCGGATTGTCGGGTAACAGGGTACGAGAGCCTGATCTCGGGCTTGGCGTTGCCGGACCCCAATGACAGGCATGTGCTTGCAGCGGCGATTCTGGCCGGCGCCCAGCTGATCGTCACCTTTAATCTTAAAGACTTCCCGAACGATTATCTGGCGACCTTCGGCATCGAAGCGGTTCATCCGGATGACTTTATCGTCCAGCAGTTTGATCTGCACGAAGCGAGGGTGATCAATGCCGCTAAAAGCCATAGAGGGTCGTTGAGAAATCCCCCAAAAAACGTAGGTGAGTATCTTGATACCCTGGCTGCGCAGGGTCTGGTCGTGACCGTGGATAGACTGCGTGATTATCAGGACTTTATTTAACTCGTTATCAGGGCCGCCGAGCCTTAGTCAGGCATAATCGCCCAACGCCCCACCTCATCCCGACTCAGAACCACGACCTGCTCAGCCTCAGGACCTTTAACCGCCGCCGGAAGGCTCCGGGTCGACGCCGGCCCGGGTGGGCGTGATGCCGCGACTGCGGGCCAGCGAGACCGCGCTGTCCCCGACGGCCACCCAGAAGCAGGCGATATCCTCGACAAATTCCTCACGGCTGACCGCGACATCGGCGTCCAGCCAGGACATCACGGCTTCGATGGTGCCACCCACCAGCAGCGCGGACCCGACATGGGCAATGGGCAGGGGCTCGCCGGCCTGGTGGTATTGGATACTGAAGGTGGAGAGCACCCGCGCCATTTTCCGGATGACTATTTTGCGCTGCTCCAGGGCCTGCGGATTCTCCGAGGCCGAGGAAAACAGCAGCCGGGTTCGAGCGGGTTCGTCCACCATCCAGCCGATACAGCGATCAAGCACGTGGCGGGCCAGGGTCGGGGTGTCCAGGCCTTCCCGCCAGCCACTCAGTGCCGCGTTCTGGCCGATACCGATGAGTTCCTCCGCCAGGTCGTCGACCAGCGCGGCGGCCATGGCATCCAGGCTGTCAAAGCTTTCGTAGAAGTAGCGTTTGTTCAACCCGGCCTGGGCGCACAGCTTGTGGATGGTGAGTTTTCTCCAGCCCTCGGCGGCGATGATCTGATACGCCTGACTCAGCAGTTGTTGACGCCGGGCATGGATCCGGGACGCCGCTGATTGCCCCTGGAAAGGACGAGTCGGGTAGGCCATGAGCTGAATTTCCTGTTCGATCAACGACTTATGGTAACAGCAAGAAAATCGGCCAAGCCAGTCTTGACCCTTGAGCAGGACTGATTCTATTCTTGGTACAAAACTGTACCAAGAATGATTTGTAACCTCCAACTCGCTACGAGGAGTGACCATGCAAGCGCACGCTACGCTTAAACAGGCGTCCACGGTGCCCGCGCCGGTGTCGGACGAGCAACGTCTGGAACAGCTGAGAACTCAGGCCAAGAGCCATCCGGATGTGGCTAAAGAGGCGGCCTGGGCGTTGCTCAGGGAGCTTCAGGACGAGTCCCAGTTTCATCGCCTGCCCTGGTTGTTTGCCCAGGGCAACGGGGCCGCCGACGCGCCGGACGGTGACACCGAGGGGATGGTGATGAACCTGCACGGGTCCTTCCTGATGCGGACGCTGAACCGAGCCGTTCTGCTGGGGCAGCTTCTGGGACGCATCGGTTGGACCGGCAAAACCTTCAACCCGAAAACCGGCACCGGGTACAACCGGGTTACCGCCTCCACCTATCTTCCCGCCCGAATCGCCATGCCGCACTACAAGCTGCAAAAGCAGGGCAAGGAGTTGCTCGGGTTCGACTTTCACCATCGTATCGACACCTCGCCGGTAGCGCCGCATTTGCAGGTCCGCGGGATCACCTATGACGAGCCGTCTTTCAAGAACCCGCTGATTCTTCCGAAAGTGCGTGATGAGATCGTGGAAATCGTGCCGGATGTCTTCCTGGGCCGGGTGGTGTACAGAGCCAAGCACGGTTGGGACATCGTGGGGTACTTCGCCCTTCGTTACCCTTACGCGCGCTAGGGAGCATCGATCCATGCCCATCACATTGAAGGGGGCGGTCGCCTGTGTCACGGGCGGCGGCAGAGGCATCGGGGAAGCCACGGTCAGAGCGCTGGTCGATCAAGGGGCCCGCGTGGTGATCGGCGACATTGATCTGGCGGCGGCACAAGAGGTGGCGGCGTCCCTGTCCGGCGTCCAGGCGGTAAAGCTGGACGTGGCCGACCCCGACTCGTTTGAAGAATTTTTGACGGTGGCGCGGGAAATGGGGCCGGTGGATTTACTGGTGAACAACGCAGGCATCATGCGTACCGGCGCGTTCGTCAATCTGGACCTGACATCGCTGCACCGGGAAATGGCGATCAATGTGGGCGGTGTGATCAATGGCATGCGTCTTGTGCTGCCGGACATGCAGCAGCGGCATTACGGGCACATTGTGAATGTGTCCTCCATGGCGGGGAAAATGACCTGCTCGGGGGCCGCCGTTTACACCGCGAGCAAGTTCGCGGTTGTCAGCCTGTCACGCACGGTGCGTGCTGAAATCGCGGGCTCCGGCGTGTCCATCACCACCCTCATGCCGTCCGTGGTCGATACCGACCTGACCGCAGGCATGAATATTCGCGGTATTCCCAAGGCCAGGCCCCGCGACATCGCCGCGGAAGTCGTGGCGTCCTGTCGTCATGGTCAGCCGGAAGTGACCCTGCCGAAATGGCTGTTTCCCATTGGCACCATCGAGCAGGCCCTGCCTGAAAGGTTGGGTCACTGGATTAAGCGAATGGCGGGCGCCCAAGAGCGTATTGCCCCGGATAACGAACAGACCCGGAAATATCAGGAACGGGTGTCCCGCTCCTGAGCGGTTACGAAAGTATAACGAAACCAAGCCCCGGCCCCGGCCCCGCGTCACCGGAGCGTCATCTTGTTGCACTAGCGTGCACGGTTTTCAGGGTGAGGTGACGCGAATCATGACTATTTCCCGCAGACAAATGATGCAGCTGATGTTCCTGGGCGGCGGTGGCGCCGCGCTTGCCGCCTGTGGCGGCGGTTCGTCCGGTTCCGCGCCGGCCGGTGGTGGTGACGAAGGGCCCCGGGACCCGGGTACCGGGGAGCCGGTGCCGACACCGGAACCGCCGCCGGTGGCGCGGGAGTTGCCGCTCAAGGCCGGGCCGCTGGCCAACATCGGACCGCTGGTGGATTCCGGGGTGGATGGCGTGTTGATCCCCGCCGGCTTTTCCCTGCGCCTAGTGGCCACGGCGTATCGTCAGCCGGTGTCGAACGCCTTCGGTTTTCTCTGGCATCCGCTGCCCGACGGCGGCGCGGTGTTCCCGGTGGGGGACGGCGGCTGGGTCTATGTGTCCAACAGTGAGTTCTTGCCCGGCGGCGTGGGCGCGCTGCGCTTCGGCGCCGACGGGGAAATGCTGGACGCCTATCCGATCCTGCGGAATACCCGCATCAACTGCGCCGGCGGCGCCACGCCCTGGGGTACCTGGTTGTCCTGCGAGGAGGTCGTTGACGGCAAGGTGTACGAGTGCGATCCCCTGGGCACGCCGCGCCAGGCCCAGTCCCATCCGGCCCTGGGTGTGTTCAAGCACGAGGCCGCCGCGGTGGACATGCACAGCGGCTCGGTGTTCATGACCGAGGACGAGGGCGACGGCCGTCTTTACCGGTTCGTGTCCGCCGGTCGGGTCAGCGCCATTAACGGCGGCGACGGCCTGGATCTGGACAACGGTCGCCTGCAGGTGCTGGAAGTGGATGGCTTCGAGAACGGCGCCTATATGGAGGACCTGGAAGCCGCACGGGAAATCCATCGGGTGCGCTGGGTGGACGTGCAGTCCCCGGAGCGGCCCCAGAGCCGGGTGCGCGAAGACATCCAGAACAGCACCGGCGCGGGCGCGCCCGGCACCCGCTTCAAGGGCGGCGAGGGCATCTGGATCCAGTTCTGGCCGGAGGGGGAGCGCGACACCGTGTCCGGCTATGAGCACCCGCTGCGCGCCGTGGTGTTCTTCGCCTGCAAGGGCGACAACCGGGTCTACGCCCTGGACGTGGACAACGATCTGATCGAGGTGGTGTTCGATAACGCCCAGTTGGAAGCGTCCGGCGAAACCGGCTTCGACGATGTGGACAATCTGGTGGTCAGCCCCGCCGGCGATGTGGTGGTGGCCGAGGACGGCGACGCCATGCGGCTGATGGTGATGGTGCCCAACCAGCCGGCCAAAATCCTGCTGCAGATCCCCGGCGGTGGTAGCGAGCTCACCGGGCCGGCCTTTACGCCCGACGGCTCGCGGCTGTACTTCAGTTCACAGCGGGCGCCGTCCGGCTTCACCGGCCTTTTACCCCTGGGGCGTACCTATGAGCTGACCGTGCCGGAGGCGTTCCGGTGACTTACAGCACGGCCCGGGCCAGCGCCTGCATGCCCAGCGCCACGCCCAGCACCACCGAGCCAGCCACCAGGCTGGTCGCCACCGCATGCCGTCGCCACAGGCGTTCCACCCCGGGCCCGAACCGCCACACCAGCCAGGCGAGGCCGTAGTAGCGAAGGCCGCGCGCGATCAGCGCGGCCAGCACGAACAGCGTGATCGGGTAGCCGGACAGGCCGGCGGTAATCATGGCGACCTGGAAGGGGATCGGCAGGATGCCCAGGGTGAGGATGGCGATAAAGCCATACTGATCGAAAAACCCCTGGTAGGCCTGGTAGGCGTCCTGCATGCCCAGGGTGTCGATAAACCAGACGCCGACGGACTGGTAAAGCGCCATGCCCACGCCGTAGCCCACCAGCGAGGCGGCGAGGCAGCCGGCGGTGGTGACGGTGGCGATGCGCCACAGGCGCTGGCGGTTGACCGCCATCAGCGGAATCAACACCAGTTCGATGGGCACCGGCACGATGAGGGTCTCCAGAAAGGAGAGAACGGCGAGCAGCCAAAGCATGTGCCTGGAGCCGTTGAGCCGTTCAAGCCATCGTCGGGCACGGGTGGCGGTGGTGGTCATGGGGTCGGGATTTTCTGTTAAGGAGTGAAAAACCGGGTCCAGATTAGCACGGCCCGGCCATCGACCACGGGTTATCCCGTATTTCCATTGTCGGGCCCGAATGCTGGGAAGCGGGCCGCGAGTCGGCCATCATAGGGCCCGGCATAACAGGCTTTGGCGAGGTAAAGCGCATGGAAGGACTGGCGGATCGAGCCCGGGAGTTAGGCAAGATTTTACAACAGCGGCGGCTGTCGGTGGTCACGGCGGAGTCCTGTACCGGCGGTGGCATCGCCCGCCTGCTGACGGACGAGCCCGGGGCCTCCAGCTGGTTCGAACGGGGTTTTGTCACTTATTCGAACCTGTCCAAGGAAGAAATGCTGGGCGTGTCGCGGGCGGTTCTGGAAACCCACGGCGCGGTCAGCGAGGCGGTGGTGCTGGCCATGGCGCGCGGCGCTCTGGCGCATTCCAACGGTGATGTCAGCGTGTCGGTGAGCGGCGTGGCCGGGCCGGACGGCGGCACCGCCGAGAAGCCGGTGGGCACGGTGTGGATCGGCTGGGGTCTGGGGGAGGACGTCGCCGAGGCGCAACATTTCCTGTTCCCCGGCGACCGGGACGAGGTGCGCAACCGCAGCATGATGGCGGCCCTGGAGGGCCTGATCGAGCGTCTCTCCCGTCAGTGATCAGCGGGCGCCGGCGGGCGCGGCGCCCGCCGGTGGACCGGCCGGGTTCAGAAGTCGTAGCGGGCGCTCAGCGCGAACGACCGGCCCGGTTCCAGCAGAGTGTTCACGGTGGCGAATTCCTGGCCGTAGCTGGCCCGGTCGGTGTAGGCCTCGTCGTTGAGGTTTTCCACCGACAGGCGCAGTGACAGGTTCGTCATCGGCCGGTAATCGGCGTAGACGTCCACCACGGTGTAACCCTCCTGCTCGTTGCCGACCGCTTCCAGGGCGTCGTTATCCAGGGCGATTTCGGTGGTCATGCCCAGTTCCAGCTCCAGGGTCGGAACCTTGAACGCGCCGCTGACGGTGATGATCTCGCCCAGGGGCGCGGTGAAATAGTTGCCGTCATAGGAGGTGGCCGGTTCGCCGTCTTTTTCCGATTCGATATTCGCGTACTTCACCGACACTTCCCCGCGCTGGCCGGTATAGCCCAGCGAGACGTCATAACCTTCGATGTCGAAGTCGGCCACTTCGTTGGGGCCGGCGCTGAAGGACGGCACCCGGCCGTTGCTGATGCGCGTCTCGAACCGGTTGGCTTCGGCGAAAAAGCCGTTCCAGTTGGCTTTGCCACCGAAGGTGTGGTTGTAGGCCTCCACGGCTTCCTGGCCGTCGTAGTTCCAGGCGCCATTGAGAATGAAATTCTCCGCCAGGGTGGTGCCGCCCCACACGTCCGCGTAGCCGGCGTTGAAGGAGAGGTGGTCGTTGACGAAAAACTCGGCGAAAACGTTGCTGCTGACGCCGGAGTCATCGTGTTCGGAGTTGTCCGTGCCGGTGAAGTCCTGCCGGTCATGGCGCACGCCGTAGGACAGGTCCAGCTTGTGCCCGACCGGCTGACGCACCTGCAGGAAGGCGCCGGTGTTCTCGGCGGTTTCCTCCAGGTCCGGGTCGCCCTCGTAGCGGAACAGGGCGCTGTCGTCATAGTAATCGACGCCGGTGGAGACGCTGGCGAAGCGGGTGTGGAAGACGTTCTTCAGGGTGGCCGACAGGCTCTCGGTAATGCCGGTGTAGACCACCGTGGTGTCGGGCGCGTTGAGCGGCACCTCCCGGGTTTCCAGCTCGGTTTCGTTATGGGCCAGGGTGAGCTCCGGGTTCCAGTAGCCGGCGCCGGTGTCGCGGCTGTAGTTGAACACGGTGTTGTGGCGGGTCAGGTCGTACACCCGTGAGTCCGGCACCGGCCGGCCGCCCTCGAGCCCGGCGAAATTGGCCCGGTAGGGGCGGGCGGCGTCGTCGTTGACGACCTCGTGGCTCAGCTCGAAGCGGTCGGGGCCCTCGCCCTGGTAGGCGAGTTTGGCCAGGCCGCTGATCAGCGCCGGCGCGGTGAAGGGCGCGGTGTCGCTGTTGCCGTCTTCATAGTCGTCGCCGTCGGTGTGCTTGACGTAGCCGAGCGCTTCGACACCGTGCGACCGGCCGTACACCGAACCGGCGCTGGTGAGGGTGTCGCCGTTGGAGGCGTAGCGGCCGTCCAGGAAGCCGCCCACGGCATCGCCGGGGGCGAGCAGGTCGCCCACGTCCACGGTTTCATAGGCCAGGCTGCCCCCCAGGGCGCCGGGGCCGTCGTCGGCGGCGGCCACCCCGGCCGAGGCGCGGGTGGCCTTGAGCAGAGAGGGATCGATCAGATGGGTGGCGTTGTGGTGGAACACCTTATTGTTCTGGCGCGCGCCGTCCACGGTGACCAGCATGGCGGTCTCTTCCACGCCGCGCACATAGACCTTCTGATTGATGGGGATGGAGCCGCCCACCGCCACCGAGGATTCTTTCTTGAACAGGTCCTTCATGTCCTGCGGCTGCAAGGTTTCGATGGCGCCCCGGTCGTAGTTCAGGCTGTTCTGTACGCTGTACTGGGTGGGCGCGGTGACCGAAATCGGGGTGAGGGTGCTGGCGCCGTCGTTCGGAGCTTCCCGCAGCGCATAGGACCCGTCGCTCTCGCGCTCGGCCACCAGACCGGTGCCCGCCAGAATACGGGCCAGGGCCTGATCCGGGGTGAAGCTGCCACTCACGCCGTTACTGTGCTTGTCCGCCGCCAGGCGGAGATTGCCGGCGATCAGATTCCCGGAGGCGTCGGCGAAGCGGGCCAGCACGGTGTTGAGCGGTCCGGCGGCGATGTTGTACTGCTGTTGCCCGACGGCGTTGGCGGCCTGGGCGCTGGTGGCCAGCAAGGGCAGGGGCGCCAGCCCCAGGGCCAGGCTCGCGGCCAGGGCCCGCAGGCGGTTCGTTGTATAGGACACGGTGTCTCCTGTCGGCGTTATTTACCAGGAGATCGGACAGCGGCGGCAAAAGCGGCAAATTATTTTTGGTTTTTTTCGGCCGGGCCGTCGGCGGCGCGGATTTCGGTCCACCAGGGCAGCGGTCGATACACCCGAATCGGCAGGACATTTTCCAGCATGGACAGGGTTTGCTCCGGCCGGGTCAGCGGGTAGCCGCCGAAAACACGGAGCCCGGCCACGTCCGCCGACACCGTGATAACACCGTGCTGGTAGCGGCTCAGTTCCTCGGTGAGGTCCGCCAGGCGAATGTCGTCCGCCACCAGAATGCCCCGGTGCCAGGCTTGCCGCGCCGGGTCCGCCGTCTCCGCCGGCCCGATGTGGCCGCGCGAAAAGCGCGCCTGCCGCCCGCCGGGCACCACTTGCCGCGGGTGGTCGCCGGTGGTGATTTCCACGCGGCCCTGGTACACGGCCACCAGGGTGGTGTCTTCGTCGTGGCGAACCGTGAAGCGGGTGCCCAGCGGGCGCAACCGGCCGTGTGGCGTGGTCACGGTGAGCGGCCGGGGGTCGGCGCCGGTTTCCAGGAGAATCTCCCCCGCGATCAGATCAAGGCGCCGGTGTGCGTCGGTGAAGGCCGTATTAATGGCGGTGTTGGTGTTCATCCACAGCCGGCTGCCGTCCTGGAACGCCAGCTCGCGGATCTCGCCGGTACCGGTGCGGTAGCGCGCGCCCCAGGCGGCGACCACCGTGGGCAGCGGGGTGGCGCGCCAGCCGGCCCAGCCCAGGCCGCCGACGCCCAGCAGTACCGCCATGCCTTTCAGCAGGCCGCGCCGGTCGAGGCGCTTCTCGCGGGTACGGGCCAGGGTGGCTTCGGCGCGGTCCGGGTCGTCGCCGCGGGCGGCGTGGAACTGCTGCTCCACCCGTTCCACCCATTGCCAGCCCTGCTGATGATCCGGGTGCGCCTGGAGCCAGCGTCGCCAGCGCAGGGTGTCCGCCTCCGAGGCGTCGCCGGAGCGCAGCAGCGCGAACCATTCGGCGGCGTCGGCCAGTACCTGCTGGCTGGGCCGCGGCGCGCTCATGCCTTGTCGCCCGGCGCGGGCACGGCGGTGCTGTCCAGACGCGCCTGCAGACGCAGGCAGGCGAGCATGGCGCGGGACAGATAATTGCGCACGGTGCGTTCGGACACCCCCAGCCGCGCGGCGATCTCCTTGCCCGTCATGCCATGCACCATGGACTGAATAAACGCCCGGGCCACCGGCGCGGGCAGACGCTTGAGCATGGTGTCGACTTCCACCAGGGCTTCCAGGGCGGCGGTCTGCTGTTCCGCGGAGGGCACGGTGTCCCGGGGGCGGTGGGCGAGGGTCTCCAGCCAGGCCCGCTCCACCTCGCGGCGCCGCCACAGATCGACACAAAGCCCGCGGGCCATGCGGCTGAGATAGGCCCGGGCGCCGTGGTGATCGAGAGGGCGGGGGTGGCTGAGCAGACGAATAAAGGCGTCGTGGGCGAGATCCGCCGCGTCGTCGCTGCACCCCAGACGTCGCCGCAGCACCCGGTGCAGCCAGCCGTGGTACTCGGTGTAAAGGGTCTGCACAGACAAGGATTCCCGCGTTCCCCCGGACATGACGCCGCCCCCGGACGGTTAAGAGAAGAAAGAGAACCCGAAGTCTAGGTGAGAATGGATATCATTACAACGCCGGGCCGCCCTCGCCACGCGGCGCGGGCGGCGATTGTCCGTCCGGCGGATTTGTTCCTCTGCCGGGACGTGTATCATGGCGGCCATCGCATCGAACCGGGTGGGGGTTGCACCCTGAACAAACACTGCCCATAATGCTGTCCAGAAAGACAGTGCTGGCCATCGGGTCAGTTTCTGTGCCAATGGATGGAATCGGAGAGGGGTTCACAAATGAGCGACAAGAGTAAGGCACTGTCGGCGGCGCTGTCCCAGATCGAGCGCCAGTTCGGTAAAGGGTCGGTGATGCGCATGGGCGACCAGAAGCGCGAGCGCATTCCCGCCATTTCCACCGGCTCCCTGGGCCTGGATATCGCCCTGGGGATCGGCGGCCTGCCGAAGGGCCGGATCGTCGAAATCTATGGCCCGGAGTCCTCCGGTAAGACCACCCTGACCCTGAGCGTGATCGCCCAGGCGCAGAAGCAGGGCGCCACCTGCGCGTTCGTCGACGCCGAGCACGCCCTGGACCCGGACTACGCCGAAAAACTCGGCGTCAACGTGGACGATCTGCTGGTCTCCCAGCCGGACACCGGCGAGCAGGCCCTGGAAATCACCGACATGCTGGTGCGCTCCGGTGCCGTTAACGTGGTGATCGTCGATTCCGTGGCGGCGCTGGTGCCCAAGGCGGAAATCGAAGGCGAGATGGGCGACGCCCACGTCGGCCTGCAGGCCCGCCTGATGAGCCAGGCGCTGCGTAAGATCACCGGTAACGTGAAGAACGCCAACTGCCTGGTGATGTTCGTTAACCAGATCCGCATGAAGATCGGCGTGATGTTCGGCAACCCGGAGACCACCACCGGCGGTAATGCCCTCAAGTTCTATTCCTCCGTGCGCCTGGACATCCGCCGGATCGGCGCGGTGAAGCAGGGCGACGAAGTCACCGGCAACGAAACCCGGGTGAAAGTGGTCAAGAACAAGGTGGCGCCGCCGTTCAAGCAGGCGGAATTCCAGATTCTTTACGGCCAGGGCATCAACCAGCTGGGCGAAGTGCTGGACCTGGGTGTACAGCAGGGTCTGGTGGACAAGTCCGGCGCCTGGTATGCCTACCAGGGCGACAAGATCGGCCAGGGCAAGCAGAACGCCTGTGACTATCTGGCGGAGCATCCGGACGTGGCCCAGGCGATCGAGAAGGAAATCCGCGCCCGTCTGCTGAATGTGGCGGCGCCGAAGGAAGAAGAAGCGGCCACCGTCGACGGCGAAGAGCAAGACGACGCCAAGGATGACTGAACGGCGGCGGCGACAGCGGGGCCCGGAGGATGGCCCCGCCGACCCTTCCCAGCTGCGCCAGTAC
Source organism: uncultured Alcanivorax sp. (assembly GCA_964556345.1). Taxonomy (GTDB): domain Bacteria; phylum Pseudomonadota; class Gammaproteobacteria; order Pseudomonadales; family Alcanivoracaceae; genus Alloalcanivorax. Next base: position 62,653 of record CAZKWA010000008.1, read on the forward strand.
GCGGTGAAAATGCTGGCGCGCCGGGACCACGGGCGCGCGGAACTGCGTGTGAAGATGGCGCGCAAGTTCGGTGACAGCGACGAGCTGGACGCGGCGCTGGATTGGTGCCAGGAACATGACTTTCTGAACGACCGGCGCTTCGCCGGTTTTTTTGTGCGTTCACGCATCGAACGTGGGCAGGGGCCGTTGCGCATCCGGTCGGAACTGCAGCAGCGGGGGCTGCCGGAAGCCCTGGTGAAAGAGGCGCTTGAAGAGGCGGATTGCGACTGGTTCGCCCTGGCCCGCGACACCCACGCCCGGCGTTTCCGTCAGCCGCCGGCGGACCGCAAGGAAAAAGCCCGCCAATTGCGGTTTCTGCAGGCTCGCGGGTTCGACGCCGAGCAGTGCTTTTACGCCCTGGACCACGCCGCCGACGAGGATTTCGACTGATTCCGCCGATGCCACCGCTTTATTCCCCCGTTGAACAGGTCATAATGCTTTCCCTTTATTAACCGGTAACGGGGATTCGACGTGGAGTACCTGAGCGACCCTTGGTTGGTGACGGCTTTGCTGGGCTCCGGCGTGATCGCCGGTTTCATCAATACCCTGGCCGGCGGTGGCGGTCTGCTGATTCTGCCGCTGCTGATGCTCACCGGCATGGGGCCGGCGCTCGCCAACGGCACCATGCGCGTGGGGGTGCTGATCCAGTGTCTGGAGGGCGCGCGCCAGTTTCACCGGCACGGCTCCATGCCCCTGGCGGCGTTGCCCGGCATCATGGTGCCGACCCTGGCCGGGGCGTTGCTGGGCACCCTGGCGGCGTCTTTTCTGCCCACCAACATTCTCGAGCCGGTGCTGCTGATCACCCTGGTGTTGATGGCGGCGGTCATGGTGCTGAAACCGTCCACGCTGATGGCCGGCCCGGACGAGGCGCCCCGTGCCCTGGCCAACACGCCGGCGGCCTGGGTGGGGCTGTTCGTGACCGGCGCCTACGGCGGCTTCGCCCAGGCCGGGGTGGGCTTTCTGCTGATCGCGGTGCTGGCGGGCCAGCTCCGCTATGACCTGGTGCGCACCAACGGCCTCAAGCTGGCGATCACCGCCGGCTTCACGGTGCTCGCCCTGGGCATTTTCGTATGGCGGGATCAGGTCGCCTGGCTGCCGGGTCTGCTGGTCGCCGCCGGCACCCTGGTGGGGGTGCGGCTGGGCGTGGGGTTCGCGCACAAGGTCTCCCAGCGGGTGCTGAAATGGATCCTGCTGGTGATGGTGGTGGCGGTGTGCGCGGCGGCGGCACTCAAGTAGAGGCACGCCCGGAGCTGGCGCGCCTTTCCCATCGCAACCGCCCTTTGACAACGCTATACTTTGCACCCCATTTCCCTGTCTAAAGTAGTTGCTTGCGTATGAAGAGCGCTGAGATTCGCCAGGCCTTTCTCGATTACTTCGCCCGCCAGGGGCACGCCGTGGTGGCGTCGTCCTCGCTGGTGCCCGAGAACGATCCCACCCTGCTGTTCACCAACGCGGGCATGAATCAGTTCAAGGATGTGTTCCTCGGTCGCGACAAGCGCGACTACAGCCGCGCCACCAGTTCGCAGCGCTGCGTGCGCGCCGGCGGCAAGCACAACGACCTGGAAAATGTGGGCTACACCGCCCGCCACCACACTTTCTTCGAAATGCTGGGCAACTTCAGCTTCGGCGATTACTTCAAACGTGACGCCATCCGTTTCGCCTGGGAGTTCCTCACCGGGGTGCTGGGCCTGCCGGAAGAGAAGCTGTGGATCACGGTCCATGTGTCCGACGACGAGGCCGCCGACATCTGGCTCAAGGAGATGGGCGTCAGCGCCGAGCGTTTCTCGCGCCTGGACGAGGACAACTTCTGGCAGATGGGCGACACCGGCCCCTGCGGGCCCAGCTCCGAAATCTTCTATGACCACGGCGCCGACGTGCCCGGTGGCCCG